>PLZH01000123.1 GCA_003152055.1 Burkholderiales bacterium
CGGCCACCCCTATTGCGACAGAACCCACACGCACGAGGTTGTTGTTGGCGTCGAAGCTGGGGGCCGCCACGAGCTCGTGCGCCTGCGCCGCCTGCACCAGGTTCTCGGCCGCGCAGCCCAGGGTCACGAATAGGTGGTGATCGTCGGGGTCCACCGCGGGGCAGCGCCGTGCCGGGTCAGGCCGGATCGTGATGGCCTTGTCTTCGACCGCGAACTTCCAGCACTGCGTGTTGTGGCTCGACGGTGCAAGAGTCGCACAGTGCACCAGTTCCCGCGTGAGCGCCGCGCCCGCGATCCGGTCAATCGAGTCGACGGAAGGCGACGCGATGCCACGCTCGATCCGCGAGAACATCGAGCTTGACAAGCCGGCCTTCTGAGCTACGGCGCTCGCGGTCAACCCTGCCGCCAGACGAAGCGACTCGATCTGCCGCTCCAGCAACTGGCTGAGCGTCGGTGGCGACGGCTTGTGGAGGCGCGACTCCTCCTTGACCATCTCCGGGTCGAGCGAAGACGTCGGCTCGTCGCGAGCGCATTCAGCGCGGACAGTCCGATGAAGTGATGAATCACGCGGTTGGAGTACGGCCTTCAGTGCACTGAGCGCTTTCGCTCGACAGATTGCACGAGTATTGCCAGTCGCGACCGACAGATCTTGGCCCGTGGCCGTCGATCTTCATCACCTGGCGCAGCTCTCCAACTATCGGCGATGTTGCGCTTCTACTTGGCATGGGCAGCTGATCGTCAGTGCCAGCCAGCAATGGACTTCAAACTGCCTTCGCCGTTCAGGTACGACTAGGGGGAGAAGAAATTCACGATCGGCAGTCAGTCACTGGGTTGCGGTCAGGCGAACGTTATCGAAAAAGACCTGGAAGTCGCCAACTGGCGTTACGTCAAACAAGATCTTCAGGTTCATACCAAGGCTCGCATCCGATGCGTTGGCAGTGTAAGAAAGAGTCGATGTCTGAAAGCTTCCCAGTCCGGGGGAAAGTGCTGACTCTGTCGCTAGAACGATGTCGTCCATACCGGGCCGTACGACCCTCAGTTGTACTGAATAACCTGGAAAGACCGGGTTATCCAGACGGTGTCCGATGTCAACTTTTAGGATGTATGTAGTGTTCGCGCTCAATGTCGTCGATAACACTTGGGAAATAGTTCCGTCTTTGCTATAGGCGATGTTTTGCCCTTCAGGAACGATGCCTCCCGGAAACTGCGCCGCCGTGGGATTGAACGTTCCGACTGGTGGATTGAACCCAACGCCAGCGCCAATAGTCCAGCCGGGAATGTTGCCAACGAATGCACCGTCGGCAAGAGCAACAGCTTCGAAACCTGAATTCACAATTGGAATGACGGTCCCACATAGGGTCTGGTCTTGCCCGAGCAGGCCACAAATGGCGCCCTTCCGGTCTCCGAGATCAGCGACGACTGCCTTGACGTACTCGACGCTTGCCTGAACCGCAAGGCTATAGGCGGTTGGAAAGTTCGCGCGAAGCACCGTGTCCTTGTTTAGTCCGAATCCTTCGCTGTCGTTCGATTGCAGGAACGGACTTCCGTGAACGCACTTGTTGTGTGGCCAGCTGCTCGGCTCAAATAGGCCGTAGTCTGCGGGGTCGGTCGACCAGCCGCTCACCCCGCTAGCGTCGATGGCTTGGAACCATCCGCTCGTTAGAGGCGCAAAGGGTGCTGCAGGGACGAGTCCGAAGTGCGTGCAAGTCGTCTGGTTTCCGATGATATTACTGAACTCGGGCGGGTCGGTCAGCTGCGTCAGCGGCGCAAGGCCTGTGTGGCCACCTTCGATCCAGGACGTGTGCGCGTAGAAGTCCTGGATCGTGTGCAGCGCAGACCCAAGATCCTCTTGCGCCTCCGTAAAGTCTCCGGATCTTGCCGCGCGTGCGATCCGTGCGCGCTGGCCGAGGACATAGCGGAAGCTTCCCAGCAGGCGCTCCTCGTCGGCGTGGAGTTCGGGAATGTTGTTAGCGGCCAAGTCGTTATCAACGTTGCCCGAGGTGATAACGGAAAGAGCCTCAGCCGAGAAGGTCGCGTCGCTGCCATTTGAAAGCTTGAAGGGCGTATAGCCGGTCAATGCCTGAGCGGTGATGTTCTCGTGATTTGGGTCGCTTACCTGACGAACGATGAAGCCCGGAATCCAAACGGAGCGCGAAATCGAAAAGGCCTCGACCGATGTCGACAGCATTGCGTTTCCCAGCCCGCAGAATGCGATAGCGCCGATCCAGAGTCTGCCGCCTTGCTTGAAGTGTGTTTTCATGGCGGCCTTCACTCGATCAACACGCGAACATTGGTTAACTGCGCGTCGCTCGGGCTGCCGCTCGGTGCAGCACGGACGCCGATCGTATAGCGGCGAAAGGGCTCGCCGCTGATCGGCGCTGTGATCGTGGTGCTGAGGTCAACACGAGCGCCGGGCGCGAGGGCGATCGTCCAGGGGCCGGCCGAACTTGCGAAGCCGGCAGGCAGGATCAGAGCGATAACATAGAAGCCGCTCGCTGTTGTGGACGTCAAGACTATGTCGGTCGCAACGCTCTCTCCTTGCGCTAGAACGCCCTTGGCGGGCGCGATCGCCATCGAATACGCTGGTGGCACGAAGAGCTTCGCCGAGGTCCAAGAGACGGTGTGGCCGTTGCTTGCGATGGCGACGACCCGAATCCGAAACGGCTGTGCTGGCACAGTCACGCCGGCAACGTAGCGCGGCGACGCCAGTTCAGCAGGATTGGGGGCGGCGAGGGCACCTTGCCAGAGCGTCTGGCCTGAAGCGCCGATTAGGGCAAACGATGCGTTAGCGACGCTACCGAACAGGTTGGCGCGAAGAATCAGGTTCGCTCCGGCTGTCGGATTTTCCGAGGCAATCGGAAATGATCCTTCATGCAAGGGGCGCCCGCCGCTTTCCAGAAAGGCGACTTGGCCGATGCGAACCGCCGCAGGGTCTGAAGCGCTGGGGTCGACTCCCGTCGGACTTCCCGAGAAGGCAAATTTCAAGGCCGTTGTATCAAGGGGCACTGTGCGGTCCTGACGCACCGTAAAGACATCATTGGTGCGAACGAAGCTCCCTGCGTCGACGCCTCCAACGGCGACGCCCCCCTTCATGATCTGGCTTGTCGCCGCAGTGCTCGTCACTGTGAACGTGCCGGTCGCATAGGAACGGGCATCCCCGCGGACCCGCAACGTGTAGCTGTAGTCGAAGTGGGTGCGATCGACGCGAACGCTGTCGACGAGGTCGAACCCCTCCACTTCGGGCGCTGCTGTCGCGGCCCCGAGGACCGAGGCAAGGCCGAGACCGACACCGGCGGCCCGTAGACGGCGGGCACGCCCTCTACTCTGATGATGAGGAGACGTTCGCATCTTTGCTCCTTTTCGTCGATCCTGCGCGGCAGGTCCTGTGATGAAGCGCTGGGGCGTTCACGCCTCTGCCGTGCACGCGATGCGCGAGGCGCGTCGTTTCACCGTCTTCGCACCGGCCGCGAGTCCGACTAGGAGCAGTGCCAAGGTCGGCGCCTCCGGAACTGGCGAAATGTCCTGCAGCGTTGTTTCTCCGACGTAGCGCAACGAAAAGTCCGACGAGTCGTAAAGCTCGAAGCGTTGCGCGCCAGGAGTGCCAGTTCCGAGGTAGGCAAAGTCAATCGAGAAGCCAGAGAACGAGGCTCCCATTGCGAACGGGCCGCCCGGATGGATCACGTCAAGGAAACCGTCGGCCGGGATCGCGCTGTCAGGCTGGATGACGAGCGGATCCCATGCGGCCGGTGTCGCCGCGAGCGAGAGAGACTGGAAGCTGCCGACATCGAAATAGATCGTGACCTCGTCGAATTGCAAGGTCGGGCTCGAGTTAACGATGACGTAGCTGTAGCGCCAGGCATTGGCGCCAAGGGACGACACGTCGTACTGAACGCTCTGCGCGCGTGCAGGAGTGGCGAAGGCCAAAGCCGTCGCGGCGAGACAGGGGAAAAGCAAACCGTACTTCATGGTGCTCCCGGTTCTACGCTTCGTGGCTCCGCGAGCTCACAATTGAAGAGATTACCCGATTCGGGTAGGTCGCCGCTCCTTTATTTGACTGATGCGCGCGCTGACACCGACGAACGACATCGTGATGCGCGGGGTCATCGTATCTTTCGACCAAATTGACACGGTCGGGACAGGGCACGCGCCGCTGCACGCCGGTTGGGTCGTCGTCCGACAAGGCTCGGGTTGTCTCGGTTGACCTTTATGAGGGCAACCGTGTCAATCTGCTGAAAAAATACGATTACCCCAAGACCTGCCGGACGGCGACGGACCGATGGGAACCTGGGCTCGGTTCATCAGGGCGACCTGGCAGTGACAGCTTCCGTCCGCCGCGACTGGTCACTGCCGACCCTTCTCTGACATCCACTCGCCAAGACTCAACGGCTGAAAGCTGACACTCGCTCAGAATGCTGAGAGGTCCGCTTCACCAATGACCGTTCGGAAACTTAGGTCTCTGTCTTTCACGAACTCCAAGAACCCCGCGGCCAGGTCGTCGCTGTCGGTTGTAATGTGCAGTCCGATCTCAGGCGGACCCGATTCGTATGGATCTTCGCCATCAATTCTCACAAATTCCTCGTGTTCAAGGATGTCAAACTCCCCTTCAAGGTCGCCACCTTGGTACTCACGTTTCACCTTGCTGTAGAGGACATGCGCCCATTGGGCATCGGTGAACCTACGCGATCGCGCGGAGTCTCGTCGCTCGTAGAGCATTACCAAGAACTCACGAGTGATTCGAGGAAGTCGAGACAGGCGCCTACCGAGCCTGCGAAGCGCCTTCTTGACATCTTCAACCTCTCTGTCATTGAGTTCAACGTCGTGTTCGTTTTGCCAGTAGGTAATGAACGCTTGGCCGTCGCCTACCTTGGGCTTGACTCGAATTTCCCACTTGTCATATCCCGACGTCGGATACTTCCCCTCCTCGTTGGGAACTTCCAGTTCGACTTTAAGCCTGGCAACCTCAGAGCGAACTAGGTGGTGCAACTTCTGCAGGGGCTCTATTTGCAAGCTCACGGTCATGCGCGCCAGATTGTCGAGGTCCCAAATCTTGCTTGAGTCGAAGTTGCATTTCGCGCAAAGATCGGGGTCCAAGGTGTAAGAGCCCTGCTTTTTGCCAACGACGAGTACGACCACGTCGGTGAACTTTGCAGCTTGATCAGCGGTGATCTTTTGGAGCGTTGAATTCACCTTTGCCGAGTCGGCTCTAGACGTCACTTGTACGCCGAGGTTTGCGGCCTCATCGCCCAGGTCGAGGCCAGGTTCGTTGGATCGATCTTTGTTCAGGTTCTGAAGGTTGCAGCTCGAGAGGATATTGAGAACGTCCCTAAAGACGTTCTCTGCATACACCGTAAGATCGGTGAGACCCAACCTATTGCGCATGGCCACTTGCTGCCCGATTGCGGCTAACTCGTCGATCACTTCGCCGATGTAGTGGCCGCGTGTAATCATGATGGGTTCCTCCTTCTTTTCAGGCCCGCTCGGACATTGGCTGTCGTTTGGGGACGTTTAGCGAAAAGGCGACTTCAAGGTGCTGCCCGTACCTTGGACTACGACGACGCACCAGTGCTTCGCGCGCGTGATGGCGTTATACAGAAGCCTCCGCTTTCCTTCGTCGTCCTGCGCGACGGTATAGGGCCAGATCACGATCACGCCATCGAACTCTCGGTTCTTAGCTTGATGGACGGTAAGCGCTCGCCGCCCGTTCTCGGGTCGGTAGGTGCGGGCTCGTTGGGTTGCGAGGATCCTGCGCGTCTGGGACAGTAGATGCTCGTGGTCAAACCATCCGCGCCCAGCCATGTCCCGCTGCCGGATCACCCAGCGGATCAGCGACTCTTGCGCATTGCACTCCTCCATCTCGCGCAGAAGCGCGAGCACCTCAGACGGTGGCTTGGAGTTGCCATATTCCAGTGACTTGACGGCGTCAAGGAAGGGCGACTCGCCGGACTCCCAGTGGATGCGAAATGGACCTAGCCTCTTGGTGCCACACGCCGTGGTCGACACCCTCTCAACCAACCCGGCCGCGTAACCCTGCGATCGCGACGGGGTAATCACCGCGAGGCTGTTGGGGCCTGGTGCCAGGTTCGCGAAATGCAACTTACTGGCGATCAGTGCAGCCGCCTGATTGGCGCCGGCACACTCGGCGATCTTGAAGCCCGTGCCCTGTCTCGGGGCCATACCGCAACGCAGCGCAGCCGCGGCATCCAACAGCGCACTCACCTTAGTTCGCTGCGGCTTGTGTAGTACCTCCGGCTCGCACACCGATGGCAACCATCCAGAAACCGGGCTGGGTCGCAACTCTTGCCTAAGGCACTGGAAATCGTCAAATGCGATCAACAGACGAACACAGCTAGCGAGTGCCTTTATGAGTCGAAGGCGATGCGGATCGAGGTCCTGAGCCTCATCAAGGACGACGAGGGGATATCCGATCCGCAGCCATTCGCCGACAGTCGGACGCTCGACTAGGTCTGCGGATAGCGAGCACTGCGCATCGAAGTCCACCTCATCCGTTGGCGGTTGACCGATCGCGCTCGCCATCGACTGCCAACGCGAACGTATGGAACGCGCGAAGCCGTCGACTGTCATGCACTCGTATTTGCCGCGGAGGCCCGGTACGGTCCGAAGCTTCTGCTCCAAACGTTGGCGAGCGCCATGCATGAAAGTTAGACTCAGGATGGACTGGCCTGAGGCAAGCGGCTGCGCCTGCAATTCCTCTGCCATGCGCTGCAGGAGGCGGTAGGTCTTCCCGTATCCGGCTGCACCGCTCACCGCCCAAACCGTCATGGATTGAAGACGCGAATGCGCAGTGTCTCAAGTTCGTCGTTGTCCGAGAACAAGCTCGTGTCCACTCCCAAGCATTCGGAGGCCATGGCGTTCAACAGTGCCAGAGCTCGCCCGCGTGCGATCGTTGAGCCGGCTATCGCCTGCCCGATGGCCTCATATGCCACCCGGTCTTGCTTTAGCCCACCCGCCGCTCTATCCGTCGACTTCAACCGCGCGACGAGGTCGGCAGTCTTGACTGGCACTCGCAGGATGCCATCGATGGTTTCGAGGACAGCCGGTTCAGCGTCGAGTACCCATCCGAATACGTCTTCGATCGTCCACCCGTCCGGCCAGCGCAGAGCACGAGTGGGCGGTGCATGCTTGCCGGCCAGACTCGCAAGGTAAGAGTCGCCAGCGGGATCGCCATCTAGCAAACAGACAATCCGAGGATGAAGATCTCTCAAACGTTCATAAGTCGCCACCACTTGGCCGTCCGTGGTGCGAATGACACCAACGTGGGCAAGAAAGTGCGAATCGAAGCCGGGCTCCCACCGCTGGTGAGCATCGACCGCCATCGCCAAGATGTGAAGCAACTCGACGTCCAATAGCCCTTCAGGAATCAGCAAGCAGTCATGCATCAGCGCCGTTATGGTGTCGAGCCGATGCAGTTCGAACAGCTTGCGTACCGGGTTAGGGTCGCTAGCCTGTGCCATCGCTGAACTCAACGGGGTCGATATCAACTTACCCCCTTGATTGCGTAGGACATGAAGAGCCTTTGGATCGGACATGCCGGCCACGGTGGGCGAGTGTGACGTGATAAACGTCTGCGCCGACAGCGACTGGAGCCGCTGTACGACTCGGCGCTGAAGTGGCGGAGGGATGTGCAGTTCCGGCTCTTCCAGCGCCATCCAGAAACCCTGGCCGGCGGCGGTTCGTCGGCGGCCAAACTGGAACAGCAACAGGAGGCTTTGCAGCGAGACTAATCCGGTCCCGTGACGCCTCGCAGGGATCGCTAGATCCGCATCAGCAAACGAAAAGTGAGGAACCAGCGACTCCATCACGCCGTCGCTGTCAGTCGAGGTCAGCCGCAGCTTGAGTTTCGGCGCCGTCGGAAAAAACCCCTTGAGCTCATCGTTCAGTTCCTGAACGATCGGCGCCAGTTTCGCATCGGCCTCGACCGGCTGGTCAGGTGCACGTAGCCGATCCCGTTCGCTGAGCACCGCTTGCGACGGCAGCCCGTCGCCGCTGGTAAGCACACGCCGAAAGAGCTCGCTGCTGAAAGATATGACCCTGTCCCAAGTGCGACTAGCGGGCACAAGAAAGAAACCGATCTCCTTGAGCAGTCGCGCGGGGATTGTTTGGTATGAATCTTCCGCGAAAACATCGATGGAGTCCTCATCGACAAAGTAGCGCGCTGTCTCTACTTCCAGGCTGGCGCGATCGAATCTACCGGCAAAGCCAATTTGGCAGGCAAGTATCGACTTTGTGTTGATAGGCTCGGCTAGCAATGCACCGGTCTCCGGATGGATCCACTTCGGTACCGCTCGGTCAGGCCCAAACCAGTCCGGGTGACGTGACGCATCATTGCCTCTGAATCCCACCACTGTGGCCGTGAGCCTGATCCTGTCCACAGGCCCAGGATTGCCACCAAAGAAGTCGTGCTCCGTCAGCGCTCGGACCATGCGGTCGCGGCCAAACAGTAGTGCCAGCGCTTCGATGATGGTCGTCTTGCCGCAATTGTTGGCGCCGATGAACACGTTGTGCTGGTTCAGCGCCAAGTCTCCTTCCCGGACGCCTCTGAAGTTCCGGATGCTCAGTGTCGCCAGTTGCATCGCACTCCCCCTCTCTGGAGTTCTGCAACCGTAGTGTCGTGCATAGCAGCCGCTTCAAAACCAGGGTGGTGTTAGCGCTACGAGCTGCTTGACCACCACGACTCGTGGGTCCGCGTGTCAACGCCGGTCCGAAGAAGAGGAACGACGACAATCTGCCACCATGGCTCGCCCCCGTCGCATAGGTCGATGCGTTCACTGCCTTTTGGACGGGCAAGAACTCACCGACGATCACATCTTTCCCGTGTCCTGGTACCCGGAGAACGCTCCGCCTGACCTCGAACGGTGGAAGGCCCCTTCCTGTCGGCCGTGCAACGCCGCCCTTGGCAAGATGGAGGCGGATTTTCTAATGCGGCTTGCCCTGTGCGTTAATCCGCAGGCCGCGACAACCGCGGGGATTGTGCAGCGGGCTCTTCGCGCAATGGATCCGGAAGCCGGTAGAAACTTGTCCGACCAACAAGCTAGGGCGGCGCTGCGTCGAAAGATCGATCGAGAAGTGCAGCTCGTACCCTCGGAGGCGCGCGTCTTGAAGCCTTTTAGCGAGAAATGGGGGCGACCGCCTGAGGAGCAGTTCGGCATCCACGTCCCCGGGGACTACCTACGGCGACTGGGCGAGAAGATGGCCCGCGGAATTCACTTCATGGACGGCGGCCAATTCATCGAGCTGCCTCTGCGAATCCGAGTAGGCACAGACATCGATGGCGCGCCGCCGGACACGTTGCGAATGGTCCGGGAACAGGGAAGGGTCTACGCCATCGAGCCGGGCATCGTCGTTCGACGTCTCGTGCCGCCTGAAGCGCCTGCAGTGTCGCTTCTGGAGATCCAGGTATGGGGGCTCTGGTCGCTCTGGGTCACGGTTTCGTAGCAATGACGCCGGACGTGCACCCAACCGGTTCGAGGCTCATGCGCGCCGCCGAGCTACTTGAGCAGGCGCCCGGAGAGGTGGCTGCGTGGCTGCGATGGAAATGCGTGGACTATCACCTCTGCCGATTCAAACGCCCCGCAGCGCTGGCGGACAGGGCGTCCGCCACGACGAGGTGTCCGCCAAGAGCAGCCGTTCGCGGCATTCCGCTTTTGGCCGGGACGTCGAGTTCGAGGCGAAGCCCGGCAGCGGTCCTTCTGTGTGATCGCGAGACTTCCCAACGTCAGCTGTCGGCCAGCGTCGCGAACGGGTGGTCCGAGCCAGGAAGGGAGGTCGCCAACGACCGCTTCGCGGAAGCGGCGTTGACGTGATCAGGATGCGCGCTACTTCGAGAACCAACCGGAGATGTGCTGGCGCATGCGCAGGAAGAATCCCGCGCGCTCCACGCCAGCAAGCGCCACGACCGGCGCCTCCCCGAGTTGCTTGCCGTTGGCCGTGACGACGACCTTGCCGATCACGGCACCCTTGGAGACCGGCGCTTCCAGGCCCGGGGTCAGCAAGACCGAGGTCTTGACCGCGGCGCCTTGTCCCTTCGGTATCACCAGCGTCCACGACTGTGCAACGCCCGCCGCGACATCGGGCGCCACGCCGTACAGCACCTTGGCGGTCGCCAGTGTCGCGCCTGCCTGGACAGGGGTCGCCTCCTCGAAGTTGCTGTAGCCCCAGTTGAACAGCACCCGGGTCTGGTCAGCTCGAGCTTGCGCGCTGTTCGCGTTCATGATGACCGAAATCAGGCGCATCCCGTTTCGCTTGGCCGAAGCGGTTAAGCAATACCCAGCTTCCTCCGTGTGCCCCGTCTTGAGTCCGTCGACGGTCGGATCGGTGTACAGCAACGCATTGCGATTGCCCTGCTTGATGCCGTTGTAGGTGAACTCGTGCTCCGCGTAGATCGGGTAGTACTCGGCGCTATTGCGGATGATCGCCTGCGAGAGCACGGCGAGGTCGCGTGCCGAGGCTTTGTGGCTGGGGCTGGGCAGCCCGTCCGAATTTTCGAAGTGCGTATGCGTCATTCCCAGCTTCGCCGCTTCCGCATTCATCATGGCGACGAACCCGGATTGCGAGCCGCCGATATGCTCGGCCAACGCCTTGGAGGCGTCGTTCCCGCTGTCGATGACGACACCGCGCAGCATGTCGATCAAGGGCACCTGCGCGTTGAGCGGCACGAACATGCAACTGTCGCCATCCTTGCCGCCGCGGCACCAGGCGCTCAGGCTCATGGTGACCGGTTCGGTAGGCTTCAGCTTGCCGCTCTTCAGCCCCTGTTCCACCAGGTAGCTGGTCATCATTTTGGTCAGGGACGCGGGCGGAAGCGGTTCGTCCGGATTGGAGGAGGCGAAGATCTGCCCCGTGTTGAAGTCCATCAGGACCCATGCCCTGTTGGCGAGCACCGGCACCGAGAGTCCATTCGCGTCGGTGGTCGTCGCGGGCTCGGTGGATGCGGCCGGCTTGGGCTTGTGAGCTGCTGCGTGGGCCTTGGGATGCGGCGCGCCAGAAGCAGTCCCAGCCAAGCCGACCAGGATCAAGGTTGCAAGGATGGAAGGGAGTAGAGGGGAAGTGCGAAGACTGAGGGTCATTGAGAGATGCTTCCTGAAGAAGCCAGTATGTAGCTCGCGACCAGGCCAGGGACGGCGAAATCTGGTTTGGCGTACCTGGGTGACTCGACACGGGGTCGCGCGTGGATCATGGCCAATTGTGGCGGCTCTGCATGCCCCACTGACTCGGCTGGCGACTGCGATCCGGCGGCATGACTCCGATGTCGTCTCGAAGGATGAGCAACAGGTCAGGAAGCGCAGATGGCCCACCCCAGGCGTCTTGCGACGCGACGGACCTGGCAGGAGGCTCAGCTCTGACAAACCAGGGTGTCCTCGCAGAAGCGTTCCACAACACGAGTGGCGGAAGATGCCAGGAGGGCGAGTCGAGATGACTGACCTGCATGTCCGCTTCGCGGCGTTGCGGTGCAACCTTGCAAAGTCCGCAAGGGTCGGCAGCTTCAGTTCGGCTATTCGAACTGCGCTGACGTACCTCCTGCATCGGATGTCGGTCAGGGCCGCGAGAGCGTGAGCGACTGGATTGGAGAACGAGCGAGTTCGAGCGGCCGTCGCCCCATGGCGGCTGTCCTTTGAAACCAGTCATTGGCAATGGCGGTTTCCCGATCGATCGTATTACTGCAACTGGCCGAGAGCGTGCGGCCGGCGGCTTCGGGGAGCTGACGCTCGTCGCACAGCGGCGTTCTTCGGCTTCAGACTATCTGCTGCCGTTCGAGCTCGGCGGACGAATGTCGGCAGTCGCCGGGACCGGCCAGTCATGTTGCTAAAGAGGCGGACCGGTCTACGTCGGAGCTTGACCTCACCTCAGCGCACCGCTCGCCGCTTCAACTCGGCCCGAAGCGGTTGATTTTCTGCGGCCCACGCAAGCAGGGCTAGCGGCTTTCGATGGGGCTCGGGCCTTGTGAAATGCGTCACGCCGAAAGCAACCTCGCGCGGGTGCGCATGGGTCTACGCTGTTGGGCGTCGAAACCGCCGAGAGCAGATCCTTGGTCAATAGAAAGCAGAACGGTCTCGAGGCCTTCGTCGACCTCATCGCACTGGCACCATGGTGGGCCGGGGTGAGCTTGGCTGTCGTGAGCTACTTCGTCTTGGGCTCGTTCGCTCATGTAGCGCCGGCGGCGGTCAAGAGCATGGACGAAATGCCTACGCTTATGGCGATCAGCTACCTCAAAGGTCTCGCTCACCTGGGGCAATTTCTCGTACCCGTTCTCTGTCTCATTGCCGCCATCTTGTCTGCGATCGCACGAAAGAGCCGCTAGCTCGCCCGCTTGTCGGAGATCGGCTTTCGGGGGACACGGGCATGACCGACGACGACACGATCGCCCGTTTCGCCAAGGAGCACAACTGGCACCCCGATTTCCTGGCGCTTCTAGTGGAATCGAACTGGTGCTGCGTCTACTGCGGGCGGAGCTTCATGGCCGACCATCACTTGTACTTCGCGTTTACCCATGACCATCTCGTGCCCTCCTCGAAGGACGGCAGCAAGGACGGACAGCACAACCTCGTGGCGGCCTGCGACTCCTGCAACAAGCTCAAGGGTAAGTGGAATCCTCTCGAGGCGAACCCTGGTCTGACGACCAAAGCGGAACTGCTCAAGGTCTGCCGGGAGTACGTCTCCGCGAGGTTGCTGGACCGCGAGGCGCGGGTTGGGAAGGCGCGCGCAGCGGCGGAGGCGCTGGGCTTGTGGCTCGCGCCATGACGGCACTGCCCGGTCCAACGGGGCCGCGCACGCCCGAACGTCTGAGTTTGCCGTAGGCCGGTCGAAACTATCTGCCGTCACTCCGACTCCACGTTTGAATGACCGCCGTCGGCAAAAGGAGTCGTTCGTCAGCGTCCGCTTCCAGGGAGTGCCGAATCGGACGTTTCCCGCGTACCTTCTACTGGGTCAGAGGAAGGGACTAGTCGACACGACAATCGTGAATGCTCCTCGCTTTGAGTTCTACGTCGTCCGCTCGAAGGTCGCGCAGGTATTCGTGCGCAGGCTAGCGATGCTCGCAGTCGCTGTGCTGCCCCGATTCCACGGACAATCTGCCGATGACCCGCGACGACAAGGTGACGGCAGCGTGCGTGATCGCCGTGATCGTCTTCACCATGGCGGCTCTGGCGTGGCCGCTTTATCCCTTTCCATCCTTGCCCGCCGGCAAGAACTGGCTAGACGGCATGCAGGCGATCGCAGAGACCGTCAGCGCGTTTTCGACCACCGCTGCCATCATCGTTGGCGCCGTCGTGGTCTATTGGCAGGTCGGTCGCCAGCACGCGAAGGATGCGGAGAGGGCGCTCGCGGAGGAAGTGCGCCGTCTGAAGATCATGGCAAGTGGCGTCTTCCACTGCCGCGCACTGTGCCAGCAGATGCTCGATCAAAACAATATCGGCGGGCCAATTTGGGAGCAGCACGGCGCGCTGGAAAGGCAGTCGGAGCTCTTGTCAAAGATCCCCTTGCTCGACTTTCCCGACTGGGATGCCGCCTATGCCGTGTCGGATGTGGCTTTGATTACCTCGAAGCTAGGTGAACAAATCGCCGAACGCCCGGGACTCGATATACCCGCCAACACTCAAAGACGCCGCGAAGAGCATCTGAACGTCGCCGAGAACAATTTCCGCGCAGCCGAAACCATCTTGCGCTACCTGTTGAATGCGCGCGGCACGGATGTGCCCCCGGAGCGAGTGAGCCACAACGGCATTGCGTACTGCTCGGCGCCGCTTGAAGACCGGCAGCGCGAAGCAGACACAGCGGTACTGCTCACGCAGCTGAAGGCGATATGAGACATCAATTCGTGCTCGCCGATCGCGAGGATCCGCACCCCGATCTGCTGATCGAGAAGGGTCGGCAAGGGAATGGCGTCGGCGACTGGGTGCCGGCGATGAAGCACATGTACCTCGCCAAGTGGATTGAGGGCACGCGCGAGATGCGCAAGCGGTTTCCCGACCGCGTGCTCGTCGATCTGTTCTGTGGACCTGGCCGGATTCAAGTCGAAGGCGAAACCCGCACACGGTTGGGCGGCGCGCAGATCGCCTGGCTGCACTCGCAGCTGGACGACACGGCGCCGTTCACGAAGTGCGTCACGTCAGACATCGATCAAGCTCGCTCGGATGCTTGCGCGCAGCGCCTGCGTGCCTTAGGCGCTCCCGTCGAGCCCCTATGCGGCGCGGCCGCAGATGTGGTCGACCGCGCGGCACTGCTCGTACCGCCGACCGCGCTGTGCCTGGCTTACCTCGATCCGTACAGCCTCGAATTTCTCTCGTGGGATGTGATCACGAGGCTCGCGCAGCTGAAGCACGTCGACTTCGCCGTGCACTTCAGCACCTCCGATCTGCGCCGCAACGTGAAGATGGACTTCGAGCGCGAGGGCAAACGCTTCGACAAGGTCGCGCCCGGCTGGCGCAAAGAGATCGACGTGCAGTCGTTCTTTCGCGGCGACGCGGACGACGAGTTCTTCGACTACTGGTGCCGGCAGATCGAATCGCTCGGCTTCACCATCAGCCAACGCTTTCCGCTGATCCGCACGAAGAAGAACGCACCGCTCTATCACCTCGTGTTTTTCAGCCGTCACGCATCGCCCGTGAGAGTCTGGGGCGACGTGGCTCAGGGCGTGAATCGTGAACTTCCGTTCTAGGCGACGGCTAGCTCGATCACCGGATACTCATTCCACTGCCGACCAGCCAGCTGCCGACCGTTCGCTTTCTTGTTGCGCCGGATGCCGTCGGCACCCCAGGCACCCCATTGCTTGAAGAAGAACGCGACGCCTTGCCGCTCGGCCTGCACGCGCACGTTCTCAGCCCACTCGGCGGCCATCGGTCGCGCCTTGTGGCCGCTCTCGCCGCCGACGATGACCCAGTGAATGCCGGCCAGGTCGAGCACGCCCACGTCGCGCAGCAGCGGCTCGACGGATAGAAAGCGCACCGCGGCGTCGATCGAGCGGAGATGTTCGATGCGAGGCACGCCGTAGCGCTGATCTTCGACCGACACGCCGAGCCAGACGTTTGGCGGGCTCTCGCGATGCGCGAAGAACCGAGCCATGCGCTGCGCTCGCTTCGTCAGGATCTGGTAGGTGTGCTGCGGCGTGCTCGCGCACACGTCGATCACCTGCTCGACGAAGGCATCCGGCACTCCGACTTGGAAGAGATCAGACATCGAATTGACGAAGTACGTCGTCGGTGCCCGGCGACGCAGCGGCTGCTCCAGACGCTCCGGGTGAAGCGTCAGCTCGAAGCCGTTTTCATAGCCTGCCGCGCCCATCGCCTTGAGGCGTCGCGACATCGTCTCTGCATAGCAGTGCTTGCAGCCCGGCGAGATCTTCGTGCAACCGGTGACGGGGTTCCACGTGTGCTCTGTCCACTCGATCGACGATTCGGCCATGCGTCACCTCGCGGCGCATTGTGCCGGACGTGTGAGGGCGATCACGACGGCTCGCCGCCCCCTGTCCGGTCGACACGCGGAATGCCGCGACGCAGCCACGTGATTGCCGCATCAGCTGGCGCGAGCGTGCGCAGCGACTCGTCGTGCCAGAGCTCGGCGGCCGCCTCCTCCAGGCTCGTCGGATCGGCGTGCGGCCAGTGCTCGCGCAGGCGCCACGCGCATCGTGCGAGCCATTGCACGTCGGCCAAGTTGCCCGCGTATCGGCTCATGGCGATACTGTATATCCATACAGTATTCAGCGCAAGCGATGCCGAGCCCGTCAAATTGCCTCTGTGGATCCGACGAGTTCACCCGCGTGACGGTTCGCCAGAAGAGCGGCGAGCTCTACACGACCGAGTTCGTCAGCTGCCGGGCCTGCGGGGTCATGTATCACCGGCCGGACCTGGCCAAGCCGATCGAAGCGATGACGCCCAGCGCCGCGACTACCTGCGCCGGATCGGCTGGCTGACCGGTTCGACAGAGTCGATATGGCTCGTCCAGCGTCATCGCTCAAGCCATGGGGGTCGCACGCCGATACTGCCGCATGCGCAAGCCGCAGCCGAAGCCTGCCGTCGCCGTCGTTGATGCCCGCGAGACCGTGCTAGACGCCGCCAAGCGCGTCGGCGAGGGCAGCGTGACGCCTGAGATCGAAACGCTTCGCTTGCGGCTGGAGAAAGCCACCGGCGTGCCGCTGGCGGAGCTCGCGAGCACGCGCAGACGTGGCCAGCTTCCTAGGCGTCGACCGCCCGGGCTAGCGTGAATATCCGTTCGGCGATGCGGCGGCCGGTCGCGTTTCGCATCTGGTCAAGCGTATTGACGAGCGCGGACCTATACGGCGTGCCGTCCGGGTCTCGGACTGGCCCTCGCCGGGTAAGTGCATCAAGCACCGACTCAAACTCGTCCCTGAGCTCCGCGGGCACCTGGCCAGGTTCCAGCTGGCGAAGATAAAAGTACGCACCTCGTAGTCGTTCGCGCACGTCGCCCTCACGGACTGCGAGCGCGTGCAAGGCACCGAGGAACTTCTCGCGACACCTACGTGTGGCAGGCATCGCGCGATTTAGGCGCTTGCCAGGGGGAACACGCGCCACGCTTCGGTGACGGCGGCATTGCCCGTATATGTGCCCGAACGAACGGGCTCGACGAAACGATAAATCCGTTGAAGAGTACGCTCGTTCTCGGCGTCGGGCCGGACCCCAACGGATAGGCCGTTGCAGCAGCGGACCATGTCTGCCCAAGTCGTCGGGCTCGACTTGAAGTCAGGCATCGCCCAGTGATGCAGCTGCTTGAAGAACGGATCGATCTCGCCGTCAGCCTCCAGCGCCTTAAGTTCACTGATCGACCTCGTGCGCGGATGGCCAGGCGGGAATAGCTCGACGGACAGCGCGTTCGCTGCGCCGATAGCCTCGTGTGCTGTCGAGTAGCCCCCTTTCGTGTGATGAGACTCGCTCGGATCGCCCGGGTGCGAAGCGATGAAGGTCACTAGCCCGAACCATGGCCCATCGCCTTCCTGCCACGCGCTAGCCATCAACCGGCCGTCAATGCAGTTGGAGGTGTCGAGATACTTTTTGATCGTCGGGGGCTTCATGCGCGCGATCATCGTCGTTGTCACGGGCTGCGACTACCGGGCCTCTTTCGGACGCCGGTTCGGTTCCCGAGCGGTCACTCGAATATCGCATTGTGACTTGCTGGGGGGCTAGGGCACTGGCACCGCGGAGAGCGAGCATCGGCGCGGCCTTGCAGCCCCCAGCTCATTCGAGTTCTCGGTCCGCTTTGAGGCGTATCTATTCGGTCATGAGTGACCGGTTTGGGTGCCAGCGGCCATCAAGCCGACCAAGATGAACTTCTGCTATCGCTGGAGGCCGTGTGAAAACGCGGCGCCGCATCTCTTCGGAATAACAACGAGCCTCTAGATCGGGCTAGGATCGAATTTTGCGACCTCGCCATGGGTCAAAGGACCCCGGAAATCCTCTTCCCGGGGAGTTTTCACACGGCCTCGCTGCCAAGCAGTCGCAACACTTGAGCCGTCACCGACAGCTGTGGGGTCGTTGGCTGGCGCTCATCGGAGTGGCGACCCGACTCGAAGCACGTGATCGAAGGTATAGACGTGCTCTCTGCCCGATCGTCGGCACCGCCCAACCAATCGCCCCGAAAGGTCGTTCCCACCCGCGAAGATCGCGACTGACCCGTCGCACTTCGCGCAAAGCGCGGAATATCGAACGAACGCCAACTCGCCGACGTCATCTTCGGGCGACCGCTTGCGCACCTCAAGCGTCACGTTGGTCTGTGCGAGCGGTGTTAAGACGTCCGGCGCCATGACGATGCGAAGGTCGAACAGATCATCGAAGAAACGATGGATCGGGATCAGGATCGCCACGAAACTCGCCAAGGCTAACAGTGACACCAAGTCGCCAAACGCCAGCGGTCGGGTGATCCGCAATCCAAGTGTGAATGTCGCCGCCACACCAACGATCGCCAACAAGGTCAGCGCGATGATGCCGGCCGCGACCGTCCGCCTGAGCCCGAGAGTCCAGCGGACCACGCCGGACTTCATCGTCGAGATCAGCCAGGCAGCTGGAGCAGCGACAGCCTCGGGCGTGTAGCGGATGCCGCCCGAAGGCAGGGGCACCGAGTCATCCGGCGAGGTGCGCTCAAGCAACGGCATCGGCTCGAGACGGTAGTGCGCCGGATTTCCCTGATCCTTGATCAAGCGCGGCAGGTAGGCGAGCCCGTGTCGTCGCGCGACCGCCTCCAGCCCCTCCTGCCACTGGGATTCGAGCTCAGCTAGCCCCCGCCACAACGGGCTCAGCCAGCCGCTCGGCTCCTTTGAGGTCTCCGGAGCCACTTCGGCCTTGAGGTTCGACGCGGTGAACGCCGTGCTCAACCCCTTGCACGCCCGATCGCGAGTCCAGCGCGCGAGCACGCCCAGGACCTCGAACGAGTGGTTCTTGTGCTCCTGGCGGGTTTCGACCAAGAAAGTCCACAGCACCTCCGCAGCCTGGGCCAACGGGGGACTGCTGAGGCCGTCCACGGAGGGTCCGAGGACGGTTTGGGACTGCACGAGACGGTCGTTCATATCTACGGTGCGCCCTCGATCACGAGAGGCACCCCATGCTAAACCTGCCACCCGACACTCGATCCTGCCAACTCTTCGACGCGAAGCCCGATTCCTGGACGTCCTCCACATTTCCTAGCCTTCGGCGCCCGCTGCATAGGTGGGGAATCGATCGCCTGGCCCTGGAACTGAGGGCGAACGAGGGGTTGGCGGCTCGCTTCCACGCCGGCGTGGCGTGGCGCTCAGAGGCACGGCTGCTGCCGAAGGGCGTACCGGTGGCAGTTGCCGTCGAGCAAAGACTTCGGGCAGGTTGGAATCGCTATGTGCCGGACCTCACGATTTGGTGCCCACGCACCCAGAGGATCCTGCTGCTCATCGAAGTCTGGGACTTCCACCCAGTCAGCCGATGGAAAGCGCAAGCGTATGGCGCAGCCGGCCTGCCGTGGATCGAGGTAAGAGCTTCACACGTGCTGGCTCGGCACCGAAAAAGCCCTCTTCCTGTTCTGGACTGGGGTGGTCCCGGACTCCCAGAGTCTCCCCATCAGGCGCGCGTCGTGAACTAGTCCGTCAGTCCCTGGGGCTCCGCGCGCGGCCGATCCCGGATCAAGACCGCTTGTCGCCGAACCCTCGCATGGCTGCCAACCTTGCATCACGTTCCGTGGTCAGATATCCCGACGTCGTTCCGATCGACACGTGACCCAGGTTGTTCTGCACTACCTGAATTGGCACGCCCTTGCCCCCTGGCCGGCCGTTGAGCGCGTGCGAGCCGTGGGTGTGTCGGAACCAGTGCGTGCTGGCCTTCCTCAGCAGCTTGGCGTCGTCGACGTCCATCGTCGCGGCGCAGCGCTCCAGAACTTCCTTGATCCCCTTGGCCAGTCCCGACGCTGACCATGGCGTGGCCACGCGGCCTTCGAACCGGGTCAGGATTGCGACATCGCGGTTCGATTCGTGGCGCACGTTCGCGTCCAGCCCGTTGCGCTCGAGCTCGTCTTGCAGCTCCTCTACCAATCTGGTCGGCACCGGCACCTGACGCAGCTTGTCACCCTTGCCGACGACACTCAGCATCCATCCCGTTTCCTCGGCTCCATTGGGCAGCCGATAGTCGACCTGCTGCAAGTCGCCGCAGTACGCGCCGGCCATCTCTGCCAGGCGAAGGCCCGTGGCGTAGAGCCAGCGAATCGCTCGCACACGCCGCCTTCCGAGCGGTTCGTCCGAGAACTCGTCGAGCCGCTCCTGCAGCGCATCCCACTGCCCGAAGGTCAGCGTCCTCTTCGAGCCGAGCGGCCTGGCCTGCTCGCGCGGCAGCGCCACCCCCGCAAAGGCATTTCCAATCAGGTAGTTCTGGCTGACCAGAAACGCAAAGAGGCTTCGGAGGATCACGATGGACTGCCGCAGCGCCGAGGAGCTGAGCGGCCCTTCGAGCGGCCGCCAGAGCGGTGACCAGCGCTGGTGGTGGCGCGGTCCGCACCAACGCGCTGGCGGCGCAGCGAGGAACCACTTGAAGGCGTTCACGTCCTCGACGGTGAGCGACGACAGCGGCTTGCCGTGCTCAACGATCGCCCAGAGCAGCAGCCGCTCGGCCTCCTTCCGATATGCGCGATGCGTGGCGGTCCTTCCGGTGCCGTTCGGATCATGCTTCGTCGCGAGCCAGGCTGCGATCGCCTCGTAGTCGTTCTTCGCTTCGAGCAGGCACTGGTGCAGCGGCGCCCGGAAGCGTCCGTCGCTGCCGTCGAGCTCGGCCGGAAGCAGGAACTTCTCGAAGGGAACGATGGCGGTCGCTCGGGCAACCACCTCGTCGAGCTGCTTCGGCTGGAGTTCGGTGCGCCTGAGGGCGACGTGGCTGCCGATCCGAATGCCGATCGAGGGCTCATAGAGTCGCAGCCAGTCGAGGATGCGCGATGCCTTCAGCTCGCCGACCCCGGAGACCGCCGTCCACCAGCGCGCGCCGACGCCGTTGATGCGGGCGACCAGGTCGGCGAGGGTGCGCAGCTTCGCCTTTTCGAGCCGGAGGGCGATCGACGGCGCGAACCAGGCCGCCACGCCGTCGTCCGGGCCTGGATCCTGGGCGACCAGCTGCTCGAGCCACTGCAGCGCTTCGAGCTGGCGGCGGATCAGCCGTGCGCGCCGGGACCTGCGCTCGGCGTCGGTCCCCGGACCGTAGGCCTCAAGAAACGCTGCCTGCTGCTCCCGCTCCGAAAAGTCCTCCAGCCCGCGTTCCTCTGCAAACGCCGCCAGGCTCGGCAGCCCCGGCGTCTCCTGGACCTCGCCCGCATCGATCAGGACCAGCCGAGCCGTGCCGGGTCGGGCGTTGCGTCGCGCCGCCGCAGCGAACTCGGTACGCATCCGCGCGATCGTCGATCGGACCTTTCGCAGATCCTCGTGCTCGCCTTCGATCCTCAGGTACCGGTCCCAGCTGGCGCGCAGATCGATGCCCTGGACGACCGCGCGCATGAACGCGAAGTGGCCCGAGGTGAACTTGCGAGGAGTGGTTGCTACAGCCATGCGAGGGCGCTTCAGAGTCCTTCGACTGCCGGTGAAACGCGACTGCGGTGCAGGGTCCCGACACGTTTCCGACACGTCGCCGGCGCAAGATTCGACGCATGGAAAGTCCCACGCTCGCCCGGCAGTCGGTCAGCGCCGACGTCTCCGAGTTCGCCCGCGCCGAGCTCGAGGCCTTCGTCGCGACGATCAAGCGGCAGCGTCCTTCTGCCTGGTCGCGGGTCGAGCAGCTGCAGCAAGCCTGCAGACGTGAGTCGCCGGCGACAGCGGATGGCCTGAGCCGCTCGGAGCGGGTTCTGGCGGAGCAGAGCGAGGCGTGAGCTCATCCGGCCGCCACGCCGGCCGAACGCAGACTCGTCAGAAACTTCTCGATCAACGCCTGGTGCAGCGGCGCCAGCGGGCGCGCGAGCAGCGCTTCGATCGCCGCCACGAGGCGGCTCGTCTGTACCGGGTTGAGCAGTCCCGGGTCGAACTCGCTGAGGGATTCGAGCGCAGCCAGGGCGACGTCCTGCGGTGCCCGGTCGACCAGCTCCGTCAGGATCTCGATCGCCTCGCCGCGTCTCGCGAAGCCCAGGACTTGGGCGCAGTGCTTTTGCCAGAGGAGCGGCCGATCGGGCCAGATCACGCGCAGGAGCGCCAGCTCCTCGTCGCTCAGCTTAGCGGCGAACTCCCCGGCGACGACCACGCCGTCATCGGACCACGCGTCGCGATCAGCCGCGGCAGAGGCCGACAACGCCTGGTCGAAGTCCTGAAGCGTGGCCATTTCTGAGAACTTCGTGGATGATAATGTTTATTATCATCCAGATGATATCGGTTTAACTCCAGCCATTTGCCGCCATCCTTCAACATCATCGGATTAACGTTGCATGCCCGGTTGGCGATCCTGGCTCAGAGGTCTCGACCGGCGGCTCCTCGCCGCATATGTCCTCCACGGCTCTCGCGAGAGTATCCAGGAACGCGTGCCATTCCCGTTCTCTGGGATCGTGCGCGTTTCTCAAAATCGCTGCACCACGGAACGCGCCGGCGAGATCGTTTAAGGGATCACAACGGCGTGTACGTCAGTGAGATCGGGTCCCGCTCGTGACGCATCATCCGGTCGCGTACGCGGCAGGAAGTGTCTGTCACGTCGACTGCTGTCTCAAGTCGCACGCGCGCCAGCCGAAACAGCCCGATGGTCAGCGCGGTCAGCTCAAGGTCCACGGTTGCGGCGGCACCCGGCGCGTCCTCACCGGAGACACGCACGCCCAGCCTCGACGCGGAGCTCAGCACCGTGCGGGCTCAGCTCGAGGACTGGGTGACCTGCCCATCGGCCAAGACTCCCGAGGGCAAGGCCAAGATCAAGGAAGTCACCGCGAAGTTCGACGCCATCAAGGCACAGATCGCGAAGAATGCGAAGGCGGCAGACGCGCTCGCCGTCGTCGCGGTCGTTCCGCCCCGGCCAGCCAGCCAGCCAAACCCCGCTATTGGAAGCAATATCGACGTCTACGCCTGATTGAGTTCTCGGGTCAGGCCGGCAACGCCGGCGCGACCGGCTCCCAGGCGGACTGATAGTGCTCGACTCGGAGCCTCCCGCCAGTCGCCGCTTTGCGCCACCGTGCAACTCACCGCGACGGCGCGACCGGGGCCGGTGCAGGCGCAGTTGCTCGCGGCGTTTGCGCTTGCTGCGCGGCCGCGGCCTTGCGATCCTTCACTGCATCTCGGTGACGGTTGATGGCGCAACCAGCAGCTGCGCCGAGAATCGCATGGTGACCGGCCACATGTCCCACTGCGCCGCCCGCAGCGGCGCCCGCAAGACAACCACGTGCTTCCGCCTCGCTCGAAAGCAGCAAGGCGCTCCCAGCGATCAAGATGGAAACGATCGAAGTTGATTTCATTGGAAGCCTCCGCGTTGTTTGACGAAAGAAGGGGCAGCCGGACGGCCGCCCCTTCACCATCAGTCTGAAACCCGATCCCAGGCGGCGCGAGTCGCCGACTTGGCGTGGTCCCAGCTCATGCGGGATGAGCCCTTGGCTTGATTCCAGTCGCTCGCGAGACTGCTCTCAGCGTCGCTGAACGACCGGCCTTTGTACTTGCCCCGAGCTTCACCGCCGAGCCGATAGGCCGGGGCGTAGTCGTCGTAGGTGTAGTCCTTGCTGTAGTACGGTTGCTTGGCGTAGTTGTCGCGCCAGTAGCGGTCTTCGACCGTCGGGTCGTAGTGCTCGGCCACCGCCTTGCCCGCCAAGCCGCCGACTACAGCTCCGACCGCTGCACCGACTATTGTCCCGACGGGGCCGGCTGCCGTGCCGACGGCTGCGCCAGTCGCTGCGGCCGTAGCCGCGCCCGCGGCCACGCCGCCGACCGCTGCTCCAACACCAACGCCAACCGGATGCGCACCCGGCGTCTTGGTGATCGGATCTCTATTCGCGGGATTGGAAGGATTGGGTGTCTTCAGCTCGTTCATTCGATGTCTCCGAGTTCGCTCGTCGCACGAGCAGGAGTCGAAACCTTAGAGGTCGACCGGACCGCGCGCAGCCGTCTGGGGCGCCGAGCTCCGGTAGGAAGCATCCGACCTGGCTGTTTGTGGGCATTTAATGCCCAGCGTTGAACCGCCCGCCGAGCGTCGCCTAGCTGCAGGCGGCGTCCCGGGCGCCGTCCTGAACTCGTCGATGTGAACCCTACCGTCCCCGGTCCTTCTCCGGGGGAAGTGCACCCCTGGGGGTCGAGCCGCCATTGCGCTCTTTCGCCCATGACGCAATCTCTCCTGCACTGCGCCCTTCAGAGATTCGTCGCGCCACGCCGATGGCGAGCTTTCGATCGTTGATGTCTTCCGATTGGCTCAACACGTTGCAGAGCTGGCGATAAGCATTGATCGTTTGGTTTTCCTTCGCCCTGGCCATCTGCACCGCCTCGCCCTCGACGCGCGACTTCCCTATCTGCTCGGGTCGGCGACCCCGCTCCTTCATCTGGCGCGTGGACTGCTTTTCTCCTCGCTCGCGCTTTAGGCGTTGCAGCCGCTTGGTCGCGGTGGCCTCGATGCCGTTGGCGTTGAGCGCCTCCGCAAAGCCTTCCCGCCAGCGAACCAAGACCTCTTTTCGCGGATTGAGCCTGCGGCCGTTCTCGTCGTTTCGAGCTTTGACCGCCAGGTGAACGTGCGGATGCCTCGAAGGTTCTGGATCTGGATCGGTGTCGAAGGTGTGCATGGCCATGACGTATTGATGACCCCCGAACTCCTTCGCCGCAAAGTCGCGTACCGCCCGCTTGACGGCCAGCTCGTCGGTTCCTTCGGGCATGGAAAAGACAACGTGAAAAGCCTCCCTGAGCTTTCCCTCCTCGTCGCCGATGAAAGCACCCCCGTACTGCCAGTCGTCTCTGAGTGACTGCAGCGCCTCTTTGCCCAGAAGGACGTTGCCCTCCTGGTCCTCGAGCGGGATCTCGCCCTTTCTCGAGATGTAGTCGAGGTGCCGCTTGATCTGCCGCATACCCCGCGGCGCGCCGGGCGTGATCTTGACCATGACCTCGGGGGTGCGCTTGGCGATCGCCCCGAGCTTGCTGCGGATCCGCGCCGCGGAGGCGGCGATTTCGCCCGGGCCGCCGCGCTTGAGCACACCACCTTCGGCCTTCCCCGTCGTCTGGCCGAGACCTGCGACCGAAGCCCGGCTCTTGCCTGCCGCGATGGTGCTGACTGATCCTTGGTTGAAGAGCGCTGCGCCCCAGTCGACGAGCATGCCGTCGACGTACTCCTTGCCGCCGTTGCCGCTCATTCGATCCTCCAGCGTTCGATGTTGGCAGCAAGGACTCTGGAGACGGCTGCGGTCTGGTCCTTGATGGCCGCGTCGATCGACTCGAACAGGTCGACTCTGAAGCGTTGGCGCTCGTGAGGCGCGATGTTCAGCGCCTTGGTGACCTGGTTCAGATTTCGACCGATGGCGCGCAGGGCCGTGGTCGCCTGCAGGAGAGCCTCGAGCTCGGACTGACCGATTTGCGGCTCTTGCGTGAGGTGGCCGCGGACTAGCGCGACAACCCATCGGCTCGGCGTCATGGAGGCCGAGCCGGCTCTTTGCATAACTGCGCGGAGTTCCGACGCGGTGAGCCTCACGGTGATGCGCCGAGCGCCCGGCTCGCCGGGGGCGATTGATTGAAGGGGGGCGCTGAAAGCAGCGCCGGGAACCGCGGCAGCGGTGGCGTCGCCACTCGTCGTTAGCCGTTGAACGATGGCCCGGAAGGCAGCGCCTTGAGTGACTGCGTTTCGTCGGCACCAGTCGAGCCACACCTCTTTGAGACCAAGGAGGTCGATGGAGATGGTCGACGGCCGCTTCTGCATCAGCTTTTCAGTCATTCAGAGAGCCCCCAACAGAAGCGCGGAGCAGCGGCAGTAATACACGCGCCGCCGCGCGCCTATCCTGCCTTCTCTTCAAACGCTCGGGCGGTCTTCATACTATGAAGACTCTCGGGCATTGCGTGCGCTGCCTTCTTCTCCAAAGTTGGCCTCGGATTAACTACGCGGTCGACTCGGTTAGCTGTGACATGGTCACTGCGATGCATGGCACTTCGGCTTGTGCGCCGTCGTCTTCGTAACGCACATGGACCAGGCCAGAGTTCGTCGGACGAAGAGTCAAGACCACGATGACGTCGCGTCCACGATGCTTGCCAAGAAGGCGTGGCTTCCTGATGCGCATTGGATCTTCAGTCGCGAGGGGCGTTTTCTCCGAAGATGGCGGGTGAACTCCTTTGCGCCTGGTCTCAACCGGAGCTCCCTCCTCGACGACGCGCTCTGAGCGGGAATCTGCACCCTGATTCTTTGGTTCAGCTGACGTCGTCTGGATCTGGGCTGTCAGTGTGTCGAGAAAGCTGGCAGTCAGCTCGCTGCCGGCAACACGTTCTTCGACGACGCCCGGTGCCTGGGAGTGAAGCAAGCTCAAGCGGTAAAGGTATTGAGGGCTGCGACTTCTGCCGCAGCGATATAGATCCTTGATGAAAGGCTGGCCTTCTACAAGGACAAGCAGCGTGGTGATCGTGCTGGCCGTCAGGCCCAGCCTCCTCGCAATTTCCGCCTTTGAATCCCCCGCCTGCATTCGCTTGGCGATGAAATTCGCCAGCTCGAGAGGCTCCAGGCTCTTGCGTCTTTCGTTCTCGCTGACCTGCGCGTATTCATCCCATTGCCGCGCATCGGTCGACAGCACGTACGGGACAGAGCCGAGATCCAATTTCTTCGCTGCCCGATAGCGCCTGGCACCGAACCGGATGCGAAGCATGCCGGTCTTCGTTTTCACGACAACGATGGGCTGCAGGATTCCTCGCTCTCGAATGTCTTCGACGAGCTCCTCGAAGCCGGAGCCTTCGATTTCCGTGCGAGGCTGCTCCGGGTCTTCCTCAAAGGAGGAAAGCGGCGCCCTGGCCGGCTCGCCAGGAAGCAACGCCGGCCCTTCGAGCCCTGAAAGATCAAGCCTGGCCATCCTCAGATCTCCATCGCCATCTGGCGCTCAACGGCCTCAAAACTCAACCTGACTTCGCGCAGCGCCTCGCGCGCCGAGGTCTTCTTCATGTCTCCAAGGTAGGCGCCCTCGGCCTGCGCTTCGGCAATCGCCGTCCGCGTGGGGATGCTGGCAAAGTCGTGCGCAGCAGGACCGGTGCTGATGAGCAGCTTTGCGTGCTCCTGGATCAACGCAATGAAGTTCTTCTTCTGGAACGGCGTCGGCTCGACCATGTTGGGCAACAAGCCGATCAGCCTGAGCTTGGGGTTGAAGCGGCGCTGGATGTTGTAGAGGCCGTACCTGGCATGGCCTAGCAGCGCCCGGATGCCCTCGATCGCTTCCTGATTGAGCTCGATCGGCGAGAGCACGTACTGACTCAAGACAAGCGCCATCGCATATCGGATGTCGGGATTCGGGTTGGTATCGATCAGGCAGTAATCGAACGCGTCGGCCGCGTTCTCGAGGAAGTCCTGAAGGTTGTTGGTGAAGCCGTTGTGCAGCTCGACTCGACGCTCGAGGCCGCTGAGGGTCTCGTCGCCAGGCACAAGCACAAAGGAAGACTCGGGAGCGAGTGGCAGCTCGGTGGCTTCGAGGAGCTCAGTGGTGGTGAACGGCGCCACCGTGACCTTTGAATTCAGCGAAAGTGCGCGCGAAGAGTTCCGCTGGTGATCCAGGTCGATGAAGAGGACCCGCTTGGCCTTGCAGACCAGGTAGTGGGCGAGCTGGCAAGCCAGCGCGCTTTTCCCCACGCCGCCCTTCTGGTTGGCAAGGACGAGGGTTTTCATCTGCGCCCCTTCAAGAAGTCGACCAGCTCGCGAACGCTCACGTCGACGTCGTTGATGCGCAGGAACTCGAACACCTGCGGCGTCGAGTAGCCGTTGCGGATGAGCTTCATGATCTCCGGGCGCAACGGCGCCAGCGGCGACTGCCCGCTCGGCGACACCGAGCTCATGAAGATCCGGGCCGGAACTTTGAGGCGCAGCTTGTTGTGGTGCATCACGAAGCGCTTGCGCAGCTCGTAGACGTGGAACACCGAGCGCCCGAATTCGAGGGCGACCTCAGCCACCGGCCGGCGATCGACCACCACTGCCCTCACCGCGGCGATCGAATGCTCTTCCCAGCGCCCGCAGCTCGCCCGAACGACCTCGTCGAACACCTCGGGAGAAAAGGACGCACTCCACACATAGCAACATTAAACGATTACTTGTGCACTCGGGTTGGTACTTACCCGGGTGATCGCGATCGACGCCGTCCGGCGCCCAATCCAGCAATCCAGTGCACGCACCCCGCCGTCGCGCTGCTTCAGCGTCCCGTGCGACCGGCGCCAGACTGACACGTAACGAAGGGAGCAAGCTGCGTTTAGCGTGCCCAGAGCCGCGCCGTGCTCGCCGCAGCCGCCAGCGTGGCCGTACCCGCACCGAGCCACAGCGCCCAGACCGCGCCCTGCATGCCGGCCAGGCCGAAGCACAGGGCCACCAGCGCCGCGCCCGTGGCCTGGCCCAGCAGCCGCGCCATCGCGATCACGCCGCTGGCACCGCCGGCGCGCTCGGGCGGCGCGCTGGCCATCAGGGCCCGCAGGTTGGGCGATTGGAAGAAGCCGAAGCCGATGCCGCAAAGCACCATGCGCGCTACGATGTCCGGCACGCCGGGCTGCGCCGGCAGCAGCGCCAGGGAAGCCATGCCCAGCGCCAGCGTGCTGAGACCGATGCCGCCCAGCAGCCCGGGCGCGTGGCGGTCGGACAGTCTCCCGGCGAGAGGGGCAATGGCCGCCACCACTGCGGCCCAGGGCGTCATTAGGAAGCCGGTCTCTATGGGGTCACGGTGCAGCACTTGCTCGAAGTAAAAGGGCAGCGACACCAGCGCGAGGCCCTGCGTGGCGAAGGCGCACATCGAGGTCGCGGCCGACAGAGCGAACAGCGGCCTCTTCAGCAGGTCGACGGGCAGCATGGGCGCCGGGTGGCCGACCTGCCGGCGCAGCAGCAGCGCGCACGCGGCCGCCGCTGTCAGCAGCGCCAGGCCAAGCCAACGTGCGTCGTCGCGCTGCGTGGCCAGGCCCAGGGCCAGGACCAGCGCCGAGAAGCTGAGGCCCGTGAGCAGGGCGGTGGCCGGGTCGAAGCGGTGCGAGCGCGGCTCGCTGCGCGGCAGCGTCGGAACGCCGAAGCCAAAGCACAGCACGCCCAGCGGCACGTTGATCGCGAACAGCCACGGCCAGCTGGCCACGCTCAGCACCAGCGAGGCCACGCTGGGGCCGCAGGCGAAGCCCACGCCCACCACGAGTGCGTTCAACCCGACGCCGCGGCCCAACCGGTGCGCCGGGTAGATGAGCCGGATCAGCGCGATGTTGACGCTCATGATTGCGCTCGCACCCACGCCCTGCAGGACGCGGGCGAGCGTCAGGGTCACCAAGCTGTCAGCCAGCGCGCAGCCCAGCGACGAGGCCGTAAAGAAGGCCAGGCCGCAGAGAAACACCTTGCGAGGCCCCCATAGATCGCCCAGCGCGGCAAAGGGCAGCAGCGTGGCCACGATGGCCATTTGATAGGCATTGATGATCCAAATCGAGGCGGCGGGCGTGGCCTGCAGGTCGGCCGCGATGGCCGGCAGCGCGGTGTTTGCAATGGCCGTGTCCAGCGAGCCCAGAGCGACCGCCAGCAGGATGGCCAGAAGAGCGCGGCGGTCGCCGGCGCTCAGTGTGCTGCCGGCTTGGGGGTGCTCGTCCGGTGGTGTCACCGAGCGCACGATAACCGCGCAAGACGCGCGCGGCGTCCCGGGCCGACAGCGGCCTGCGCCAGAGCCACGACTGCGACGCGCCCTGCGTGAGCGGCTGCTTCACTCCGGGCAATTTGGGCGAGTGAATGTCGCTGGAGGGTCGACAGCGTCAGCTCGCAGCACGGCCCGTGAGCTGTTCCTTCGCGGCAAGAGTTCTTCGATCAGCGCTCCGCATCCCGATCTTGGGTCCGGCCGGGCACTTCCGCCTTCTCGGCCTGCACCGTCTCTTGAATGCGCCCCGTAGGAATCTCACCGCCGGCAATTCGCGCTGCGATTTTTTGCAGGATGCGTCGAGCCACGACTTCTCGCTGCTCCGCGGTCAGCCCGCTCGACTCTGCGCGCTTGTCGATGGCCGCAGCCGCCGCGTACGCAGCCGCGAGCTCGGGGTAACGCTGGACCGCCTCTTCAGGCGCCAGGTTCAAGAAAGCTTGCGCGCGATCTCTTGCCTGTAGCTCTCGTCGCTCGCGGTCCGCTTCATGTTGCCCAGCACCTTCTTGGTCCACTGCGCGTGCGAGCGGGGGCTTGCCGAGGGCTTGTCGCTCGAACGCCGGGTCTGCGGCTGCGCTGCGGACGAGCCGCTCGAGCTCGGCTCTAAGACGATGGGCGATTTGCTCATGGTGGCCTTCGGATCGAAGAACCCGCAACTTATCCCACCCTGCCTGCGCGCGAGGATCCCGCCTGCCCTGCCCTCGCTGAGGCCGCGTCTTCAGGCCCGCACCCGGGGCATCTCGTCCCAGCGCGTCGTGTACCGCGGGGACCGCCGCTCCTGCCTGGTCGACCAGCTGCGCACCTCGTTCGAGTTGCTCACCTGCAAGGCGCTGCCGATCCGCACCGAGTCCCGGCCGAAACGTCGGTTCAAGCTGTCCATCGCCTGCATGAGCGCCGCGCGATCGCGCGGCCGGGCCTTGACCCCCTCTTCGGCGTCGGCAAACAGGTCGAGTTCGCCCTGGTGCTGCCCGGCGGGCTGAAGATCCACCAGCATGACGCCGGCCTTGGCGTAGTTGAAGCCGGTGCGGTAAGCCCCCGTCGCCGCTTGCACGGCGGCGCCGACCAGGAGTCGGGAGTCGGCCGTCGGCCGGATCAGGGGCACCGTCACACTCGCACTGTGTTGCTGATCGTTCTGCCGGAACGCACTCGTCGTGAAGAAGACGTTCACGGCGCCGGCGGCGCCGTCCTGCTGGCGCAACCGCTCCGCCGCCCGGGCGGCGAACTCGCTGACCGCTTCCACAATACCCGACAGTTCGGTAACCGCCTTGCCGAAGGAGCGCGAGACCAGGATCTGATGCCTGGCCGCCGGCGCGTCGTCGAGGTCCATGCACGAAGTGCCGCGCAGTTCGAGCACGGTCTTCTCCAGGACGACGCTGAACTGTTTGCGCAGCGTCGCAGTGTCGCAGCGCACGAGGTCGAGCACGGTGCGCACGCCGGCGTCGCCGAGTCGGGCGCCGATGCGCTGTCCGACGCCCCAGATGTCGCCTACCTCGGTGGCAGCAAAGATCTGCTCAAGCTCGTTATTGCTCAGGGTGCCGAAGTTGCAGACTTGCGCCAGGTCCGCGGGGTAGGTGCCCGGCTTGCGGTCGGCGGTCTTCGCGACGTGGTTGGCGAGCTTGGCCAGGGTCTTGGTGAGGCCGAAGCCCACGCTCGTGGGCAGTCCGGTCTCGCGCAGGACGTCGGCGCGCATGGCCCGGCCAATCGCCACGAGGTCGCCGCGCACGCCGGCGAAGTCCAGGAACGACTCGTCGATCGAATAGATCTCCTGTCGCGGCGCGAAGCGCGCCTCGATGGCCATCATTCGGCTGGACATGTCGCCGTAGAGCTCGAAGTTGGCCGAAACCGCGATCAGGCCGGCCGAACGCTCGAGGTGGCGCACCTGGAACCAGGGCTGCGCCATTTTTACGCCAAGGTCCTTGGCCTCGTTGCTGCGCGCGATGCAGGCGCCATCGTTCGACGACAGCACGACGACCGGCCGGCCGGCCAGTCGCGGCGCGAAGACGCGCTCACAGCTGACGTACATGTTGTTGGCGTCGACGAGCGCAAACACGACTTCAGCCCAAGAGCGACTTGATGACGGTCGTGACGACGCCCCAGATCTCAAGCGGCTCGCCGCCGCCAACGGCGATCTCGGCGTGATCAGGATTCGCCGCCTGCAGCCTGACCGCCTGGCCGTGCTTCCAAAGGCGCCGGCAGACGAGTTCACCATCGACCAGCGCCACGACGACGTTGCCGTGAGCTGGCGTCAGGGCACGGTCGACAAGGAGCACGTCGCCATCGTCGATGCCGGCTTCGCGCATCGCCGACCCGGCGGTGCGCATCACGAAGGTGGCCTGCGCGTGCCGGATCAGCGCGTCGTTGAGGTCGATGCGCTTGACCGTTGCGTCCATTCCCGGCGAGCCGAAGCCCGCGGACGCGGTGGGGCCGCTGGGCGGGGTCGCAACGGCGCTGCCCGGGCCAACGGGCGCGCCGTCAGGCAGGTTGGCGAAGCTGGACATCCATCCAGTATAGGTTTGGGCATCTCGTGCAGCGAGCATGGGCAGCGAGCGGCAAGCTTCGACCCGAAGGAGCCGGCGGCGCCTTTCTGGGTGAACGACCGGTCCACCTTAGAACTTGACCTTCGCCGAAGCAGTCGAGCAAGTCAGAGACGGTGACAGCGGTCATTCGCCGGTGCCGACCGACGACCGCGACAAGATCGCGGCTGAACGGCTGCGTTGGAAAGTCGCGAACTCACGCATCCGACCCGTAGCGGACGATCGCCTGATCGAACTGAGCGCCCAGAACCGGACACGGACGTCGGATGCGGTGTTGAGTTCCACCTTTGGCCGCACTCCCCGAGCGTCCGGCAGCGCACAGACGAGCCATTCAGCTGGGTGTAGCGTACGGGGCTCGGCAGATTTTGTTCCTTCTTTTTCGAGAGGATCATCTGCTGGCCCCAAGCCCGAATCCTCCGGCGGCCTTCAATGCCGGAAGGGCTCCGATAAGCGGCTTCTCCAATCTCTACGTAAGCGGACCAAGGAAACACGATGGCGAAGAAAACCTACCAGGGCTCGTGTCACTGCGGCGCGGTCGCCTTCGAGGCCAAGATTGACTTCGATAAAGGAACGACGCGCTGCAATTGCTCGATTTGCACCAAGGCGCGCTTCTGGTTCGCGATCATTCAGGATGAAGATTTCAAAGTCGAAAAAGGCGAAGACCAGCTGTCGAATTACTCGTGGATTCCACCCGGAAAAACAGAGTCACACCTTCGCTATCGCTTCTGCAAGACCTGTGGTATTCGCACCTTCGCAGAGGGAAACCGGGGTGAGTTCTACGCTGTGGCTATCGCCGCGCTGGACGGTATCGAGCAAGATGCCGACCAACTCGTCAGGTCGTTGAAATTCAACGACGGCCGTCACGACGACCTAAAGCACGCGCCGGCCGATACGCGCCTATTGTGAACTTCGTTAACGCGTACGTGCGAAGCGCGGATCGAACAGGTCTGCCGTCGATTGCTCGCTGCTGCATGGACAGTGCGCGATTGCAGACCAAGGTAGCTTGCTCATAAGCTGACGGTCGTGGCCGTCTGGTTATGGCCGCTAGCGTGCAGCCCGCTCGAGCCTCTCAAAAGGGTTGCCCGATAATCGATGTCCATACACCCTCTTCCCGCAAATGACCGAAACCGAGCAGCAAGCCGTTCCCCATGGGTTTACGCAGATCACAGAAGGTCGCATCCGGACTACAGACATCATCTGCGGCGAGTCTGGCGGGTGGGCCATCCCTCATGTCTTCCTTGTGGGTGGCGACATTGCCGATGACGGTCGTTCCATTGCTCGACCGCACGTCAAGAAGCCGGGCGGCCGTAGCTGAGCTGGTCTGGCCGCTTCAATGCGGAGCGGGAGGCCGGAGGTTCGTTCAGTAGGTGCTCACGAGCAAGCACCAGTGAGCGGAACTTGAGAGGACAGCGGTGAACCTGAAAGTACCAATCGAGATACTGGACGAGCTAGCGGAGACCGTGATCCGCTCGACCGGTTCCCTTGACTTGGCGAGCGGCGAGATCTTCGACGTCCGCTATGAGGTTGATCGGCCTGGATTGATGGGCATGCCGGCGGTCGACGAGCAATACGAATTCACCAGCGGCGTACTGTCCAACGATGGCAAGGAGGTTGAATTCCGCATAGACGTTGACGTGATGCGTGGACAGTACTTCGTCAACCCGACCGAGTTACTAGAACTCAAAGTCCGAGCCGCCAAGCTCTTCGCCGGCATCGAAGGCAAGACGCTGCTCGCCGCTTCGGAGCGCGCCGCGGCGGCATCGTCCGACATCCACATCGGCGACGCGGACCGGCGCCTTCATTGAGCCAACAATTGCATCCGTGGAGGTAGGGTTGACCTCGCCTTGCGGTGAGAGAGAATGCGCCGCGCGTCGTTCGCAACGCCCCCGAGGAACGGAGCGTCCCAAAGCAGCTGGTCGTGGCCGTCCGCTCGTGGCAGGGCACTGCCTGTCGCGACCGGCAGGTATCGGGGGGCGCTCAACTTGGAGGTCAGCTTTCCGGCGGTGGGTTCTAGGGCGTGGCCGTCTCAGGTCGACCCGTTCCAGTCGCTCGCGCTCAGCGAAAGCAGACCTTCGTCGAATGGATCTTGACACGGTCGCGTAGACGGGGCGTCGTTCATCTGACGAAATGACCGCGACTCATTACGCGATCACTGGTTGATCACCAGTTCGGCCTTGGCTGGCTGCAGGACCGGCAGGTCAGCCAGTTTGGCACCGCTGCTCATCAGTCCCTCCGCCGTGACCAATTCGCGGAATCAATAGATCGACGGTACACCGTGGCACGCCGTCAGCTTGACGATTGCTCCGGCCGCAGGCGGAAAAGTGGATCTGGTGAATTGACGAGCGCACCGGCCCGTGTCTGGATGGACAATGGTCGCAAAGGCTGCGTCAATGTCCTGGTCAGTGCGGGTTTGCAAGACTGCAGTTGCTGCCCGAACGGGAGCCACCTCCCGCGCCTACCTCGCCCAGGAATTGGAAGCCAGCCTGTCGGGATCGACGAGCATGGCGATCACAGCCGCTTTGAGCGCCAATTCGTGAAGCAGCTCCATTCGCTTTGCAATCAGCTCGCTGACGAAGATAGAAGCGCCGGTGCCGTTCCCGCCCGGTCGACCAAGGCTGGCGACGAGGCCGCTTTCAACCACAGCACACCCGGCGATGAACACGATTGGAATCGTTGAGGTCGCTGCCTTGGCCGTTATCACCGTACGCGTGCCACCTGCCGTGACCAGGACGGCGACGTGACGGCCGACCAGGTCCGCCGCCAGCGCGGGAAGTCGATCGTAGTGGCCCACCGCCCAGCGATATGCGATCGCCACGTTAAGCGTTGGCGGAACGCGGCGATAACCTGGGTCCACTGCGCGAGCGACGTGGTGGGAGGACAGAAGCCCGATCGCCGGGACTGGTTTCTGCGCGCGAGCAGCGAGTGGCGTAACCAAGACTCAAGAACGTTCAAAGATCAGCGATTCCCTAAAGCGGCTGCCCTCACCAGCCAGGTGGCATCCAACGTCAATGCACTTCCTTCTCGGAGTCTTCGAAATATCTGGCGGGGGTGGTTCCGAGTGAATGCCGGAACATGGCTATGAAGGCACTCGTGCTTTCGTAGCCAAGGTTGAAGGCAATATCGCCGACGCTCTGTCCTGTGCCGAGGAGTTCAAGGGCGCGCAATAAGCGCGCCTGCCTTTGCCAATTACCGAAGGTGAATCCGGTCTCGAGCAAGAAATGGCGAGCAAAGGAGCGCGGACTCATAGCGGCGCCGCGCGCCGCTGCGACAAGCGACCGTTGAGGATATTCGGCAACTTCGGTCGCAATCGTGCGCAACTTGGAGCACGTTGGCATCGGCAGGTGCAGCGGTTCGTGCGGGAGGGCCGCTATTCGATCAAGCAGCACGCGGACAAGCCGGCCATCGGCGCCGTCCTCGTCATAGTGAACCGGTAGCCGAACAACGGCCAATATTAATTCACGCAGCAACGGGTTAATTTGAACAACTGCGCAGTGTCTAGGCAACTGCGCGAGCGCGTCCCTTCGGATATAGATCGAGCGAATTTCAGTATTAACCGTGCAACGAGTGACATGAGACTCGCCGGCAGGAATCCAAATCGCCCGACTTGGCGGAGCTACCCAGTTTCCTTCTGCGGCAGTGGTCGTGAGAGTCCCGGATTCAGCATAGATTAATTGAGCGCGCGGGTGAGAATGTGGCGGGGTTTCAATCGCAGCGTCAAACGTCCCCACACTCGCGATAATTACCTCAGGGCAATTGTAATCCAATGCCGGCGGCAGCGATGAATCAACGCGCGGCCGGCTGCTGATGGTTTGGCCGTTTCTCGACATTTGTTGGCAGCTTGGGGCTAATGCGAGCGTGCGGGGATAGCTGATGATTGGGCCAGCTTGCGTCAGAGGAGGGCTCAATGAATTCGAACTGTGGACAGCTCACGCGCAACGCGTGCCTATTTTCTCGCCGCAAAGTTCTTCGTCTCGCTGCTGCGGCCATACCGTCTACTGCATCATGGTTGGCGCGAGCAGATTCGTATCCGTCGCGACCGGTGCGCATCATAGTTGGTTATGCTGCAGGCGGCGCGCCCGACATCGTGGCGCGCCTCATCGGGCAATGGCTGTCCGACCGGCTCGACCAGCCATTCGTCATCGAAAACAGGCCGGGCGCCAGCGGACGGATCGCCATCGAGACTGTGATCAAGGCGCCCGCGGACGGCCATACCCTGCTAATGGTGGCGTTGCCGGATGCCGTCAACGCAACGCTCTTCCAAAACCCGAACTACAGTTTCGTCCGCGACATTGCGCCGGTCGCCGCGATCTGCCGCGATCCCGATGTGATGCTTGTGAACACAAGGTTTCCGGTCAAATCGGTCCCGGAGTTCATTGCCTACGCCAAAGCAAATCCCGGCAAGATCAACATGGCGTCTCCTGGCGTCGGCTCATCGCCACACATGGCCGGTGAACTGTTCAAGTTCATGACCGGGATCGACATGACGCACGTGGCCTACCGCGGTACAGCACCGGCACTAACCGACCTGCTCGGCGGACACGTGCAGGTCTTCTTCGCTCCTATCTTAGCGTCACTTCCATACATCAGGGCCGGCGAGCTACGGGCCTTGGCTGTGACCACGGCGGCGCGCGCGGACGCGCTGCCGGATATTGCGGCCTTGGCCGACTTTGTGCCGGGCTTTGAGGTGAGCGGGTGGTTCGGCATCGGCGCGTCGAAAGATGTACCCACCGCAGTCATCAATCGGCTTAACACGGAGGTCAATGCGGGCCTCAACGACCCCGCGATGAAGGCGCGACTTGCCGACCTCGGCTCCTCGGCCTTTGCTGGTTCGCCTTCCACCTTCGGCAAGTTTATTGCCGATGAAATCAAGAAATGGGCGGACGTCATTAAATTTGCAAACATTAAACCAGACTGACGAAAAGAAGCGATTCGTAGCCTGTGGCGAGCGCCCAGCTGCGCAGCGGAGAGGAACAACGCTATGGGCAAAGTACTCTGTGACCAACGTGCCGAAACTGTGCTGGCGCGACTAAGAGAGCATGCATCCCGGCAATCCCAGGAAATGCAACGGTACTACGATGCAAAACGTCGGACCGGTGCGGGGCCTACTGATCCGAGGTCAGCCAGCGACATGAATTTTGTGCGCGACAAGTTTGTCGCACTGGATCCGGAGAAATGCGAGCTGTGCTATCTGCTTTGCCGTGCGCTCCGCGCAAGACGCGTGGTTGAATTTGGCACGTCGTTCGGAGTTTCCACGATTTATCTCGCGGCTGCCGTCCGCGACACTTTGCGCGATTTCGGAGGCCAGGGAACGGTTATCGGCACAGAGATCGAGCCTACCAAGGCCACGGCAGCCCGTGAAAATATTTCGGAAGCCGGGCTAGCTGACTTCGTCGAGATACGCATCGGCGACGCAACCGAGACTCTGCAGGACGTCGGTGGCGCGGTGGACTTTTTGCTACTCGATAGTTGGATCCCACTCATCCGGCCTGTTATTGCTGTGATGACGCCGCAGCTCCGGGCCGGCTCGATGATCCTTTGTGACAATGTCGAGCTGTTCGAGGCCGAGTATGTCGAGTACACCTCCTTCATTCGAGACCCTAATAACGGCTTTCGTTCTGTGCTCCTTTCACATCAAGGTGGCCTTGAGCTTTCTGTAAAGTTGGGCTGAGCCAGTACAAGAGTGGAAAGTCAACCTTGTGAGAAGGCCCATCGTCACCGAAGGTCGTCACGATCGGGCGTCTCGAGCGCGACGCCGGCCCGGCGTCAGGGATCGGTCTGTTCGTCAGGGAGTCCACCAGCTGCTTCGGCGGCTGCAAGCGTTCGTCCTGGGCATTAAGCGGAAGAGTTCGTGCGCGTCTGCTGCAGGTCTGGTGCGCTGTTCTCAACGGCCAAGACGATTCGCAATTTCAAACGTCGGTACCCGAAGCGGTGTTCAGATCGGCGAATTTTGCGTTGGCGGCGTTGCAGATGCTTGAGCGTCCGGGGACTTTACGCCTTCCGACCGGGCGTTCACTCTTCCCGTGAACCGGCCGTTTCTGGCAAACAATCGATCTATGACTGCTATACGGCGCGACGTGCTACCGACCGCTGCTGGCCGGCAGTGTGAGTTCCCGGGCTTCGCTGACAGCTGACCTTGGCTGGCCAGGCCCGCGCATCGAAAGTCAGCTTCCTGGCGCGGCCCCGTACTCACACTGCCGGCCATAACCTGCCGGTCGCGAATGACCGCTTTCTGATAGCGGAGCAGTCAGCAGCTGCGGTTCGACTGCGAGTCAGCCTTGCAGCGTCGTAGGCCTAGTCGGCAGTGATTTTCGCCTTACGAATCAGCACCGCGTAGGACGAGACATCCTTCTTCATGGTCTCCGAAAAGGCCGAGGCCGAATCACCGATAGGCACGACACCCTGAGCTGCGATGCGCTTGGCCACTTCCGGCTCCTTGAGGATGGCGGTGATCTCCTTGTTGAGCTTGGTCACGATGGCATCGGGAGTGGGGCCAGGAGCGACGAGGCCGTACCAGATACTCGATTCGAATCCTGGATAGCCCGCCTCCGCCACCGTCGGCACGTTGGGAAAAAGAGGCAATCGCTGAGGGCTGGCGACAGCCAGAAGCCTGAGCTTGCCGGAGTTCACATGCGGCAACGTAGCTGGAATCACGGTGAACATCATGGACAGCTGGCCGCCGAGGAGATCGACGACGGCGGGAGCTGCGCCTTTGTAGGGAATGCCGTCGATCGACAGCCCTGCCGCAAGCTTGAACTTCTCGGCACCTAACTGCGCCGCACTGCCGTTGCCCGAGGACCCGTAGGTCAAGCGGCCGGGTTCGGACTTCGCAAGCGCAACCAGCTCCTGAACGCTTTTCGCGGCCACCGCGGGATTGACGACCAAGACGTTGGGAGCCAGGCCCACATTCGTGATCGGCTTGAAGTCGCGCAGGAAGTCCACTTTGGCAGGCGGTAACAAGGTGGCGTTGACGCAGTTGGCCGAGCTGGCCATGAGCAAGGTGTAGCCGTCCGGGTTTGCTGACGCGACGGCCATCGTGCCGATGTTGGTGCCCGCGCCCGGCTTGTTATCGATGATCACGGTTTGCGAAAGACGCTCGCTGAGCCGCTGGCCGATTGTTCTTGCGAGGAAGTCGGCGGCTCCGCCGGGTGGCCACGGAACGACGATCGTGATCGGCTTCGAAGGGTACGGCGCCTCCTGTCCGGCAACGGGCTCGCCGGCAAGGGCAATGAGGCAGGCGATCGCCGAGGCTGCCCAGGTTCGCAAAGCAATCATGAGGTCTCCAAGGTGAAGAGGAGCTGACGCCAGAGCGCCATGTGCCGACTCAGGGCCTGCCAGTGACCGAGGAGGCGCGAGCCTCGGCGCCGGCCGTACGCAGCAGCGCGCCGGCGGGTCGCAGGTTGTAGGCCCGGTCGAGCAGGCCATTGCGGCGGAAATAGCCGCGATCGACGTCCATGAAGGTATCCAGCACGCATCGCACATCAGGGAACTCAAGCGCCGTGGTCACCACGTCGCCGACGCGTGCGGCGTTGGCCTCATCGTCGAGCTCTTCGCCCGCCGGGTCGTCCCCGGCCAGGCGCACGCACAGGGAGAGCTTCAGGCCAAGCCCTTTCAATCGCGGAACAACCTTCGCCGCGAGCTCACTGGGGCTGATGCGGCGCCCGACCCGAAAGACGAGTCCGTCGACCGCCTGCGCAGCGATCGCGTCCCGGGCCATTTTCTCGATCTCTGACCATTCCTCGGTCACCCAGCCGAAGAACAGCAGGTGGCCGTAGCGCAAACCATCGACCTCGGCGTCTTCGTGGCGCCGAAGCTTGGCAAGGAATATCGGCCTTTCAATCCGGGCCCGTAGCTCCGCTAGTTGCGCGAAGGCTTGCGCCATTTCGCTGACCTGCAACGTGACTTCCAGGGAGTCGAGAAGGTCGGCGTGTTCGATGATCAGCTTGGCAGCCTTCGCGTCGGGTACGCCCAGCACCGAGACGATGAACCTGTTGCCGACCGAGTAGGCGATACGCATGCGGCGGCGCACGTCGGTATCGAGCAGATCCTGCAGAGGTACCCGAAGCAGGCGTAGTCCCATGTCCCATACCGCGCAGAGGGGATAGTCGTTGCGCGCACGCTTTCGCTCGAACTCCTCCAAGGCGCCGCTGGGAGGTAACTCGACCACTTCGGCCCACGGATGGCGCAGGTCAACGCCGAGGTTGCCGATCGCGGCAGTCTTTGTGTGAATCTCGAAAGGGGCGAGCGAGACCGGCGCGTTCGCAGCGGGAGCCCGTTGCTCGCCCTGGGAGCGCAGCCACATCGCGACGTGGCCTTCTTCGTGAACGTCGACAACGAAGAAACCCAGCTTGTCGACGTCGGCTCGTCCGCCCTCGGCCCCGGGCGGGCAAACTCGCATGAACTCGCTGTAATCCTGACGGACGAACGCCGTGGACGGTGCGATGTAGATCTCGGAGCCGCCGTGCTGGTCGTACCAGAAGTTGTGGACGTGGCCGCAGAAGACAGCCTCGATGCGATAGCGCCTCAGCAAATCAAGCAGCCAGCTCCGGCCGGGCTCGTCGATGTTGTCGTAGTTGGCAGGCTCATCTGGTCGCCACACGTAAGGCGGGTAGTGGATGGCCACGAACGTCCGCTGTCCGGCATGCGACGCCAGATCGGCCTCGAGCCATCGCCGATGGTCTTCCTCTTCCGCAAGGCCCGAGTTGATGAGGGGCGCGTTGACGATGACGAAATGAAATCGCGCGTGGTCGAAGGAAAGCCATGGTTCGCCGAACGTCTTTCTATAGATGTCGATGAACTCGTTCGTGATGCTGGCCACGGGCGCCGATTTGGCCGCCTTGTCGCCGATGTCGTGGTTTCCGGGAGTCAGGTAGATGGGCACAGGTACGCGTGCATAGAGCTCCCGAAAGCACTGCGCCGCTGTGGCATAGCCAGCCTTGCCTGGTACGGGGTGCACGATGTCGCCAAGATGGAGCACGAACTCGGCTCCGACCTGCTCGAGCATCGCTGCGACTTGTCGAGAGCGGGCGTTGGCGAGCCGATTCAACGGAAAGAAGGACGACGCCTCGTCTTCGGATTGATTGACATGCGTATCGGCAATGACGGCGAAGCGAATCAGCCTGCGCCCCGTGGGGCGCTTGTCACGCCATTGCTCGGGAATACCGGATCGCATTCGGATTCCTTACCAAAGCGCGACTGAAGAACGCGTCGGGCTGATCGCCTCGCGAAAGCTCGCGTGGCCCTGTTCGATGTGTGAGCGCATCAGCGCGCCCGCATCGGCGGACTTGCCGGCACAGATCGCCTTGGCGATGCCTTCGTTCTCGGCATAGATCTCGGCGGCGCGGGCGGGGTTGGCTCGCAGCAGGGAAATGCCGAACAGGACGACGAGATCGCTGATCTGATTGAACATCCGCATCAGCTGCAGGTTGTGCGTGGTCTTCGAGATGTACTCGTGGACCGCTCGCGATCGCCGTTGAAATTCGGTCAGGCGGGCGGCCTTGAGCGGAGCGCGACAAGCCTTCAGCACGGCGAGCAGCTCGGTGCCTTCCGCGGCCGACGCACGCTCTGCCGCGAGCCGAGCGTTGGCAATTTCGATGACCAGCCTCGATTCGAAGATGTCTTCCGCATCGCGTAGCGACACCGACCGCACGCTGTAGCCCCAATTGCCGGCGCGAACGACCAGGCCCTCGGCATCGAGGCGGGCCAGCGCTTCCTTGACGGGGGTGCGACTGACGCCCAGTTCCGTGGCGATGCCCTGCGCCGCAATCCGCTCGCCGCTCGGTCGCTCGCCGGACAGGATCGACTCGCGAATGCGGTCGTACGGGCGGCCCACCAAGGAAAGCGAGGTAATTGGATCCAAGATGGATCCAATATAGG
>PLZH01000001.1 GCA_003152055.1 Burkholderiales bacterium
GGCATCGCGCATGACTTCAACAATATGCTCGCGGTCATCCTCGCCAACCTTAATCTTTTGAGGCGACAGATCGCCCGTGGAGGAACCGAAGTCGAGGGCTTTATCGACGGCGCCGCGGAGGGAGCTGACCGGGCGGCGCACTTGACCCAGCGTCTGCTCGCCTTCGCCAGGCAGCAGCCGCTCACGCCGCAACCTATCGACGCCAATAAATTCGTGTCGGGCATGTCCGAGATTTTACGCCGCACCCTGGGCCACGAGATTGAAGTAGAAACTATCCTGGCGGGAGGGCTGTGGCGGACGCATGTGGATGGCAATGAGTTGGAGAGCCTGCTGCTGAATCTCGCGGTTTATGCCGACCGTCGAACTATGCCGAGCGGGTCCGGTATGGCGCGTCGTTGTGACGCTGGCATCGGCCATCGCGTATACGGCGGCCTCGGTTCCATTCGGCATAGTCTGACAGCTCAGAGCGCCTCCAGGAAGGCGAGCAGGCGGTCGTTCGGCTGGAAGCGGGTTGGCTTGCCACGCTCGTATGGTGTGAGCTTCGCCAGAGCTGCTTCCTTGAGGGCGAGGTGGGCGTGCAGGTAGGTCTGCGTCGTCTCGACCGATTCATGCCCGAGCCACAGCGCAATCACGGAGCAGTCGACGCCGGCTTGCAGCAATTCCATCGCAGCGCTGTGTCTCAGCACGTGCGGCGACACCCTCTTGGCCTTCAAAGACGGGCAACTCTCGTGGGCGACACGAACATGCTTTCCCAGCAGCGACTGGACGCTGTCGGCACTGAGCCGGCCCCCGTGCATGTTGGGGAACAATGCTGTTGCTCCTTTCCGTACCGGTTCCTTGAGCCATGCCTGAAGCGCGCGCCGAGCGAGTGTGGTCAGCGGAGTGGTCCTCTCCTTCCGCCCTTTACCGACGCATCGCACGTGTGCGCCAGACCCGATGTGGACGGCATCCCGATCAAGTCCAGTCAGCTCGGAGAGGCGCAAGCCCGTCTGGGCCGCGAGCAGCAGCAAGGTGTGATCGCGGCGGCCAAGCCACGTCGTTCGATCGGGCGCGGCGAGAACCGCCTCGATCTCGGGGCGCGTCAGGAAGTGCACCTGTCGCTTGTCGTGGCGCTTGCTCGGTATGGCGAGCACACGCTGGATCAGCGAACTGTGTGCCGGTTCCTCGAAGGATACGAACCTGAAGAAGGAGCGGATGGCGGTCAGGCGCAGATTACGCGTCTTCGCGCTGGCCCCGCGCTTCGTCTCAAGATCGGTCAGGAACGAGCCGATGAACGTTGCGTCCAGATCGGTGAGCGTCAGGGCCGATGGGGACCTCCGCAACCGCTCCTGTGCGAACATGAACAGCAGCCGGAACGTGTCCTTGTAGGAGGCGATCGTGTTGGCGCTGACATTACGCTGTCGCATGAGGCGCTCGGTGAAGAAGCGCTCGATCAACGTGGCGACATTGCAAGCGGGCTTCATGGCGTCACCTCCCATCGCCGATCCAGTCGCCGCGCGGCTTCTTCCATCAACTCGGGGCAGGCCGAGAGATACCAGTAGGTATCGCGCACGCAGGCATGGCCGAGGTAAGTGGAGAGCAATGGGAGTTGCTGCTCAACGTCCTTGCCTTCGCGATACCAGTCGAGCAGCGTCCTGATGGCGAAGCGATGACGGAAGTCGTGCACGCGTGGCCCGGTATGATCACCTGGGCGCCGCAGCCCGATCTCTCGGGACAGTCGCCAGAAGACGCGATGAACGTACTGGTGCAGCAGGCGGCCTCCCTGCTCAGCAACGAAGAAGGTCGAACCGCGGCGTGATCCCAGATGTGCGTCTCGCCGCGCGGCGTAGCCGCGCAGCGCGGTACAGGTCGTCGGATGCAATGGCACGAGGCGCGACTTGCCGAACTTGGTCAGTCGGACCGTCAGCATGCCGGCGTCGAGGTCAACGTCATCACCCTCCAGGCCCATCGCCTCGGATATACGCATGCCCGTCACCGCGATCAGCCCGAACAGGGTATGGTAGGTCCATCGGCGCAGCCCGTCCTCCGGCGGCAGAGCCAGCGCCGCCGTCAGCAGCGCATCGATCTCCGCGTCGGAGTAGACATAGGGCTTGGCGCGCTTCCATCCCGGCAGCATGCCGACGGGCGGTGTCTCCGTTCTCGGATCGAAGTTGGCGACATGACGCGCGAAGCCGCGCACGTCGCTCAGCCGCAGCGCCCAGGATGCATGACGATCGGGCGGCAGTGTCGCCCATTCCAGGGCGAGCTTCGTCGTGATGATCCTGGCCTTGCGCTTCTCCATGAAGGCGACGAAGTCAGCGAGCCGCCGGGTCTGATGCTCGTACTTGTATCCCAGCCCCTTGCGCATGCTCAGGTACTTCTCGAGCGCGGAACGCAGATTGGTCATTGCACGCCTCCCGGCCAGGGCAGGCTCAATGTTCTCAGCGCATTGATGTCGACCTTCGCGTAGATCCGGGTGGTGTCGTGGCTCTTGTGCCGCAACAACTGTCCGATCTCCGACAAGGTCGCGCCGGATCGGAGAAGCTCGGTGGCGAGACTGTGTCGGAAGACATGGGCGCCGCGGTGTGCGCAACCCTCGATTCCGACGCGATCGAGAGCGGTCCTGGCGATCTGGGTGATCGCACATCCGGAAGCAAAGCCGACATGCGGTGCGAGTGTGCGGACGAACAACCGTCGGCACGACGACTTTGGGCGGCCATTGCGCAGATATGCAACGATGGCCGCGCCAACGTCTGGCGGTATCGGCATCCGTGCTCGCTGTCGGCCCTTGGCGCGAACGAGCATCTCGCTGGCGCGCCAGTCAATATCATCGAGCGTGAGCGTCGCGACCTCGTCGGCGCGCAGGCCGAGCCTGGCCAGCAACAACAGAATGGCGTGGTCCCGCCGCCCCATCACCGTCTCCCGGTCGCAACCGTCGAGGGCCTTCTGCACCTGAGCGGCAGACAGATAGGTCGGCAGAGTCGCGAGCTTCCACCGTCGGATCGATGGAACGCAATCCGCCAACGCACGCGGGTTCAGCCCCCGATGGTGGAGGTAACGGAGAAAGGCGCGCAGCGACGAGCACATCGCTTTGCCTGTGCTCGGGCTCCAATCCTGGGCGTGGCGCTCAATGTAGCCGGTCACGTCCCCTTGGCTGATCTTGCACAGGTCGCCGGCGCCGCCGGAGCACACCTCGTGCAGGAACCTGCGGATGACCGGGAGATGGCGGACGATGGACTTCGAGGTCAAGCCGCGTTCTGACAGCAAGTAGGCATCGAACTCGTTGAAGATCCGATCGTGCGGGGTGAGAGGCCGCGGAACTACCGGCGCGATCGCGCCGTCCTCGCGCAGCACCGACAGCCATCGCCTGAGCGCGGCCCGGTCGCCGGGTTGGATAGACTGCCTCCCGCCTCGATACCGGAGGTACCGCTCAACGACCTGCTCATCGAGATCGGCCAACTTGTAGCGACGGCCCGCGATCCAACTCAGGAGCCCGCCAACCACGTTGAGGCATCGCCAAGTGCCCTGCCGAACAAGCCTCTCTTCAACGAGACGAGCGGCATAGCGCTCGACGAGCTGTCCGTGCGGATCGCTTCTGAGACGCCGGTACAGCCGGCTTCTGCCCAGGTATTCTTCAAGTTCCATCTTCCTGTTCTCCGCTGTTGAAAGCGGAGGCACAGAACGAACTATGCCGAGCCGATCAAACGCCGGTCAGCGAGAAATCTGGGGAAAACAAACCCGCTCGGCATAGTTCGACGGTCGGCATAAAC
>PLZH01000323.1 GCA_003152055.1 Burkholderiales bacterium
CGACAGCAGCGGCGGTCGAACGCCTTTACCTCGATCGGATCGCGGCGCTTCTCGAGAAGCACGAGGTGGCCTGGGAACACCGCTCAGCGATCGGGCCGACGGACCGGCGCTGCGGCCAGGGCCGCGCGGGAGTTCGTGCACCCGATCGATGGACCCTGTCGACGCGGTGCGCCTCGCGATCGTTCTTGACCTGGTTCAAGGACGACAACGGGTCTTTCAACCGACGATACCGACAGGGCTTGCGGGCGGCGGGCGACGGCCGGCACCGCGATCCCCTCGATGTCGAACCCAGGGAGATCCACATGAAGACGTTGTTGCTTGCCGCCGCACTCGGCATCGCTGTCGCACCCGGCTGGGCCGTGACGCCGGAAGAGGCGATGACTAAGGCCGGCTGCATGGCCTGCCATTCGAAGGACAAGAAGATCGTCGGACCGGCATTCAAAGATATCGCCGCAAAGTACAAGGGCCAGAATGTCACGGCGAAGTTGATGGAAAAGGTGCGCAAGGGCGGCTCGGGCAGCTTCGGCCCGGTGCCGATGACGCCGAATCCGCCGAGCAAGATCGACGATGCCAATCTGAAGGCCGCGGTCGAATACGTCCTCAGGAGCTGAGCGCGGCGTCCGTCCTGCCGGTCCGTCGAACACCGCGGCGAGGCTGCCGATGCAAGCTGAGGTGCTCGATGCGAGCGATGTGCTGCTCGTGCGCCGCCTGCACGACGGGTTTCCGCTGACCGAGTGGCCGTACGCCGATGTCGCAGCCGAACTCGGCTGCACGGAGGTGCAGGTCATCGAGCGGCTGCGTCGCCTGCTTGGCGGCGGCGCGTTGATGCATTTCGGCCCGCTGTATGAAGCCGCGGATGCCGGCAGGGGCGAGTTGCTCGCCGCGCTGCAGGTGCCCGAGGCTCGCTTCGAGGGTGTCGCCGGGATGCTCGACGCGCTGCCCGAGGTGGTGCAGAACCTGCGCCGCGAACACCGCTTCAACATGTGGTTCGTCATCGCCGGCGCGTCGCCGGCGGCGTTGCGTGCCACCTGCGGCCGCATCCAGGCGCTGACCGGCTTGCGCGTGCACCCGTTCCCGCGACAGAAGGAGTTCTTCATCGAGCTGCGCCTTGCGCCCGACCGAAGGATCGCGGCGATGCCGGGCCCGTTCGACCGACGCTTGATCGCCGCCGCGCGCGCCGGCTGTCGCTCGTTCCTCGGCCCTACGACGCGATCGGCGCGACGCTTGGCGTCAGCGGCGAGGTCGTGCGCGAGCGCCTCGCGGGGATGCTGCGTGCAGGCTCGGTGCGGCGCATTGGCGCGATGCTCGACTACCGGCGCCTCGGCTTCGTCACCAACGGCCTGGCGGTGTGGGACGTCGACGATGCGTGTGTCGACGAACTCGGCGAGAAGGTCGGAGCGCTCGCCTTCGTTTCGCATTGCCATCGCCGGCCACGCGCGTTGCCCGAGTGGCCGTACAACCTGCACGCGATGGTGCACGCGCGCAGCCGCCGCGAGGCCGAGCGTGCAGTGCTGCAAATCCATTGTCTGCTCGCCGACGCCTGCCGTGGCCACGACATGCTCTACAGCAGTCGCATCCTCAGGAAGCCCGCGCTGACGGAACGCTTTCCCGACGTTGCCGGATAGACGCGCGTCGGCCGGCGCTCAGGCCTGCAACTGGAAGCGCGCAAGCCGCAGCGCGTCGACGATGCGGATCTCGCGCCGGTCAATCTCGATCAGCCCCTGATCGGCGAGCTCGTGGAGCACGCGTGAGAAATATTCCGGGGTCAGCGACAGCCGCGACGCGATCGTTGCCTTGCTGACCGGCAGCGACACGGTGCGCGCCTGCGGCGCCGCGCAGCTCTCGATGGCCTGGTCGCGCAGCAGGTAGCCGATCACGCGCTGCAGGCCCGAGTGCAGCGAATAAGCCTCGACGTCGTGGACCAGTCCGTGCAGGCGGCGCGACAACCCGGCCAGCAGGCGCAGCGCGAAGCGGTGATCGCGCGCGATCTCCTCCAGTACCGCGCGCTTGGAGACCGTGAGCAGCAGCGTGTCGGTCAGCGATTGCGCGCTCAGGATATAGGGCTGTCCGGTGAACATGATCGCCTCGCCGAAGGTCTGGCCGGCGCTGATCAGCTCGACCACTTTTTCCTGCCCGTTTGGCGAAAGCACGAACAGCTTGACCTGTCCGGTGACGACGACATGGAACTCCTCGCACCGTTCGCCGGTGCTGAATACCATGTCGGCGCGCTCGAGCCGGCGCAGCACGCAGCCCTGCGCGATGTGGGTCAGCTCGGCAGGGCTAAGATCGTTGAAGAGGGGCAACACCGAGAGATATCTCGGCACGTCGAGCGACCGTGCCTCCATGGTGCCTCCGATGCAAAGTGGACAAATTTTCCGACCACATGGGGGCACCGGTGCTTGATTCAGCGCAAGGGAGGTGAACCAAGGGCGAGGTCGAAGGTCGCGGCAAGCAGCAGCCCGGCGACCAGATTGTGCGCCAGCGCGAGAGGCAGCGGCAGCGCGCCGACGACGAGCGTGATTCCGATTGCCGCCTGCATGCCGAAGAAGGCGAGCAGCGCGGCGCCGGACGGGCGCGGCCCGCGCCGCAGCGCAACGATGCCGAGCGGCAGGAGCAGTGCGGCCAGCAGCAGCGTGCCGAGGCGATGCGCCTGTTGCGGCAGCGCACCGGCCGGGTTGCCGGATCGCGCCGCGTCGAGGAGCGGCTCGCGCCACGGATCGAGCGCGCGCCACGAGACGCCGTGGGTGTCGCAGGCGCCGAGGTCGGGGCAGCTCAGTCCGGCGTAGCCGGCGCTGACGAGGCCGCCGAGGGCGATCTGGGTGTAGAGCACCGCGATGGCGGCCAACGCGCACGCGCGCAGCCCCGCCGGTGGCCGCACGCGCGATGCGCGCCCGGCGCTGCGCGCGAGTTGCCACGCCAGCGCGAGCATCGTGAAGCCCGCGAGAAGGTTGCCCAGGGTGACGGCTGGCACGCGCGCTGCCGCGCTCCAGCGGCCGAGCACCGCGAGAAAAAACGCGAGCCCCAGCAGCGCGAGTGCGAGCCGACCTTCGTGCCACCAGCGCGGGTGCGGCCACAGGCAGGTTCCCGCCATCATCGCCACGATCAGGAGAGTGGCGCTGGCGATGACGCGGTGCGCGATCCGCGCCGCGACGACGGCTGCGGAGTCATCGACGGCAGCCAGCCCTCCCTGCTGCTGCTCGCGCAACGCGCGGCCGTAGCAGGCCGGCCAATCGGCGCAGCCGAGCCCGGCCCTCGTCAGGCGGATAAATGCGCTCAGGCTGGTGATCAAGAGCACGAACACGAGGCATAGCCACGCCATGCGTCGCAGCAGCACCGCGCGCCGCCCGAAGTCGTCCATGCGCACGATGTTAGGCGCGAGTGCGTCGCATCGATGCGCGACATCGTCATTTCTTGTACCAGTTCAATTCTCCGCGGTCGTGCTCGGGCAAAGATCGCCCCTACGCGCACCACCAGGAGAAGCGATGAACGAACACCATGCCGACACCGAGAAGGTGCCGCTGATCCAGCAGTTGCTGGACAACCCGTTCTTGCTGCTCTTCATCGGCGTGCTGGTCCCGATGGTGGTGTACGTTCTTTGGGGTGTCATCGACATCCTGACCGTACCGCTGGCGAAGTGAGGGAGACGATGTGAGCGCCATCCTTCCCCCCGCCGAACGCCTGTGGTGGAAACACCCGCTTGACCGAGTCGAAGGCACCTGGATCGCCATCGCCTTCGTCTGGTGCATGGTGATGTTCTTCATGATGATCTACTGGCACGCCTACGGTCGCCAGAACCTGTCGCCCGAGACCTACAAGACGACCCCGGAGAAGTTCTCCGCGGCGGCGCAGGCGGTGGTCGACAAGTACACGGTGCGCACCGAGACCGACGAGAAGATCCCGGTCGTGCATCCGCCCGAGGGAGCGGACGTGTACCTGATCGCGCGGCTCTGGGCCTGGTGGCCGATCCTCGAGCTCGAGAAGGGCAAGACCTACAAGCTGCATCTGTCGTCGATGGACTACAACCACGGCTTTTCGCTGCAACCGACCAACATCAACATCCA
>PLZH01000203.1 GCA_003152055.1 Burkholderiales bacterium
ATGGCGCGTTCGAAGAATCGCCGCGCCGCAGCGTAGTCTCGGTGAGCACGAAGCAGAAAGTCGATCGTGGCACCGGCACGGTCGACGGCTCGGTACAGGTACTTCCACTCGCCGCCGACTTTGATGTAGGGGTGAGTAGGCCTCGGGGCTTTCACCCGAAGCCTCTCGCAGAACCGTGCGTAAACCTCTCGATTTACACGGCTCCCGTTATCCAACCTTGGCCCCACGAAACTGCCAGTGTTCGAACAGCCGCGGCTGTGCTTCCTTCATCTTTTGCAACCACTCCTCACCGCGTCGCTTGTGGCGTCGCAGCGTCTTGTATTTGCGCCGAGCCCAGCGCACAAGCTTTCGGTCTAGATACCGACAGAGCCCGTGCATGGCTGATCGATAGAAAGCGCCGTAGTAGTTCCACCAACCTCGTATCGTGGGATTGCATTGCTTGGCGACTTCAACAAGTGGCTTTGACGTTTTGCCCGTAAGCCGCCACCCCCGCACCTGCTCTCGCATCCGTTTCAAGGCAACAGGACTAGCGCCAGGCAAGAAGCTGGTAGAAACGCGCCCGTACTTTGTCTGCGCCCTTCGCGGCCGAAACTGGAAGCCCAAGAATGTGAAGGTCACATTCGGATAGGCTTGGGTGCGGCTGCGGTCCTTGCAATAGACGATCTTTGACTTCTCCGAATGCATCGTCAACCCACATTCAGCCAGCCGTGAGGCAATGGCTTGCATGGCTTCTTGCGCCTGCTCCTGGCTGCGGCAATGGACCACCGCATCATCGGCATAACGCGCAAAAGGGCATTGCGGGAAGTTGCGCTGCATCCAGCAGTCAAATGCATAGTGCATGAACAGATTCATCAAGATCGGACTGACCACTCCCCCTTGCGGGGTTCCGCGATCCCGCGGCAAGCGGGTACCCCGTGCAGTCTCGAATGGCGCAGTCAGCCACCGCTCGATGTACATCAGGATCCAGTCTTCCTTGATGTGCTTACCGGCCCGGGCATCGATCCGCAGCGAATGCCCCGGCTCTTCGAGCCATTCGCCCGCTATGGCGAGATGACGCAAAAGAGCGACGGCACAGGGACGCGGCAAGCAGAATCGCAAGCCCGGTACGTTGAGGCTTCGAACGCATCGAAGTGAGGGACATTGCCAGGAAGGTCGCCGATAAGCTCCTCGACATCGACTTGACCCCCTACAAGGAAACTGTGCTCTGCGTCAGCAAGCGGCGGGCGCGCAATCGATACGGCCGGCGATTCGGTGCTCGCCATCTTCAAGACCCGACGGCAAGCGCGCGGGACGCAAGGACGGCAGCCGGTCCTACGCGTGCACCACAGCAAGCCCGTGAAGGCCTGGCTGGGAGAGCACAAGCGCGAGATCGAAGTCTTCTACTTGCCCAGCTACAGCCCAAGGCGATTCGCGGGTAAGTACCACTGAGAGCGGTCGCTCTTGTCTCTAAGATGATATCGATACCATTTCTCCTAGATCGCAATGAATTTGCCCTTCGGAGCCACGGGTAACAAAGAAACCGGACACCGGCCGCTCGACCTCGTCACGATGGGACGCACGATCGTCGACGTGTACGGAGACCAGGTGGGTGTGCGCCTTGAGGACGTCTCCAGCTTCTCGCGTTATGTCGGGGGTTGCCCGGCGAACATTGCGATTGGCACGGCCCGATTGGGACTGAAGGTGGGACTGATCACCCGGGTTGGCGACGACCACAACGGGCGCTATCTACGTGAGAGCCTGACCCGTGAAGGGGTAGACACCCGTTGCGTGCGAACCGATCCGAAGCGGCTGACTGCCGTCGCCTTTCTCGCGATACGGGACAAGGCGACATTTCCGCTTCTGCACTATCGCGAGAATTGCGCGGACATGGCGATCGCTCCGGAGGACTATCCGGATGACTACATCGCCTCGGCGCGGGCGTTGCTCGTATCAGGATCCCACCTGACGACAGTGACTGCCGCGCACAACGTCCACACCGCCGTGCAGCGCGCCAAGTCGCTGGGCACCCAGGTCATCTTCGACATCGATTACCGACCCGTCTTCTGGGGCTTGGTCGCCAAGGACGGCGGAGAAAGCCGCTTTGTCGATTCCGCGGTCGTCACACGGGCGAGTCAGCAGTTTCTGTTCGACTGCGACCTGATCGTCGGCACCGAAGAGGAAATCCATATTGCCGGCGGTGACACCGACACCATAAAGGCGTTGCGCGTGATTCGCTCAAAGACGGCCGCGCCCATCGTGCTGAAGCGCGGGGCCGCCGGATGCGTGGTCTTCGACGGCGCGATATCTGCATCGATCGAGGACGGCGTTATCGGTCCCGGCTTCCCGGTCGACGTGTTCAATGTGGTCGGCGCGGGCGACGGATTCTTGTCGGGCTTTCTGTCCGCTTGGCTTCGAGATGCGCCCTGGAGCGAATGCTGCCGTCGCGGCAACGCGACCGGAGCGCTCGTCGTCTCACGCCACGGGTGCTCGCCCGCCTCGCCGACAGCGGCGGAACTCGAGTGGTTCCTGGCCGATGGCGCATCTGACCGCGCCTTGCACCGGAACGCCGAATTGGCGTACATCCATCGCACCACGACGCGGCGCCCCCGCCCCGCACAGGTGCTTGTCATCGCAGCAGACCATGTAGCGCCGCTCGAGGCGCTGCCGAGGACTTCGGACAGAACGATCGCCGGATTCAAGCGGCTTGTTGCCGAAGCAGCGCTAAGCCTGGCTCCTCGTCACCCTCACCTCGGCATCCTGTTGGACGATGTCGAAGGCGAAGAGGCCCTCTACCTAGTCGGCTCCGACATCCCCTGGATCGGGCGCAAGATCGAGCAGACCGGACTGGCGCCACTGGTGTTTCGTGACCACCTTTCCGCCGCGGTGCTGCTCGCCAGATGGCCGCGCCACCAGATCATTAAGTGCCTGGTGCCGCTCGAAAGTGAATCGACCCGCGAGCTGCAGAACGCGCACCTCCTGGAGCTATATCAGGCGGCGGCGATGTATGAAATGGAGCTGCTGCTTGAGCTCGTGCACCCGGACACCGCGGAGGCGGCACGTGGCACCCGAGAACGAATCGAGGCCATTCAGGCGCTTGGAATCAAACCGGACTGGTGGAAGCTCCCTGCCTTCACTGCGCCGGGAAGCTGGGACGACATCGAAGCGACGATCAAACGCGACAACCCTCTCTGCAGAGGCGTCCTGCTGCTCGGCGGAGGCCGTAGCCTTGAAGATCTCAAACCCGCGCTGGCCGCAGCCCGAGAACGCCCGTTTATCAAGGGCTTTGCAGTCGGCCGCACATTGTTCATGCCGCCAGCCGCGGCGTGGTTAGCCGGCGAGACGGATGACGCCACGTTTGTGCAGCAGCTGAGCGCCCGGTTCCTCGAGCTCGAAGCGATTTGGATTGGCGCCGCGGAGGGCTGATGAAGCTCGAGCCGCGTGGCCGTCTTGCCTTCATCAGCCTGGTCTCGGTCACGCTATTTCTGCTCTCTTGGTGGATCGCTACAGGACCGGCGAAGCTCGTCGACGGTGCCCTCTTCCCCGACCCGAAGGCGTTCTTCGACGCGTTGAAGCAGATCACCTTCTCGCAGTACGCCGGCGGCGACCTTGCGAAGCATGTCGTGACCAGCACATGGCTCGTCGCGCGGGGCTTCGCGCTCGCGGTAGTGTTCGGCATCGGGCTCGGTCTGCTGATGTCGCTCTCCGCCTTTTGGCGCGACCTGTTGCTTCCCTTGTTCAACTTCATCCGGCCCGTGCCGCCGCTCGCGTGGATTCCGCTCGCGCTTCTCTGGTTCGGGTTTGGCGACCAGTCCAAGCTCTTCGTGATCGCCTTGGCGGCTTCGGTCCCGCTCGTCATCAGCACCCGGGTCGGCGTCGCCGAAATCGATCGAACGTTGCTCGCCGCTGCCGCCGTGCACGGAGCCCGTGGCTGGAACATGCTGCGACACGTCGTTCTTCCAGGGGCCATGCCTCACATCGCCATCGGGTTGCGCCTTGCCTTGCAGACCTCCTGGACCGTCATCGTTGCTGCCGAGCTGCTGGGCGCGATCTGGGGCGTGGGCCGGGTGCTCACCGCCGCGAAAGATGACGTCTACCCCGGAATGATCCTCGTCGGCATGCTCACGGTGGGTGCCCTAGGCATGCTCAGCAGTGCCCTCCTCACCCGCTTCGAAAAGGTCCTGCTGCCATGGCGCCGGTAGCGATACACCGCCGTGCGGCCGGCGCCCGGCTCGCTCATGATGTCGCGCCGCGACGATGGGTGAACGCGCTCGGTGTCGTGCTGTTCTTTCTCGCGTGGCATCTGGCGTCGGTCTACATCGGGGATGCTTCCACGCTGGCCGGCCCCATCAAGGTTATCGGGGCGTTCATGCGGATGATGCGCGAGCCATTCGCGGGAAGCACACTCGGGGGACATGTGCTGGCGAGCCTTGGTCGCTTCGCATCTGGCTTTGCGCTTGGTGGGGTGATCGGGCTGCCGCTCGGCTTGGCGATGGGCTGGTTCCAAGCGCTCGACGCAGCGGTGGGACCAGCGTTCAACACTCTGCGTTTCACCGCGCCGATCGCCTGGGTGCCGTTTGCGGTGCTGTGGTTCGGCACAGGCTTCGGCGGCCCGGTGCTCATCATCTTCGCTGGTGCGTTTCCGGCATGCGTGATCGGGGCCTACGGAGGCGCCAAGCTCGTCGATATCAAGCTCGTGGAGGCGGCACGCATGCTCGGCGCGGGCAATCTGCGCATCCTGCTTGAAGTCATCCTGCCGAGCGCCATTCCGGCCATCGTGTCGGCCCTGCGGGTCGCCGCGGGCAATGCGTGGCAGTCGCTGGTCGGTGCCGAGCTGATCGTGGCCAGCTCAGGGGTGGCTTACATCATGGTGCGCGGACAGATGAACCGGACGATTGTCGTCGTGCTCGTGGGGATGCTCGCGATCGGCCTGATCGGTCTGGTGCTGGAGTGGGTCTTCGGCGCGCTCGAAAAACGAATACGGCTGCGACTTGGTTCAACGGTCGCTGATCGATGAAGGCCCCGGCTTAGGCAAGGGGAATTGTTTTTCTACAAGGAGACAGACATGAAACGGATTACCGAACACAACCTGACCGCTGCGCTACTCGGAATCGGGCTGCTCTGCGCCGCAGGGGCTGCAACAGCCCAGACCGCGGTCAACGTGAGCTACCAGGTCACGATCCACGGCGTCCCGCTGCAGATCGCCGAAGACCGCGGCTGGTGGGCCGACGCAGGCCTCAAGCCAGGCAACATGACCTCGTTCATCGCTGGCGCACAGCAGATCGCCGCCGTGCCGTCGAAGACCTGGGACATCGGTCTCATGGGGGGGCCTCCCGCCTTGCTGGGCGCCGCACGCTTCAACCTGCAATCGGTCCTCATCCTGATCGACGATTCGCGCGCCAACGGCGTGATTGCCAAGGAGAAGGACTACGCGGCTATCAAGGCCGACCCGGTCAAGGCGCTCAAGGGCAAGCAGTACCTGGTCCCGGCCAACTCAACCGCCGACTACGCAGCACAGGCGTGCTTTGCCAAGCTGGGGCTCAAGCCGGGCGACGTGCAAGCGGTCAACATCGCGCCCGGAGCGATCGTCGATGCCTTCAAGGGCAGCGACATTCCGGTCGGTGCGGTCTGGTATCCGCACTTCGAGCGAATGGAAAAGCAAGGCGGAAAGCTGCTCTGCAACGGCAAAGACGCAGGCGTCATGGTGACCGCCAACATGGTCGTGCGGCCCGACTATCTCAAGGACAACATGGAGACCGTCGCACGCTTCGCTGCGATGTACCTGCGCACGCTCAACGTCATGCGTACGGACAAGGCCACGACGCTCGCAGCCATGAAGAAGTTCTATGACAAGGGCGGCGTCGTGCTTTCGCCGGAGGAAATGGATGGTGAGCTCGCGACGCGCGACTACTGGAACCTGCCGGAACAACTGGCGGCCTTCGACCGCTCGAAAGGGCCGTCCCTGGTGGACAAGGAAAGCACACGCCTTGCCGAGTTTTTCAAGGCGGCGGGCACCATTTCGAGCGTTGCGGACCCAAAGCTGTACGTCAATCCAAGCGTCCTCGAATACATCAATTCCAATCCGAAGCTCAAGGCATTCGCAGAAGGAAAGCCCGGCAAACTCTGAAACAGACCCAGTGGCATTGGCCCTGGGGCCGGCGTCCCTCCGGAACCTCGCAATGGGCTTCTACGACGACAAGACCATCCTGATCACGGGCGGTGCCGGTGGCATCGGCCTCGAGACGGCGCGGGTGTTCCTCGACGCCGGCGCTCAGGTGCGCCTTGTCGATCGGTCGGCTGCGGGTCTAGAGCGAGCCGAACGTGCGCTTTCTGTCGGAGCGCGGCTCGAAGCGCGCCAGAGCGACCTCGCCGATCTGGACAAGTGCGTCGCGGCGCTCGAGAGCGGCCCGATGCCGTACGCGATTGTGCATCTGGCCGGCATATCGCTTCCCGATCTCGACGACCTCGCCGACCTGTCGCGGTTCGACGAGATCATGGCCGCCAACGTGAGAAATGGGTACCAGCTCTCCCGGGCGTTCCATGAGCGGCATGCGGGAACAGCGCAACTGCCGTCGCGCCTCGTGTTTGCCTCGTCCCTCGCCTTCCGGCGTGGCGGCTTCGACCGGATCGCCTACTCCGCAGCCAAGGGCGCGATCGCCGGCATGGTGCGATCGATGACGCGCCGCTTCGCGCCCACGATCCATGTCAATGCGGTCGCGCCGGGTATCGTTCTCACGTCAATGACCACCAGTCTCATCGCCGATCGTCACGAAAAGTTGATGAGCGAAATCCCGATCCGCCGATTTGCAGAACCGCGCGAAGTCGCCACGGTGATCGAGTTTCTCTGCGGTCCGGCCTCGAGCTACGTCAACGGCCAGATCATCAACGTCGATGGCGGCACCGTTCACTCCTGACCACGAAGAATGAATTCAATCGAAAGCCTGAAAGGGCTCGTCTGCCTCGTCACCGGCGGCGCGCAAGGCATAGGCTTTGCCACCGCATCGGAATGCGCCCGTCGCGGCGCGGCGGTGGCCCTCCTCGACCGGCACGACGATGAGGCGCGCGCGGCGGCGGCGCGCATTGCGACGCGGTTCGGTGTTCCGACCGCCTCTGCGATGGCCGACGTTGTCGATCAGAACGCAGTCGATACGGCGATCGCCGAGTGCGGCACCCGTCTCGGCGCGATCGACATCCTCGTCAACTGCGCGGGGATCATGACGCCGCGCCTCGCCCCCGTGAGCGAGATGGCGATTGCTGACGTCGAGCAGATGTTCTCGGTCCATGTGGGTGGCGCCTATCTGTGCGCGAAGGCCGTCCTTCCGGGCATGATCGATCGTCGCTTCGGCCGCATCATCAACATCTCGTCCGTGCTAGGGACGCTCGGACTCCCGTTTCGGAGCGGCTATGCGATTGCCAAGAGCGCGATCAACGGCTTCACCCGTTCTCTCGCGGTCGAAGTCGCTCGATCGGGCGTGACAGTGAACGCGGTGGCGCCCGGCTACATCTTGACCGAGACTCTGCAGGCGAGGCTCGATGCCGGCATGCTCGACTACGCGACGTATGCCGAGCGCGCACCGGCCGGCCGGTGGGGCCTTGCCGAGGAAGTTGGGCACCTGATCGCATTTCTCGCGCTGCCCGCATCAGGATTCATCACCGGCGCGGTCATTGCCGTCGACGGTGGGTACACGATCCGCGGAGATCCGGGTGAAGCCATTGGGCCTGTCGCGCCGGCGTCGGCACTCGATGCCGTGCGCGAACTCTTCGGAAGACACGGGCGGACGGCGTCTTGAAGGTCCGGACGTCCATTCACGCAGCGGTCTGGGGCCCTCATTGGACCGCCAAGGCGATCGGCCCCACGCTCGAAGCCGCGGCGCGCATCGGTTACGACTACGTCGTCATTCCGCTGCGGCGATTCGAGGACATCGAACCGGAAGCTATCGGTCGAGAGTTCGTCCGCGCCGGTCTTGCGCCGTTGAACACCTGCGGGCTCCCGCCCGACCGGGATATCGGCGCCTCTGATCCGGACGTCCGCGGGCGGGGCGCCGCGCACCTTCTAAAAGCGATCGCATTGGCGCGCGATATGGGCTCGACGCAGATCGGCGGCGTCCTCTACGGTCCTCTCGGCAAGGCGGCCGAGCCATTGTGCGACGACGCATTCCGGCGCGCTGCGGATACTCTGCACCAGGTCGCTGAACAGGCCCGCATCGCCGGCGTCCGTCTCGCGCTCGAGGTCGTGAACCGATATGAGACTGCGCTGCTGTACAACACGGCGCGCGGACTGGCGTTCATCGATGCTGTCGCTCACGACAACGTGTCCCTACACCTTGACACTTTCCACATGAGCATCGACGAAGCCAGTCCGTTCGATGCGATCGCCGCTGCGGTACCGCGGCTTGCCTATTTCGAGCTCGACCAGAGTCATCGCGGCGCGGCCACTGAGGGTAGCCTGAACCTGGTCGACTGGGCGCAGAAGGCCTGCAGTGCCGGCTACCGGGGAATCGTCGGGGTGGAGGCGTTCTCGCGCCAGCGGATGGCGCCGGACCATGCCAACGCGCTCGCCATCTGGGAAGAGCGGTTCTCGGATGGCGACCGGGTGGCCGAAGAATTCATGCAGGTCATCAAGGCGGGATTCGGATCATGAAGGCGCCGCGGCGCGCCTGGACGATGCGCGACGTTGGTAATCGCGCGGGCGTCTCGCCCATCACCGTCTCGCGAGCCCTGGCAAATCATGCGTCGGTGACCATCGAGACCCGTGACGCGGTGCGGCAGGCTGCGTTGGAGCTCGGCTATGTCCCGAACTTCACCGCCAGCGCCTTGTCAAAGCGGGGCAGCAAGCTCATCGCGCTGCTGGTGCCGAACGTTTCCAACTCGGTGTTTTCGGAGACGATCAACGGCCTGAACGAGGTGCTGGAAGCGGCCGGATACGCTTTGACCATCGCGCACAGCGGCTACTCGGCAGATCGCGAGGAGCGCCTGATCAGGACCTTGCTCGGCTACAAGCCCGATGCGGTCGTGCTGACCGGCTTCACGCATACGCCTGGCACGCGCGCCCTGCTGCGCAGCGCTGGCGTTCCTGTGGTCGAAACCTGGAACATCGGGCCGCAGCCAATCGACCTGGCAGTGGGGTTCTCGAATTTCGAAGCCGGGCTCGCCATGACCCGCTATCTCATAAGCAAGGGTCATGAGCGCCTCGCTTACCACGGCGGCACGCAGACGGATAACGACCGCACGCTGGCACGCGAGCGGGGATTCCGGCAGGCATTGTCAGAAGCCGGTCTGCCGGCCAACGACGCCTGGATCCGATCGGCACCCATGGAGCTTGCGAGCGGAGCCAGACTTGCCCAAGAAGTCAAAGCCGCTTTGCGAAAATGTGCCCCTCAGGCCATCTTTATCGCGAGCGACATCATTGCTGCCGGCTTTGTGCTCGAAGCGTCGCGGATAGGGCTGAAGGTTCCGAAGGATGTCGCGATTGCCGGGTTCGACGACACCGAGATTGGTCAGGCCGTCACCCCGCCGCTGACAAGCGTGCACGTGCCTCAGCGAGAGATTGGCCGGGTAGCGGCGACGCTTCTCTTGCAGAAGCTGCGCAAGGAACCGGTCGCTGAATCAGCGCATGACCTCGGCTTCTCGATCATTCCGCGCGCGAGCGCCTGACGCACGCCGATGATGTACGACCCCGACGTCAATCCCATGAGCGACATCCGCTTCAGCCGCATAGAACGCGTGTTCACCCGTGGCAATACGTCGCATGCAGTTCTGAAAGACATCGACCTGCACGTGAAGGCCCAGGAATTTGTGTCGATCGTTGGTCCATCCGGTTGCGGCAAGACCACGATGTTGCGGCTCGCCGCGGGGCTGGACATGCCGACGTCGGGTGAGGTGTCAGTCGGCGGACGGGTCGTCGAGGGTCCCGGCCCAGACCGCGCCGTCGTGTTCCAGCAGTTCGCACTTTTTCCGTGGAAGACGGTCTCTGAGAACATAGAGTTCGGATTGCGTTGCAAGGGGATGCGGGCCTCCGAGCGGGCCAAACGCGTGGAGCACTACCTTCAGCTGATGAACCTTCAAGAAAGAGGCGATGCTTACCCGCACCAGCTTTCAGGAGGCATGCAGCAGCGGGTCGCCATCGCCCGCAGCTACGCCCTCGACCCTCAAGTGCTGCTGATGGACGAACCCTTTGGTGCGCTCGACGCTCAGACGCGAACGGTGATGCAGGAAGAACTTCTGCGCATCTGCAGCGCCAGCAGGCGCACGGTGCTCTTCATCACGCACGCTGTCGAGGAAGCTGTTTATCTCTCTGACCGCGTGATTGTCATGGGCCGCAACCGCGGCGCGATAGTGGCTGACATCGATATATGCAGCACCCGGCTTTCGGGGGACTGGACGGCGCACAAACGCATCGAAGATGTAATGGACCTTCCGAGCTTTATCGATCTGAGGACCCGAATCTGGAAGCTGTTGCGTGAGCAAGAACCCGAAGGTGCGGCTACGACCCCGCACTTGGCGTAGCG
>PLZH01000179.1 GCA_003152055.1 Burkholderiales bacterium
GGGACGGAATCGAACCGCCGACACGCGGATTTTCAGTCCGCTGCTCTACCGACTGAGCTACTTGGCCGTGAGCCGGCGATTATATCGGCCGGCCTCTCGCAGCCTTCACCCGGCAGGCCGAGCTCACATCACGCTTCGCTTGTTGCGCGACAGGTCGACGCCGAGCTGCTTGAGCTTGCGATAGAGGTGGGTGCGCTCGAGGCCGGTCTTTTCCGCGACGCGCGTCATGCTGCCGTTTTCCTGCGCCAGATGGAACTCGAAGTAGCTCTTCTCGAACGCGTCGCGCGCCTCGCGCAGCGGGCGGTCGAGATCGAAGCTCTGCTCGGGTTGCGGCCCGAGCATCACCGGCGCCGCCGACGGCATGGCGCCGCCCGTCATCGCCGCCTCGACGGTAAGGCCGGGATCGCTCGGCGCGGCCGCCATCGCCGCGGCGATGCGCGAGGCCGGCTTGACCAGACCCTGCTCGACGGCGCGCAGCAGTTTCTGCAAGGTGATCGGCTTTTCGAGAAAGGCCATGGCGCCGAATTTCGTCGCCTCGACCGCGGTGTCGATGGTGCCGTGGCCGCTCATCATGATGACGGGCATCGTCAGCTGCGCGCCAGCGCCCCACTCCTTGAGCAGCGTGATGCCGTCGACATCGGGCATCCAGATGTCGAGCAGAACCAGGTCGGGCCGGATGCGCTCGCGGCAGGCGCGGGCCTGCGCCGCGTTTTCCGCCAGTTCGACCGTGTGGCCTTCGTCGGCGAGGATCTCCGACAGCAACGCGCGAATGCCCAGTTCGTCGTCGACGACAAGAATGGTGGCCATGACCCTTTCAGTGAGAGCGCGCTTGCGCGATCTCGGCCGCCCCTGCGCGAAGCGCCGGGGCGAGTTTTGAAAATGATAGCGAAACTTGCGCGCCGCGCGGGGCTTCGCCCGCTTCGCCGTCGCGTTCCTCGTCGCCGCCGAGATTGCCAATGCGGATGCGCGCTCCGTGCTCGTCGGCGATCTTCTTGACGACGGCGAGGCCAAGCCCCGTGCCCTTGGTCTTCGTCGTCACATAGGGCTCGAACGCGCGCTTGAGCACCCTTTCGGAAAAGCCCGGGCCATTGTCGACGACGACGAGGCGCACCGCGCGCACCTCGCCCTGCTCGTTTCGCGCCGCTTCGGTGCAGACGCGGACGCGCCCGTCGATGCGATCGGCCACGGCGTCGAGCGCGTTCTGCACGAGGTTATGGATGACCTGGCGCAACTGCGTGCCGTCGCCGACGATCGCCGGCAGCGCCGTGCCGAGATCGGCATGCAGGCGGCCCGATTCCTGCGCCGCGCCATAGAGGCCGAGCACCTCGCCCACGAGGTGGTTGAGGTCGAGCGGCACGAGCTGCGAAGCGGGCAGCCGCGCATAGTCGCGGAACTCGTTGACCAGCGTCTTCATCGCCTGGACCTGGTCGACGATCATCTCGACCGAGCGTTCGAGCATGCTCCGGTCGGCGCCTTCGAGCTTGCCGCCGAGCTTCAGGCGCATGCGCTCGGCGGAAAGCTGGATCGGCGTCAGCGGGTTCTTGATCTCGTGAGCGAGGCGGCGCGCCACCTCGCTCCACGCCTCGATCCGCTGCGCCGAGACGAGCTCGGTGATGTCGTCGAAGACCATAAGGCGCGCGCCCTGCGGCATCGCCGCGCCGCGCACGAGAAGCGTGATCGAGTCGCGCTCGCGGCCCCCGGGGCCGCTGGTCTGCAGCTCGAACGAATCCTGCCAGTGGTCGCGCTCGCCGGCCTCGGGGCTGGCCGCGTGCAGCTCGAAGCGCTGCCAGATCGCCTGGCCGAAGTTGCCCAGGCCCGGCACTTCGTCGAGCCGGCGGCCCCGGTACGCAGAAAGCGGCAGGCGCAGGATGCGCGTCGCGCCCGGGTTGACGGTGTCGATCGCACCGCTCCTGTCGAAGACCATGACGCCCGCGGTCAGGTTGTCGAGGATGGTCTGCAGGTTGGCGCGGGCGCCTTCGACCTGCACGACGCTGCGGTGCACGAGCTCGCGCGCATCGGAGAGCTGCTCGGTCATCTCGGCAAACGATCGCGTCAGGCCGCCGAGCTCGTCGTGCGAAGCGAACACCGCCTTCGAGCTGAAGTCGCCGCGCGCGACCTCCGATACGCCTTCGGCGAGCAGCAGCAAAGGCTGCACCAGCTGATTGCTGAGCGCGACGGCGAGCAGCAGCGCGCCGAAGACGGCCAGCACCAGCGCCAGCGTCAAGGTGCCGATGTACATCTTGCGCAGCCCCGAGCGCGCGAGCGAGCGCTGCTGGTACTCGCGGTAGGCGCTGGTCACGGCGAGCGCGTTGGCGGCGAGCGTCGGCGCGATCGATTGCATCACGACGAGATAGTGTTCCTGTTCGCCGAGCGTGAAGTTGCTGCTCGGGATGAGGGCGATGGCGCGGACGCGCGCGCCTGTGCCGGCGGCGGCGGCGTCTTCGTCGAGACCCTCGGCCATGCTCGCGACGCGCTGGGTCCGCGCCTGGCGCAGCAGCTGCGGCGAAGGCCGCTCGGGCATCAGTCCGAGCATGCTCGGCCCGGTCGTGATCAGCGTCTGTCCGGCACTGCCGACGATGCCGACGTCCTGCGCCGAAAGCTGCTCACGCAGCCGCTCGAGGGTCAGGGGGTCGGCCGGCAGCGCGCTCTCGCCGATCCGCTCGGCGGCCAGCCGCGTCTTGGTCGCGAGATCGGCGACGATCGAATCGATCGTGCCGCGGCCGAGGTTGAGGCCGGCGTCGAGCGCGCCTTCCACCCGCACGTCGAACCAGCTTTCGATCGAGCGCGAGACGAACTGGTAGCTCACGGTGTAGATGACGACGCCGGGAACGACGCCGACGAGGGCGAAGATCGCCGCGAGCTTGAGCAGCAGCCGGCTGCCGAAGCGGCCGCGCGAAACGCGCCAGAGCAGCCGCACGCCGGTGACGACGATGACGAGCACGAGCACGCTCGCCAGGGCGACGTTGACCCAGAACAGCCATACGTAATGCCGCTCGTAGAGGTTCGGGTTGTTCGTCGCGACCGAGAGCAGGAAGGCGAGCACCAGGCCGGCGCCGAGCGCGGCGACGGTCGAGGCGATCCAGGCCCAGCGGCTGGCCGGAGTCATGGCCGCCGAAGCGCCGCGACGCACCGGCGCGCGAGGCAAGGTGTTCTTCAATTGAGGCGCAGCGTTCGCTTGACCGAAAGCTGCCAGTCGGGCTCGCCGCTGATGCCGATCTGCATCGGCCGCGGCAGTTCCGCGGTGTCGAGCTGGTACTGGAACTCGATGTAGTGGCCGGCGCCTTCCTCGATCTGCCCTGGCTCGGCGATCTTCCAGTGCGAGCTGCGGTTGATCGCGCCGAGCGCATCGGCGCGCGTCGAGTAGCTCTGGCTCAGGCCGCCGACCGTCGTCACGCGATAGGTCGAGGTCAGCGGTTGGTAGACGATGCGCCAGGCGCGAACGGCGTGGGCAACGCGGCGATCGCGCCAGTACCAGCGGTCGCGAAAGATCGTCGCCTCGGCGACGAAGAAGAGCGGCACCGATTTCATCAGGGCGTCGTCGACGCTGCGGCCAAGATCGAAGTCGACCGCGTAGCTGAGGTAGACGCCGTCTTCGTCGCGGTTGATGTCGAAAGTGGTGAGCTCGGGCCGGGCCGCGGCCGCAGGGAGAGCGGCGCCGACCAGGGCCGCGCCCGCGCTGCCGAGCGGCAAGCTGCGCAACGCCGCGACGCCGAATACGCGCAGCAGGCTGCGGCGGCGCAACGAGCCGGGCGGCGGCGGCCGGGTCATGGGTGCTTGTGGTCTCGGTTTTTCTCGATGAGCGTCAGGAAGAAGCCGTCGTCCGCGCCGCTCGACGCGGGCGCCGGCCGCGCCTGTCGATTGTCGGGCAGCGGCAGCAGGTGCCCGGGCGAAGGGGGTGACGCGGCGATGACGGCATCGCCTTGCCGTTGCAAAAAAGCGTCGATCTGCTCTTGACCTTCGGCCCTGAACAGCGAGCAGGTGCAATAGAGGAGCCGTCCCTCCGGCGCCAGCAAGGGCCAGAGCGCGTCGAGCAGGCGCGCCTGCGTCCGGGCGAGCACCGCGATGTCGCTGGCCCGGCGCAGCCAGCGCACGTCGGGATGACGGCGCACGATCCCCGACGCGCTGCATGGCGCGTCGAGGAGGATGGCATCGAAATGACGCCCGTCCCACCATGCCGGGGGGTCCGCGGCATCGGCGGCGAGCGTACGAGCGCGAAGGCCGAGGCGGGCCAGCGTCTCGTCCACGCGAGCAAGCCGCGCGGGGTCGCGGTCGATCGCGAGCAGATCGAGATCGGCGAGCTCGAGCAGATGCGCCGTCTTCCCGCCCGGCGCGGCGCAGGCATCGAGCACATGCGCGCCGGGCGCGAGCGGCGCTGCGGCGAGCAGCTCGGCGGCACGCTGGGCTGCGGCATCTTGAACCGAGACCTCGCCTTCGGCGAAGCCGGGCAGCCGAGCAACCGCAACCGGACGCGACAAGCGAACGGCGTGGCCCGGGCCGGCTTCAGCCTCGATACCCGCAGCGGCGAGCCTGGCCACATAGGCGGCGGCCGTGCTGCGGCGCGCGTTCACGCGCAAGGTCATCGGCGGGTGCGCGTTGTCGGCGTCGGCAATCGCTTCCCATTCGCCCGGCCAGTCGCGGCGCAGGCGTTCGAGCCACCATGCCGGATGGTTCCAGCGCCCCAGCGGATCGTTCAGCGCCGCGGCGACGACGCTTTCGCGCTCGCGCACGAAGCGGCGCAGAACGGCGTTGACGAATGACGCGCTGGCCGGCCATCGGCGGCGCGCCGCCGACACCGCCTGATCGACGAGCACATGGTCCGCATACGGCGGCCCGCCCGGCGGCCAAAGCAGCGCGAGCGCGCCCAGCAGCAGCGCATCGATCCTCGGTGGCGGCGTCTTCGGGACGAGGCTGCGGCGCACGACCTCGGCGGCGCCGAGCCAGCGCATGGCATGGAAGGCGAGGGCCTGCGTCCCGGGCCGTGCCTCGGCCGGGCAGCGCGCGAGCACGTCGTTCAGCGACGTGCCGCCGCGAACGGCCGAGATCGCATCGGCCGTGTGGCCAAGCAGAACAGCGAGCGGCAGCGAAGCGGGCCGGGTGGCATCGGTCATCGGGCCAGTCTACGGTCGAGCGCTGCGACAAACCCCTGCCGGCGAAGCTGCGGTACGCTCGCCATCCCGACGCACCCGAGCACGCTCCGCATGGCCGGCGAGAAACCCACCCCGATCTTTCGCAGCGAAGGCGACTTGGCGCGCCTGCCGGCGTCGGACCGTATCCGCTACCGGCTGATCGGCGCCGAGTGCCGCTATCACGCCAACGACAACATCGCCGAGTTCATCGAGCCCGGCGAGATCGACGAGTTGCAGGCGGAAATCGAGGAGAAGATGCAGGGCGTGCTGCGCTCGCTCGTCATCGACACCGAAAGCGACCATAACACCGCCGACACGGCCAGGCGCGTCGCCAGGATGTTCGTGACCGAGGTGTTTCGCGGTCGCTACGTGCCGATGCCTGCGGTCACCGAATTTCCGAACGTCTCGCGGCTCAACGAGCTGATGATCGTCGGCCCGGTCAAGGTGCGCAGCGCCTGCTCGCACCACCTCTGCCCGATTCTCGGAAAAGTCTGGATCGGCCTGCTTCCGAACGAGCATTCGAACCTGATCGGCCTGTCGAAATACACGCGCATCTGCGACTGGATCATGAGCCGGCCGCAGATCCAGGAAGAAGCGGTGACGATGCTCGCCAACGAGTTGCAGGACCGCGTCAAGCCCGACGGCCTGGCCATCGTCATGGAGGCCGATCACTTCTGCATGCACTGGCGTGGCGTCAAGGACGACGAATCGATGATGACGAACAGCGTCATGCGCGGCGCTTTCCTCAAGGACGCGAACCTGCGCCGCGAGTTCCTGTCGCTTCTCTCGAAGAAGAACTGAAATGCTGGTCCGCCTGATGTACGCGAGCCGCGCCGTCGATTCGGTGGCTGCCGACGAGCTCGCCGCGATCCTGAAGAAATCGAAAGAGAACAACGCGGCGACGGGCGTCACCGGCGTGCTCTGCTTCTGCTTCAACGCCCGCATCTTCCTGCAGGTGCTCGAAGGCGGCCGCGACGCCGTGAGCGCGCTCTACAACCGCATCGCCCAGGACAAGCGGCATCGCGAGGTCGTGCTCCTCAGCTACGAGGAGATCGGCGAGCGGCATTTCTCGAGCTGGTCGATGGGCCAGGTGAACATGAACCGCCTGAACCCGGCCCTGCTGCTCAAATACTCCGAGCGCGCCTTGATCGACCCCTACACCGTCTCCGGCAAGGCTTCGCTCGCGCTCTTCAACGAGCTGGTCGCCACCGCATCGGTCAGCGTGCCGCTCTAGGGTCTGGATACAGGCGCGGCGCACTGGGGCCGCGCATCCATGACCTGCTCGAAGCAAGACGAGCGGGCCGACCGATCCGTCAGGCCGGTGCATTGCGACATCGAGTTGCGAAACGCCGGATCGTCGTTGTAGGCGCACGAAAGGTGGCTCGAACTGTCTGGCTGCGGCGGCCGGCCGGCCGGCCGCGAGGCGTCACGGATGACGGCTTCGCTGATGAAGGGAGCCGCGGGTGCCATCGGCGCCCCGGTCCGGGTCAGCGGGTCGCGCCGGGCGGCGGCCCGTGCGGCTGCCGAGCGGGTGCGCTGGTCCACGCGATCGGAAGACACGCCGGGAGGAACCGGCGTGCCCAGCGGCACGTTTGCGCTGGTCGTGGGCGAGCCGGTGTCGACGCCGGCCGGAATCCGGTCCGTCTCGGAAACGTTCGGCGGCAGCCGCGGGGGCGACTTGCCGGCCGAGGTCTGCGCCAGGGCCGCCAGCGGCACCAGCGCGAGAAACGAGGCGCCGACCAGGGCGCGTCGAAAAGCGGATGTGGTTTTCACGAGAGTCTCCCCGATGATGAGACGAGTCTCTGCCTGGCGATGGCCTTGTCGCGTCGGACGGCACCGCATCGGCAGCGCGGCGCACGCGCCACGTCAGCGCAGGCGGTTGCGATGCTCAGGCTAGTTTAAGGCTGCCTTTTTCGCGGCCGCCCTGGCCGGCGCCTTTTTCGCCGCGCGTGGCGGCCGCGGCTCGAACTCGAAGACGACCTTGCCTTCCTTCGCGTCCCAGGCCAGGCGGGCCTTGAACTTGCGCCGCGTCTTGTTCGAGACGAAGCCTTCCAGGAGCTCGGTGCGGCCGGTGGCGAGCAGCCGGGTCATCTGCTCGCGCGCGACCGGCTGCTGCAGGATGACCTTGCCGCTCTTGAAGTCGCAGGTGACGTGAGCGCCGACTGCGTGCTCACAGACGTAGTTGCTGCCGAACTCGTAGATCTTGCCCTGCGTCTTCGGGCAGATACCCAGGCTTTCCTGGCCGGAGAAGTCGACCGGCTCGCCCGACTCGCCTTCGCGCTTGGCGTCTTCGCCGAAATCGAACTCGAGCTTCCAGTTGTTCAGCTCGTCGTCGAAGACGAGCTTGAGCTCGGCGGTGAACGGCCAGCCGGCTTTCGAGCGAAAGCCCTCGAGCGGGCCGATGCGCTTGTCGCGCAGGAAGGCTTCGACCTCGGGCAGCTCGAAAGCGCGGCCGCCCGGGATCTTGCTGATCGAAAAGCCGCAGGCCTCGCGCCCGCCGGCAATGCCGGTGCATGCATAGCGGCGGTAGTTCTCCTTGACAACGCCACCGCAGTTCGGGCACGGCGCCGAAAGCGTCGCGTAGTCGCCGGGGATTGTGTCGCGGTCGTACTCCTTGGCCTTGCGGACGATGCGCTCGGCCATCTCGGCGATGCTGCGCATGAAGGTCCCGCGCTCGAGGTGGCCCTTCTCCATCTCGGCGAGCTGGTACTCCCAGTTGCCGGTGAGCTCGGGCCGGGTCAGATCCTCGATATCGAGGCCGCGCAGGAGCGTCATGAGCTGGAAGGCCTTGGCGCCGGGAACGAGCTCGCGGCCTTCACGGTGGATGTACTTCTCGTAGATGAGACCTTCGATGATGGCGGCCCGTGTCGCCGGCGTGCCGAGGCCTTTTTCCTGCATCGCTTCGCGCAGCTCGTCGTCGTCGATCAGCTTGCCGGCGCCTTCCATCGCCGAGAGCAGCGTTGCCTCGGTGTAGCGCGCCGGCGGCCGCGTCTTCAGCGCCTTGACTTCGACGCTCTCGGTGCGTGCCAGCTCGCCCTCGGCGACCGCCACCAGGCTGGCGTCGTCTTCCTGTGCCTCGCGGCCGTAGACAGCGAGCCAGCCGGGCTTGATCATGACCTTGCCGTTGGTCTGGAAGCGATAGTCCTTGCCGGCCTTGGCGACGGTGGAAATCCGCGTCGTGACCATGAACTCGGCCGGGGGGAAGAAGACGGCGAGAAAGCGCTTGGCCACCATGTCGTAGAGCTTGGCCTCGATCTCCGAGAGACTCTTCGGCGGCAGCAGCGTCGGGATGATGGCGAAGTGGTCCGAGACCTTGGCGTTGTCGAAGATGCGCTTCGAGGCCTTGATGTAGCCCTCCTTCAGCGCCGTCTTCGCGTGCACGGCGAGCGGCTTGAGCGGGCCGGGCAGGCTCTCCTTCGAGATCATCTCGGCGGTCTGCTTCGCCACGGCGACGTAGTCTTCCGGCAAGGCGCGGCTGTCGGTGCGCGGATAGGTCAGGACCTTGTGCTTCTCGTAGAGCGCCTGCGCGATCGACAGCGTCGTGCGTGCCGAGAAGCCGAAGCGGGAGTTGGCCTCGCGCTGCAGGCTCGTCAGATCGTAGAGAAGCGGTGCGGCTTGCGTGCTCGGCTTGGCTTCTTCGCTCACCGACGCGGGCTCGCCCTGCACCGCTTCGGCAATCTTCAGCGCGTCGGCCTCGTTCCAGAGCCGGTCCGAGCGCAGCTCCGCGTCGTCGGCGTTCTTCTTCCACGCCGGGTCGAACCACTTGCCTTCGTACTCGCCGGCCGCCACCGCGAAGGTCGCACGGACCTCCCAGTAGTCGCGCGACAGGTGCTTCCTGATCTGCTCTTCGCGCTCGACCATGATCGAGAGCGTCGGCGTCTGCACCCGGCCAACGGTCGTGAGGAAGAAGCCCCCGTCGCGCGAGTTGAAGGCCGTCATCGCCCGGGTGCCGTTGATGCCGACGAGCCAGTCGGCCTCGGAGCGGCAGCGCGCGGCGTCGGCCAGCGGCAGCATCTGCTTGTCGCTGCGCAGGTGCTCGAAGCCGTCGCGGATCGCGGCCGGCGTCATGCTCTGCAGCCAGAGGCGCTTGACCGGCTGCTTCGACTTCGCATGCTGCTGGATCAGGCGAAAGATGAGCTCGCCCTCGCGCCCCGCGTCGCAGGCGTTGATGAGCTCGGTGACGTCCTTGCGCTTGACGAGCTTGACGATGGCGTTGAGCCGACCCTTTGTCTTGTCGAGCGGCGCCAGGTCGAAATGCGGCGGGATCACCGGCAGGTGCGCGAAGCTCCACTTGCCGCGCTTGACGTCGAACTCCTCCGGCGCCTTGATCTCGAGCAGGTGGCCGACGGCCGAGGTGACGAGGTAGCGCTCGCTCTCGAAATACTCGTCGTGCTTCTCGAACTTGCCCGCCGCGGGCGTCAGCGCGCGCACGATGTCCTGGGCGACGGAAGGCTTCTCGGCAATGATCAGGGACTTGGTCATTCTCTTGGCATGTCTTTCGCGTGCGGCTTGTGCCGCATCAATACAATCCGGGCTCCTCGCGCGCATGTACACGCGCGCGCACCCATGAATTCAATGTACCTAAAGAAATCGATGGCGCGAAAGACCCTGCCGAGTCACCCCGAATCCCGAACGAGAACGAGCAAGAGCAAACCCTTCGAAGTTCGCCCTTCCGGCATCCACGGCAAGGGCGTGTTCGCCGTGGCGCCGATCGCCGCGGGCGAGCGCATCGTCGAATACACGGGCCCCGTCATCACCTGGAAGCTGGCGCAGCGCCTTCACCCGCACAACCCCGACGAACCGAACCACACCTTCTACTTCCACATCGATGACAAGCGCGTGATCGACGGCCTGCACGGTGGCCCGGCGAAGTGGATCAACCACGCCTGCGATGCGAACTGCGAAGCCGACGAAGACGACGGCCGCGTCTTTATCAAGGCGTTGCGCGACATCGCGCCGGGCGAAGAGCTCAACTACGACTACGGTCTCATCCTCGAGGGACGGCATACGGCCAAGGTCAAGAAGGAATACGAATGCCGCTGCGCCAGCCCGCGATGCCGGGGCACGATGCTCTCGCCGAAGCGGTGAACGCCCATCGCGCCGCTCGCACGGCACGGCGCGCATAGGCCTGCCGTGAGCGCAGCGCCGGTGACGGTCAAGGCCCTGCGCGGCGCGCTCGGCGAGCGCGCCGCGGCACTCGATATCGAATGTGTCGCCGAGACGGGATCGACCAATGCCGATCTGCTTGCCTGGGCTCGCAACGAAGCTGCCGACTATCGGCCGCGCCTGCTCGTCGCCGAACGCCAGACGGCCGGGCGCGGCCGGCACGGCCGCCGCTGGCACGCCGAGCCGGGCGCCTCGCTCACCTTCTCGCTCGCCTGGCCGCTGCGGGCGAAGGAGCTGTCGGGCCTGTCGCTCGCCGTCGGCGTGGCCATCGCCGAGGCGATCGACCCGGCTCAGGAAAAGCGCCGACACGTCGGCCTCAAGTGGCCGAACGATCTCTGGCTCGTCGGCGCCGACGGACAAGGGCGCAAGCTCGGCGGCATCCTCATCGAGACGGCACCGATCGACATCGGCCGCGTCGCCGTCGTCGGCGTCGGCCTCAACGTCTTCGAGCAACGCGTCGCCGAGGCGTCAAGCGGCATCGCCTGGCTGCGCGAGATCGACGCGTTGGCGACGCCGTTGGCGGTGCTCGTGCGGATCGTGCCGGCGTTGATCGACGCGCTCGAACGCTTCGATGGCGAAGGCTTCGCCGCCTTCGCCGCGCGCTTCGCCGACCGCGATCTGCTCTGCGGCCGGCCGGTCCAATGCAGCGGCAGTGCAGGAGCACGCAGCATCGATGGAGTCGCCGTCGGCGTCTCGCGGTCGGGCGAATTGCTCGTGAGCACGGCGCAAGGCGTCGAGGCCATCGGCAGCGGCGAAGTCAGCGCACGCCTCGCGGAGGGTCATGCAGCGGCGCCGACAGCCGAGGCAGCGAGGTTGCCGTGCTGAGAATCGTCGCGCTCCTGCTTCTCGTCGCCAACCTGCTCTTCTTCGGCTTCACGCGCGGTTGGTTCGACGGCATGTTCGGCCTCAGCTCGATCGGCGACCGCGAGCCCGAGCGAATCGTCAACCAGGTGCGGGCAAGCAGCGTCGTCCTCATGCCGATGACCGCGGATTCCGCGGCGAACTCCGCGGCGAGGAGCGGCTGCCTCGAGGCCGGCCCGATCGCCGCCGCCGACGCCGTGGGCGCCGAAACGGCGATGCGGGGCGTTCTCGCGGCGGGCGCCTGGACCGACAACCGCACCGAGAACGCGATCGCAGGCAACACCGTGGTCACCCATACCTACCGTGTCGGTAACGCCGACGCGGCGACTGCGGCGCGCCTCGCCGCGCTGAAGCTCGATTCGTCAGGGCACGCCTTCAGCGCCTGTGCGAAGGCAGCCGACGCGCCGCGCTGAGCGCGGTGGCGCGGCGCCGCTCGGCGCGATTCGCCGCCGCGAGCGCAAGCACTGCGGCCAGCAGGAGCGAGAACCAGCCAATGCCAAGCGCGCCGCCGCCGCTGCTCGTGCCGCCGCCGCTACCACCGCCGCCGCCTCCTCCGCCGCCGGACGCCGCGGCGACGGCGACCGTTGTGCTGGCCGTCGAGACGTTGCCGAAGGTGTCGGTTGCCGTCAGGCTGGCCGTCAAAGTGCCTGCCGCCGTCGGCATAACGGTCAATGTCGGCGTGCCCTGCCCGGAGGTGATCGTCACTCCCGTCGTTCCAGCGCTCGCGATGGCCCAGACATAGGATGAGATCGTGTCCCCGGACCCGACCGCTGACGTCGAAGTGAGGACGACCGGCGAGCCGGCCGTCGGCGACGCGGTGGAATCGGTGATGCGCGCCTGCACGCCAAGCGCCGCGAGAACGGCGGCGTGCGCGTCGAGCATGCCGGCGCCGCAGACGGCGGTCGTGCAGTAACACTCGTTCTGGCTGCCCGCCGTCGCCGGAGGCGCGCACTGCAAAATTCCCTGCGAGCCGCCCGTCGTCGGGAAAGGCCGGGCGCTGGCCTGCAGTGCGGTCTTGACCTCCGCCGGCGTCATCGACGGCTGCACCGAGAGCATGAGCGCCACCGTGCCCGTAACCAGCGGCGTCGAGAAGCTCGTTCCAAGCGAGGCATTGAAGGCGTCGGTGTAGATGCCTCCCACCGCCCCGACGACCGGCGTCATCGTCCCGGAGTTCGAAGTCGTCATGATCGGATAGAGGCAAGGCAAGTTGCTCTGAGTATTCACGCAGTTGCCCCCCGGCGCGCTGATCGCGATCTCCGGCCCGAGGTCCGAAAAGCCGACCTTGTCGCCAGGGGCGCGCACCGCGGCGACGGCGACGACCCCGCTGCAGTTGGCCGGGGTGCCGACGACCGTGCCAACACCGTTGGCATCGCCATTGCCGGCAGCCACGACGATGACCGTACCCGCAGCGACGATCAGGTTCACCGCGTCCTGATACGCTGCATTGCAGGTTCCGGTACCGCCCAGGCTCATGTTGAGAACTCGCGCCGGCGTGGGAACCGGGAACTGGACATCGGACGGCGTCGAGACTCCGGCCGCCCACAGCATGCCGGCGATGATGTCGGAGTCGAAGCCACCGCATCTGCCGAGCACCCGCACGGGCATGACCTTCACGTTGCCGTAGCCGACGCTCGCGATGCCGATGCTATTGTTGGTTGCTGCTCCGATCAGGCCGGCCGTTTGCGTGCCGTGCCAGGAGCTATTTTCGACCGTGCACTTATACAGGGGGCTGTTCGGATTGTTGGCGGACGTTGAATCGACCCAGTCGCCAGGGTCACTCGCGTCAGGGTCGCGGCCGTTGCCGTCGTTGGCGGTGATGAAGGTGCCCAGCGACGCGCCGTTCGAATCCTCGTCAGCGCCGATCATGTCGTAGCCGGTGAGCACGTTGCCGCCCCGCAGGTCGGGGTGATCGAAACGCAGGCCGGTGTCGATATCGGCGACGACGATGCTGGCGCTGCCGGTGGTCAGATCCCATGCCTGCTCGGCGTTGATCGAAGATGGCGCGGTGCTGGCCGCGGTTCCCGCCGCGCCAGGAGGCTTCAGGTACCACTGACCGACGAGCGGACCGCCGCTCGTCGCACCGACTGCGGGACCAGAGGCGTAGTACGAATCATTCGGCGCCGCGACGATGTGCTTGCGCTCATCCGGAACGGCGTATTCGACATCGCTTTCAGCGGCGATGCGCGCCGCCAAGGTCTTTGAATCGACGCCGCTGGCGAAGACGACGTGCGATCGGTCGGTAATGCCGAGTCCGGGCCTCAATGCGATGCCGATGCGATCGCCGAGGGCCTGCGTCTGCAGGATGCGCTTGCCAGCCGCCGTCATCGCCTGCTTCTTCAGCAACGCCGAACCGGCGCGGTACTTGACGATGACGCGCGCATGGCTGCTCAACGCAAGCATGGCGCTCGCCGTGCCCTGGGCCAGCGGCGAGTGCGCCGCGAGAGGCAGGAACAGCGTCGCGGCGAGCGCAACGGCGCTCATCAACAATCTTCGCATCGATCCCTCCATGAATCCGGGTTCACATCACGGCCGGATGCTTGCGCGCGTCCGGCTCGACGGCCGCATAGACGCCGCTCTGGCGCAGGCGGGCGATCGCCGCGTCGCAGGCGGCGGCGTCGGGGCAATGCAGGCTGAGTGCATGCCAGGCGCTGCTCACCGCGGCGGCATAGCGCACGGGAACGCCGGCCTGGCGCGACGCCTCGGCGACGATCGCCACATGGTCATCGGAAGGGTGTACCAATTTAACAAGCACGCGCGCGTCGACCTCCAGGCTCGAGGCTCCGGCAGAAGCCGGCGCGGCACAGGCCGCGAGCACGGTAGCCTCTGCCGCGAAGGCGACAGCGACAGCGAATGGGACGGCGAGCAGGCAACGGGCACGGCCTGCGCTGCGTACGGGAGGCACCATGCAAACCAGTTTAGGTCGCGCCGAAGCGCCCTTCGGCCACCTTTACCAAGCCTTACCGCTTTGACATCGCAAGCGCGAATTACCTCACGCCGCGTCGGCTACGGCGCTGCCTCAGTGATCGCGTTGCAGCAGGTGGATCGGCACGCCGGCGTCGCCGAGCATGAACAGCGTGTAGACGGCGTCGCCCGGAACGTTGAGGGTCGATTCCGAATAGATCGCCGTCGGGTTCGCTGGCGAGAATACGTCGAGCCGCGTGTCCAGGCTCGAGGCCACGACGGAGTAGGCCGACGCCGAGCCTGGAGCGACGTTGCTCGCGATGACGGCGAAATTCGCGTCGAGCGTGAGCGGCGTCGCCGCCCCCGTGAGGCCGTTGATGAGACGCAGCTTGAAGTTGGTCACGATCGTCGGCAGGTGGTTGTCGTCGGCGATCAGGTTCGCCGTCGGCGCGGCGGTGCTGCCGTAGACGAGCAGCGTCGTATCGCTGCCGGCGGCGAGCGGGGTGGCCGGCGCGGCGACGGACGCGCCGTTGACGGTGATGTTCAAGCTCGCACCCGAGGGAACGATCGTGTAGGCGCCGACCGACGGAGAAGTCAGGGTCGTCGAGATCGGCGTCGTGCCTGCCGATGCCGCCACGGCAGCGCCAGGCGTCACCGCAGCGACGAGGCGAACCCGCGCGTTCGCATTGGCCGTCGCCGTGTACGTGCCTTGCTCGACCAGAACCGAGCCGTTCACGAGCGTGCCGCCGGTCGTCGGCGTCAGGAGGACGGTGGCGTTCTGCTGGTTGCTGAGCGTGACGGCGGGAATGTCGAGACGCAGGTCGGCGACGTTGCCGGAGCCCGTGACGCGAATGCGATAGGTGCTGCCGGACGCGAGCGAGAGAAACCCGGTGGCCTGCGTCGAGCTCGAACTCACCAGGGAAAACGTCGGCGTCGAGACCGTCGACAGATCGGTCGACGGATCGGTCACATAAATGTCGATGGCACCGGCATCCGCCGCGGTATTGAAGATGCGCAGGTTGGCCGTTCCCGAGACCGGCGCTGCCGTGTTTTCCTGAATCACGGACGTGAGCAGCGTTCCGCCGCTCTCGTAGGCGACGACCGCGTAGTCCTGGCCGGAAACCAGGGTCGGCGCCGTCGTCGTGAGAACGGTGTTCGTCGTCGCGTCGTTAATCTGCAGGACGACACTGCCCGTGCTGACGGTGGCGTAGCTGCTCACCGTGTTGATGGCAGTGCCGCTCACCACCGTGCCCGAGTTGGCGAGGAGATTGAGTGACGCATGCGACAACGTCGCGTTGACAAGTCGAACGTTCGCCGCGTTGGACGAGCCATGGCCGCCGCAACCCACCAGAGACATCGCCGCGAACATCGTCGCCAGGCCCACCCACACCCTGAAATTCCGCACGTCTGATTCCCTTGTTCCTGAACAGCCTGGGGAGTCTACCCGCCCCGCCCGGGTCGTTTCGAGATGGCGCAATTGGAGCCAAGGGCTCTCGCCGGCAGATTGCCGTCCCAAATGCGCAATGCAAAGAAATGTCAATGCGTCGGCGGAGCGGCCGGTTCGCGCGTCGAAGGACGCAGGGCAACGAAACTCCCGGCCGGTTCGCGAGTCCATTGCCTAGTACGCTGCCTTGCAGCGCTTGAGGAGTTACGCAAGATGAACACGATGAAGATCAGCGCCTGTGCCGCTGCCGCGGCTACCCTGCTGGGCAGCGCGGGTGTCGCCAGCGCCGCCGAGTACGCGAACGTGATTTCCGCGACGCCGGTGACCGGCTCGGTCCCCGTGCAGCGACAGGCTTGTGCCGACAGCGAGCGCATCGTCCAGCAGCAGCCTTCGGGCGCCGGCGCCCTGGTCGGCGCGATCGTCGGCGGCGTCGTCGGCAACCAGTTCGGCAGCGGTTTCGGCCGCGCTGCGGCTACCGGCCTCGGCGTCGTCGCCGGGTCGGCCATCGGCAATCAGGCCGAAGCCAACGCCAATCCGGCGACGGCGGTTCCGGTGCGCAGTTGCCGTACGGTGATGCAGTACGAGAACCGCGTCGTCGGCTATGACGTCGTCTACGAGTACAACGGCCAGCGCTACACGACGCGCACCGCCGGCGATCCGGGGCCGCGCCTGGCGATCGACGTTCGCCCGTCCGGCGACGTGCCGCTCGATCGCGCCGGCCCGCCGGCGACGTACGCCGACGCTGGGCCCGCCTATGCCGACCCGGCCTACGCCGCGGCGCCGCCCGGGTACTACGCGCCGGCACCGGTCTACTACCCCAATCCGTACTACGTCGGGCCGGCCATCGGCATCGGCTTCTACGGCGGCTACGGCGGGCGTCACGGCTACTACCGTCACTGGTAGTCCGCCCGCGCTCCGGCGCCAACGAAGAGAGCCCCGATCGGGGCTCTCTTCGTTGGCCGAGGCCGCAGCCGTCAGCGCGCGTTCATCAACGCCACCGTGGCGTCGAGCATGCGGTTCGAAAAGCCCCACTCGTTGTCGTACCAGCTGTTCACCTTGACGAGCCGGCCCGAGACCTTGGTGAGCGTTGCGTCGTAGATGCTCGAGGCCGGGTTGTGGTTGAAGTCGACGCTGACGAGCGGCCCGTCGCTATAGGCCAGAAGGCCGGCAAGCGGCCCCGTCGTCGATGCATCCTTCATGATGGCGTTGATCTCTTCGACGCTCGTGTCGCGCGCTGCCAGAAAGGTGAGATCGACGATCGAGACGTTGATCGTCGGCACGCGGATGGCGTAGCCGTCGAGCTTGCCGTTCAGCTCGGGCAGGACGAGGCCGACGGCCAAGGCGGCGCCTGTCTTCGTCGGGATCATGCTGTGCGTGGCGCTGCGCGCCCGGCGCAGATCCTCGTGATAGACGTCGGTCAGCACCTGGTCGTTGGTGTAGGCGTGGATCGTCGTCATCAGGCCGCTGACGACGCCGATCTTCTGGTGCAGTGGCTGCACCAGCGGCGCCAGGCAGTTGGTCGTGCAGCTCGCGTTGCTGATGACCGTATCGCTCGCCTTCAGCACGCCGTGGTTGACGCCGTAGACGATCGTCGCATCGATGTCCTTGCCGCCGGGCGCCGAGATAATGACTTTCTTCGCGCCGCCGTGGAGGTGCGCCGAAGCCTTCTCCTTGGTCGTGAAGAGGCCGGTGCATTCGAGCACGACGTCGACGCCGAGATCCTTCCACGGCAGCTCGGCCGGATTGCGCTGGGCAAGAACCTTGATCCGGTCGCCGGCGCCGGCATCGGCGCCCGCGGCGGACACGACCATGAAGTCGCCGTCGACGCGCACGTGCCCGGGAAACGGCCCATGCGCCGTGTCGTGGCGCGTCAGGTGCGCGTTCGTCTCGGGCTTGCCGAGATCGTTGATCGCGACGATGCGGATGTCGTGCTTCTTGCCGCCCTCGTAGTGGGCGCGAAGGATGTTGCGGCCGATGCGGCCGTAGCCGTTGATGGCGACGTTGATGGTCATGATCGTTTCCTGGAGGCTGAGAGAACTTGAAGCACCGTCGCTGCGACGTTTTCCGTGGTGAAGCCGAAGTGTTTAAAGAGCACCGGCGCCGGCGCCGACTCGCCGTAGCGGTCGATGCCGACGACGGCGGCGCAGCCGTATTTCCACCAGCCATCGGTGGCGCCCATCTCGACGGCGATGCGCGGCACGCCCGCGGGCAGGACGTTCTCCTTCCAGGCGCGGCTCTGCCGATCGAAGACCGAGGTCGAAGGCATCGAGACCACGCGCACGGCGACGCCGCCGTTCTCCGGCCTGGCGAGCTGCTGCTGGGCGTTGAGCGCGAGCTGCACTTCCGAGCCGGTGGCGATGATCACGGCGCGTGGCTTGCCGCGCAGGCCGACTTCGCTCGGTTCAGCGAGCACATAAGCACCCTTTGCGATCGCGGCGAGCGTCGCTTCGGGCCGGGCTGCGTCGAAGCCGGGCTTCGGCGCGTAAGGCAGGTTTTGCCGCGACAGCAGCAAGGCGGTCGGCCCGTCGTTGCGTCCGATGGCTGCGCCCCACGCGGCCAACGTCTCGAGGGTGTCGCAAGGGCGCCAGACATCGAGGCCGGGAATCAGGCGCAGCGAAGCGGCGTGCTCGATCGACTGGTGCGTCGGACCGTCTTCGCCGAGGCCGATGGAATCGTGCGTGAAGACGTGGATTACGCGCCGCTTCATCAACGCCGCCATGCGGATCGCGTTGCGGCTGTAGTCGCTGAAAGTGAGGAAGGTGCCGCCGTAGGGAATGAAGCCGCCGTGCAGGGCGATGCCGTTCATGATCGCCGCCATGCCGAACTCGCGCACGCCGTAGTTGATGTGGCGGCCGAGGCGGCCCGAGCTGTCGCGCATCGGTGCGCCTTCGGCGGCGAAGCGAAGCGGCGAGGTCGAGCTGGTGTTCGTGAGGTTCGATCCGGTCAGGTCGGCGCTGCCGCCGAGCAGTTCGGGCAAGGCCTTGGTGAAGACCTCGAGCGCGAGCTGGCTGGCCTTGCGGCTCGCCACGGTCTCGGCCTTGGCGTGTGCCGCGACCGCGGCAGCGGCTATCGTTTTCTGCCAGTCGTCCGGCAGCTCGCCCGCCATGCGGCGCTCGTACTCGGCAGCGAGTTGCGGATGCTCCGCGGCGTACACGGCGAAGGCATCGCGCCACGCCGCTTCGGCGGCGGCGCCCGAGGCCCTGCCGTCCCAGGACGCATAGGCCTCGTCGGGAACGACGAAGGGCTCGTGCGGCCAACCGATCGCCGCGCGCGTCAGGCGGATCTCGTCGGCGCCGAGCGCCTCGCCGTGCGCCTTGGCCGTGCCGCCGCGATTCGGCGCGCCCTTGCCGATGGTCGTCTTGCAGCAGATGATCGTCGGCCTGCTCGTCGACTGCCGCGCCTTCGCGATCGCCGCATCGACGGCATCGACGTCGTGCCCGTCGACGCCGGCGATCACGTTCCAGCCGTAGGCCTCGAAGCGCCTGGGCGTGTCGTCGATGAACCAGGGCGCGACGGCGCCGTCGATCGAGATGCCGTTGTCGTCGTAGATGGCGACGAGCTTGTTCAGCTTCCAGACGCCGGCCAGCGCGCACGCTTCGTGGCTGATGCCTTCCATGAGGCAGCCATCGCCCATGAACACGTAGGTGTGATGGTCGACGATCGCATGGCCGTCGCGATCGAACTCGGCGGCCAGCAGCTTTTCGGCGAGCGCCATGCCGACGGCATTGGCAAGGCCCTGGCCGAGCGGGCCGGTCGTCGTCTCGACGCCGGGCGTGACGCCGACTTCAGGATGACCCGGCGTCTTGCTGTGCAACTGGCGGAAGTTGCGCAGCTCGCCGAGCCCGAGGTCGTAGCCCGTGAGATGCAGCAGCGCGTACTGCAGCATCGAGCCGTGGCCGTTCGAGAGCACGAACCGGTCGCGACCCGGCCAGTGCGGATGGGCCGGGTTGTGGCGCAGGTGCCGGCTCCAGAGGGCCACGGCGATCTCGGCCATGCCCATCGGCGCGCCGGGGTGGCCGGAATTGGCCTGCTGCACCGCGTCCATCGCCAGGGCACGGATCGCGTTGGCCATGAGCGCCGTGCGCTCGGCCGACGGTTCCTCCGGGACCGGGGCGGAGCTGTCGGAGAGATCGATCGCGGCCATGCAGGAGTTCCGTGCGCCAGAGGAACTGATCATTTTAGAGGGCCGGATAATCGGCCCCATGCAGGGCCTCCATCTCACCGCCGACCTGCGCGGCTGCGCTGCATGTCGGCCGGTGATGACCGAAACCGATACGCTTCGAGAGGCTTGCCTCGATGCGGTCGAAAGCGCCGGGCTGACTGCCGTCGGCGAACTCTTCCATCGCTTCGTCCCTGCATCGCCAACGGCGGCTGCGCCGAGCGGCATCACCGGCGTCGTCCTCCTGGCCGAGTCGCATCTCGCCGTGCACACCTGGCCCGAGCTCGAAGCGGCGACGCTCGACGTCTATGTGTGCAATCTCGGCGCCGACAACTCGGCGCGCGCCGAAGCGCTGATGGATGCGCTCGTCGCCGCGTTCGCGCCGGCGCGGATCGAGCGCCACGCGCAGCGGCGCGGATGAAGGCGATCGTTCTCGCCGCCGGCCGCGGCCAGCGCATGCGGCCGCTCTCCGACACGACGCCGAAGCCGCTGCTCGTGGTGCACGGCAAGCCGCTCATCGCCTGGCACCTCGAAGCGCTCGCCCGCGGCGGCGTGCGCGAGGTCGTCGTCAACACGGCATGGCTCGAGGACGCAATCGTCGCTGCGCTCGGCGACGGCTCGCGCTACGGCGTCACGATCGCCTACTCGATGGAAGGCCGCGACCACGGCGGCGCGCTCGAAACCGCGGGCGGCATCGCCAAGGCGCTGCCGCTCCTCGGCGACGCCTTCTGGGTCGTCTCGGCCGACGTCTTCGCACCCGACTTCCGCTTTGGCGCCGGTCGTTGCGAGGAGTTCGTCGCGAGCGGCTGGCTCGCTCGTCTCTGGCTCGTGCCGAACCCGCTGTTCCATCCGCGCGGCGACTTCGGCCTCGGCGCCGACGGCCTCGGCCTCGCCGACGCCGCCGGCCCCGACGGCCAGCGCTGGACCTACGCCAACATCGCCCTCTTGCGCGCCGAGATGTTCGCCGGCATCGCCCCCGGCGAGCACGCGCCCCTCGCGCCGCTTCTCTACGCCGGAATGCGCGAGCGACGCATCACCGCCGAGATCTATCGCGGGCGCTGGGAAAACGTCGGCACGCCGAAGCAGCTTGCCGCGCTCAACGCGGCGCCGCTCTGACGAACTTCACTCCGCCAGCGACGACGTCACCTCGTCGATGCGCGCCATCACCTCAGGCGTGAGCGCGGGCAGCAGCGCGACGGCGCCGAGGTTCGACTTCAGCTGCGCCAGCGTCGAGGCGCCGGTGATGACGGTCGAGACGCGCGGGTTCTTCGCCACCCAGGCGATCGCGAGCTGCGCCAGCGTCGCGCCGAGATCGGCGGCGATCGGCTCGAGCCTGGTCAGCGCGGCGTTCTTCGCCGCATCGGTGAGGCTCTTCGTCAGGAAGCCCATGCTCTCGAGCGCGCCGCGGCTGCCCGCGGGAACGCCGCTGCGATATTTGCCGGTGAGCAGGCCGCTGGCGAGCGGGCTCCAGGTCGTGAGACCGAGGCCGATGTCTTCGTAGAGACGCGCGTACTCGTCTTCGACGCGCGAGCGATGAAAGAGGTGGTACTGTGGCTGCTCCATCACCGGCTTTCGCAGGTGATGGCGCTCGGCGATCTCCCACGCGGCGCGGATGTCGGCCGCCGCCCACTCGCTCGTGCCCCAGTAGAGCGCCTTGCCGCTGGCGATGATGTCGCTCATCGCCCAGACCGTCTCCTCGATCGGCGTGTGCGGATCGGGCCGGTGGCAGAAGACGAGGTCGATGAAATCGAGCCCCATGCGCGAGAGCGAGCCGTCGATCGCCTGCATCAGGTACTTGCGATTGAGCGTGTCCTTGCGGTTGACCGCGTTGCCGTCGCGGTCGAGCCCCCAGAAGAACTTGGTCGAGACGATGTAGTTGAGCCGCGGCCAGCCGAGCGCCTTGAACGCCTCGCCCATGACGATCTCGCTCTGGCCCTTGGCGTAGACCTCGGCGTTGTCGAAGAAGTTGATGCCCGAGTCCATCGCCGCGGCGAGCATCTCCTTGGCTGCCGCGGTGCCGACCTGGTTGTGATACGTGACCCACGAGCCGAGCGACAGCTCGCTCACCTGCAATCCGCTCGAGCCGAGGCGGCGGTAGTCCATGATCGAATCCTCTCTTTGCCTGCGAAAGCCGACGAGCGTAGCGAAAAACGCGAAACATTGCGGCCGCCGCTACAGTGCCGCCCATGCAAAGAGATTCGAGCCTCGACCCGTTTCGTGCCCGCCGCGCCCGGATCGCCGCGACGCTGCAAGCGGCCGGAGGCGGCATCGCCATCGTGCCGACGGCGCCCGAGCGGCAACGCAACGCCGACAGCGATCACCCGTATCGCCATGGCAGCGACTTTCACTACCTCACCGGCTTCGGCGAGCCCGGCGCCTGGCTCGTCGTCGAGGCCGACGGGCACACGACGCTGCTCTGCCGGCCGAAGGATGCCGAACGCGAGATCTGGGACGGTTTTCGCCTCGGCCCCGATGCCGCGCCTTCGGTGCTCGGCGTCAACGAGGCCTTCCCCCTCGACCGCCTCGACGAGGTGATGGTCGGCAAGCTCGGTGGCCAGCCCGCGGTCTGGCAGCCCGCGGCGACGCCGGGGCTGCAGGCGCAGCTCGACGGCTGGCTCGAGCGCGTGCGCGCCAAGGCGCGGCAAGGCATCGAGGCGCCGCGCACGCTGCACGACCTCGGCCCCGTGCTCGCCGAGATGCGCCTCTTCAAGGACGCCGGCGAGATCGCAACGATGCGACGCGCCGCGGCGATCAGCGCCGGTGCGCATGTTCGCGCCATGCGCTTTTGCGCTGCGCGCTTTCGGCAGGACGCGAACGCCGGCGTTCCCGAATACGAGATCGAGGCGGAGTTGCTGCACGAATTCCGCCGCCACGGCGCCGAAGGCCCGGCCTACGGCTCGATCGTCGCCGCGGGTGCCAATGCCTGCGTCCTGCACTACGCCGCCGGGCGGACCGAGCTCAAGGCCGGCGAGCTCTGCCTCATCGACGCCGGCTGCGAACTCGACGGCTACGCCAGCGACATCACGCGCACCTTTCCCGCCGACGGCCGCTTCACGCCGGCGCAGCGCGAGCTCTACGACATCGTCGCCGCGGCGCAGCGCGCCGCCATCGACGCGACGCGCCCGGGCGCGCGCCAGCGCGACGCCCACGCCGCGGCGGTGAGCGTGCTCGCCCAGGGCATGCTCGACACCGGCCTGCTCGACCGCGCCAAGGTCGGCGACGTCGATGCCGCCATCGAGTCGTCCGCCTATCGCGCTTTCTACATGCACGGCACGGGTCACTGGATCGGCCGCGACGTGCACGACGTCGGCGACTATCTGTCGGCCGGCGAAGCGCCGGTCGAGCAGCCCGACTGGCAAGGCGGCCGCGTCGTCAAGAAGCCGTCGCGAAAGCTCGAGCCCGGCATGGTCGTGACGATCGAGCCCGGTCTGTATGTGCGACCGGCCGAGGGCGTTCCCGAACGGTACTGGAACATCGGCATTCGCATCGAGGACGATGCCGTCGTGACGGCGGGTGGCTGCGAGCTCATCAGTCGCGGCGCGCCTGTCGACGCTGCGGAGATCGAAGCGCTCATGAGCGACGCGCCCTAGGCTAGGGCCCACGTTCTAGGATCCCGAGTTAGAGGGATGGCAACCGCTGTCTCTTGGACGGACGATCCAAGCCTCGCTGGACACGATGTTCGGCAAGGACGTGATGATGAAATCGAGCCTATTGAATCTCCGCAGCGCTTCGCGCGTCCTCGTCGCGGCGACAACGTTGGCGCTCATTGGCGCATCCGCTACCGGATGTAGATCAAGAGGCCCAGCCCTAGCGCAGTCGGAAGCGAAGGTTCCGCAGGTCCGTGCAGGCGTCGCTGCGACGGAAGTTCCGGCGCCGAGCCCGCCGTTCGATGAAACACCGATAACGCCAACGGAAACAGTGGGCGCTCTCGCCAGAGACTGACTGAATCTAAGCGCAGCCTGACCATGTGGCGGCGGATGACGAGTTGTTGGTGGACCAGTTCTCGGATTGCGGGCGGGTCGATCGGGCACCGATCGACCCGAAGGGGCGGTTCTGTAAAGCCGATCCGTCGCTTCACTTGATCATCGCGGGCGCGACGACCTCGGGCCCGTTGACCCAGCGCAGGCCGCCGCCGTCCGAATCCATGCCGTGAAAGATCGGCAGGCCGGTCGAGCGGCTGATCCACATGTGGATCGCGGTTGGATCGGGCGCGTTGCCCTTCTCGTTGTTGCGGATCTGGTAGCCGACGGCCGCCTCGTTGCCGACCTTTCTCTCGCCGAGCGGCTCGCAGCGCGTCGCGCCTTTCTGCTCGCGAATCCTGAGATTCGCGCCTTCGGAGCCAGCGTCGCCGCCGCCGCTCTTCTTCCAGCGGTCGCCGAAGTGGGTCTAGCCGGCACCGCCGACGTCTACCTGGAAAGGCTTGCCCTTCGGGGCCGCCTGAAGACTGGCGACGTCGGACATCGCGTAGCGGCCCGTCGCCTCGGCTTTTGCGTAGGTGGCGATGACCGGGCCGCAATCGGCGCACGCGGCACAGGCGCATGTCGTTGCGATGGCGAAGAGCGCTGCCTGCAACTTCGTCGTCGACGATCGAGGCGTCGCATACAGGCGACTGCGGGTCAATTCACTGGCATCGTTCATAGCATCGGTCCTTCGCGGGTCGTGGGTTCGTTCAGCACTTCGGGTTGCACAGATTGAGCTTCAGCTGGTACTGGCCACGCCTTGATCCTCTTTCCGCGTCTGCCGTTGAAGGTCGCGGTGGCAATCATCTTGTCCTTGCCGACTGCGAGACGGCGCTTCACGCTCTCACCTCGGCGTAGCGAGGCGTGCCGTCTTGCCGCCGCCGATGATGATGCCGCGCTGCTGGGTCGTGGTCTTGCTGCCGGTCGAAGCGAACGACGAAGGTTGGACCTTCGGCGGCAGTGGCTGCGGATTGAGCGCGACGCGCGAAAGCGTCGTCACCATTGCGACCTTGGCCGCGAACGCAGGCTGAGAGAGGGCGACCGCAGCGAAACACGCTGCGCCAATCGGAGTGTGGATCGACTTCATCATGGACTCCTGTGCTGGGCGGACTGCCCTGCCCTCCATGACGCGATCGACACGCCAAAGCTGCCACGCGCGACGAAAAATGTCTTGTCGCGCCGCGAGGCGTCATCAGCCGCCCTGGAGGCCGGCGCGCAAGGTCTGGCGCCCGCATCGTGCAGACCGCTGCCGTCGCGCCGCAGCGTCGCGCGCCTCGCCGACCCTGGGCTTCACGTCGAATGCGCTCGTCTTGCCTGGTAGGCCTTGAGGTGAGCGAAGGCCACCCGAAGCAACGACGGCCGCTGCGGGTCTTGGCTTGCGCGGCGAAGCAGATCGCCGACGACATGGTCGGCTTCTACAGGGGCGCCGCGCTCGATGTCCTTCAACATCGAAGCGACGAACGCGGAACCCGTCGCCGTCACGATGGATCGAGCCCGCTCGATGCCTGGCGCGCCCGGCTCGAATCCGTTGGCCGAAGCGATCTCGCGGCACTCCTCCAGAAGTGCCAGGCTCAGATCGCCCGCGCCTGCAGCGACGATGTCGCCGATGCTCGCGCGCATCAGGCAGGTGATGCCGGCCACCGTGGCGATGAAGACCCACTTCTCCCACATCTGCTGCAGGATCTGCGACGTCGACCGACCGTCGAAATTCGCCTTCGAAAAGTCGCCCAGGATGGCCGTGACGCGTGCGGACGCCGTGCCGTCCAGCTCGCCGAAGGCGAGCGAGTGGATGTCGTTCAGATGATGGACCGTGCCCGCGGCGTCGAGCGTCGTGGAAATCATGCAAAGGCCACCCAGAACGCGCTGCGGACCGAAACGGCTCTTCAGATCGTCGAGGTGCCGCATGCCGTTGAGCAGGGGCAGGATCGCTGTAGCGGCCCCGACGGCCGGGGCGAACGACGCCATTGTCTCGGCGAGGTCGTACGCCTTGCATGCCACGATGACGACGTCGAAGGTCGAATCGATCCGTGCGGACAGCAGATGCGGCGGCGGCGCAAGCGCCAGGTCGCCGAAGCGGCTGTTGACGATGAGCCCTGTGCGTTGCAATGCCTCGGCACGACCTTGGCGCAGCAGGAAGGTCACGTCGCAGCCCGCCTCGAGCAGACGGCCTCCGAAATACCCTCCGATGGCACCCGCTCCCACGACCAGATAACGCATGCCCATTCTCCGTTCTTGCCTGCCTCCAATGTAGTGATGTACACCGACGCGTGCAGGGGATGACGGCCCCCTCGCCATAATCCCTGTCGGTCTCGCCCTCGCGCGGCCGCTTCGCCTTCATCCTGCATCAAGCCTCGACATGAGCCTCGACCTCGGCCGCGACACCACCATCTTCGTCGTCGGCGCCGGCATCATGGGCGCGGGCATCGCGCAGGTCGCGGCGCAGGCCGGGCACACCGTGCGCCTCTTCGATTCGCGCGAAGGCGCGGCCGCCGCGGCCTGCGGCAAGCTGGCGACGACGCTCGACGGTCTCGCCGCCAAAGGCCGGCTCGGTGCCGAGGAAGCGAAGGCGATCGCCTCGCGCGTCACGAGCGCGGCCCGACTTGACGACGCCAGCGGCGCCGGCCTGGTCGTCGAGGCGATCGTCGAGAACGCCGAGGCGAAGAAGGGCCTGTTTCGCGATCTCGAAGCCGTCGTTGGCGATGCGGCGGTGCTCGCCTCCAACACCTCGTCAATCTCGATCACCGCGCTCGCCCACGGCCTGAAGGATCCCGGCCGTTTCGTCGGCATGCACTTCTTCAACCCCGTGCCGCTGATGAAGCTGGTCGAAGTCGTCTCGGGCCTCGCGACCGAGCGCGGCGTTGCCGATGCGATCTTCGATCTGGCCCGGCGCTGGGGCAAGACGCCCGTGCACGCTCGCTCGACGCCGGGCTTCATCGTCAACCGCATCGCTCGTCCCTACTACGCCGAAGCGCTCGCTTTGCTGCACGAGCGCGCCGCCGAGCCGGCGGCGATCGACGCCTGCCTGCGCGGGGCGGGCTTTCGCATGGGGCCCTGCGAATTGATGGACCTGGTCGGCCACGACACCAACTTCGCCGTCACCGAATCGGTGTTCACCGCCAATTTCGGCGACAAGCGCTATGTCCCGTCGCTCGTGCAGCGCGAGATGGTCGACGGCGGCCTGCTCGGCCGTAAATCGGGGCGCGGCTTCTACGCCTATCCGGCGGCGACGCCGGCCGTCGCGGCGACGCCCGAGGTGCGGGCGATCCCGCCGGGCGCGATCGTCGCGTTGCACGGCACCGGTGTCGCCGTCGAGCGCTGGACCGCGAAGCTCGCCGACGCCGGCGTCCGCTTCGAGGCCGACGCGTCGAGCCGGTGGAACGGCTTGCAGACGGTGAACGGCGAGTTGCGCCTCACCGACGGCCGCATGGCGGCGCAGGTCGCGGCCGAAGAAGGTGTGCGCGAGCTCGCGCTTTTCGACATCGCCGTCGCGCCCGACGGCGGCGCGCCGGGAACGCCGCTCGCCATCAGCGCTTCGGCGAGCGCCTCTTCGGCGTGGCGTGACGAAGCCGGGCAATGGCTGCGCATTGCCGGCTGGGCGCCGCAGCCGATCGGCGACGCGCCGGGGCTCGTCGTGGCGCGGACGATCGCGATGCTCGTCAACGAAGCCTGCGATGCCGTGCTGCAAGGCGTCTGCACGCCCGAAGGCGCCGACCAGGCCATGAAGCTCGGCGTCAACTATCCGGCCGGCCCGTTCGAGTGGCTCGCCGCCTGGGACGCGAACACGATCGTCGCGCTGCTCGGCCGACTCGACGCGCACTACCGCGGCGAGCGCTATCGCGCCAGCCCCGAGCTGCGCCAGCGCGCCTGGGCGGCGCAGCTCGGCCGCTAGGCGCGGCCGCGGCTACTTCTTGATCTCGATGTTCTCGACCGGATAGCTCTCGAGCGACGGGCCGACCTTGATGGCGATGACGTANNCCTTCAGGCGAGCGGCGCCGTCGCGGTTCTTCTTGTAGTCGTCGGCTTCCATGATGAGAACCCATCCGGCACCCATCCTGCCGTAGGGCTCGAACCAGTCGGGCGTGCGCAGGGTGAAGTCGATGTAGCTGCTGGGCCTGGCGGACCTCGGCAGGCCGCGGAACTCGAACGAGTTGCGGTGCACGGCCGGCGGTTTACCGATCGGAATCTCGGGCGACTTCAGGATGTGCTCGCCAAGATCCTTCTCCTTGAGCGGCGGCCCGGTCTGAGCGCGCTTGTCGTCGTCCGGCATCGTCGTCGCCTTCTTGCCGACCGCCGCCTCGATCAACGAAAGCAGGAGCTTCTTGCTGCCCGATTCGATGAGCGAATCGATGGCCTTGTCGATCGCCTTCCTCGCGTCCTTGTCCGACATCACCGGCGGGATCTTCACGAGCGCATCGCGCAGGAGCACGACGAGCTTGTCGCGCTTGGCGGCGTCCTGAACCTTGACGATGGCGTCGGCCAGGAGGTCCACCTGCTTCTTCGGATCGGCAGGGAGCTTGGCGTCGGTCGCGGTCGCGTCGGAGGGGCGCATCTTCAACGACACCGGAGGGCCGGGCGAGGCGGCCCGGGTCGCCGCGGCTGGAGCCGGTGGCATCCCGGGCGACGGGTGCAGCGGCGTAAGACCNNCGGCCTCGGCGAAGTCCTTCAGCCAGCGGTCGGGCGTGATGAGCGGGAAGTCGCTGCCGAAGAGGATGCGATCCTTGAGCAGCGTGTTCGCGTACTGCACGAGCTGCGGCGGAAAGTACTTGGGACTCCAGCCCGAGAGGTCGATCCAGATGTTGGGCTTGTGCATGGCCAGCGAGATCGCCTCGTCCTGCCACGGCCACGACGGATGGGCGACGACGATCTCGATGTCGGGAAAGGCGATCGCCACGTCCTCGAGCAGCATCGGGTTCGAGTTCTGCAGCCGCAGGCCGCCGCCGCAGCGCATGCCCGAACCGATGCCCGAATGGCCGCTGTGGAAGATCGCCGGCAGCTTGTGCTCGGCGATCACCTCGTAGATCGGCCAGGCCATCCGGTCGGCGGGCAGGAAGCCCTGCACCGTGGGATGGAACTTGAAGCCCTTGACGCCGTGCTCCTCGATCAGCCGCCGCGCTTCGCGCGCGCCCATCTTGCCCTTGTGCGGATCGATCGAGGCGAAGGCGATCATGATGTCGCCGTTCTTCTGCGCCGCATCGGCGATCTCCTCGTTGGGGATGCGCCGCCGCCCCATCTGGGTCTCGGCATCGACTGTGAAGTTGACGAAGCCGATCTTCTTCTCGCGATAGAACGCGATCGTCTCGTCCATCGTCGGCCGCTTGCTCGAGCGGAAGTACTTGTCGGCGGCGCGGTCGTACTCCTCGCCGTAGCTGTCGAAGGGATTGCGGCACGACACCTCGAGGTGGGTGTGGATGTCGATGGCGATGAGGTCGGCGTGGTTCATGGGGGGCTCCTCGGCCCGGCGCCGCGCAGGCGGTCGACGAGCGCACGGGGGTCGGCTGGGACCGTGTCGCCGCGCCAGGCGACATGCTGGTCGGCGCGGCAGAGAACGAGCGCGTGCCGGTATTCGGCCGGCGCCGCGCGGCGTGGAACGTCGAGCAGTTGCATCGGCATGGCGCGTGCCTTCGCGGCGTCGATGAGAGGCGCGACGTCGAGCGAAGGATCGAGCCGCAGCAGCGTGTAGTCGGAGCCGAAGGCGTCGTAGAGCGAGCGCCCGTCGGCCAGCCCGAAGTGCGGCGCCCGGCAGCCCGGAACCGTCGAAGCGGTGAAGCCGCCCATCGAATACGCGGGCTGCGCCTCGCCGTCGTAGGCGATCAGCGGCGAGCGATCGTAGAAGTAGCCGAAGTTGAGGCCGGCGCAGCAGAACTGCGGCACGTTGAGCTCGTAGCTCTTTTGTCCCTGCTCGGCCCGGATCGCATCGCCTTCGGGGCCGGGCTCCTCGATGCGCGGCGGCACGGCGCCGCGCGCCTTGATCATCTGCTGCGCATGATCCATCGCGAAGCGCGAGACCTGCTCGGTGATCGGCAGGCGCTCGATCTCGTAGGCGTCGAGCACGCTCGGTTCGGCCCAGCCGGCGAGATGCGAAGAAAGATGCCACGAGAGGTTGAGGGCGTCGGCGATGCCGGCGTTCATGCCGTAGCCGGCATACGGCACCCAGACGTGCGCGGCGTCGCCGCAGATGAAGACCCGGGCGAAGCGGAAGCGGTCGGCGACGAGACGCCGGCCGATCCAGTCTTCCTTGCTCAGGATCTCGTATTCGAACTCCGGCCCGACGCCGAGGATGTGGCGGATCGACGCGTCGCGGTCGACGGCCTCGAGGTCCTCCTCGTGCGGCATCAGGTGGTTGTGCACCAGCCAGGTCTGGCGCCCGTCGATGGCGAAGCAGACGCCGCTGCGCCGCGGGTTCGCGGCATAGCAGCTCCAGGCGCGCTCGCCGGGAATCATGCCGAGCAGCTTCGGGGCGCGGATCCAGGTCGACTGCACGCGCTGGATCACCGGCGTGCCGGCGAAGGCGGCGCCGATCGCCTTTCTCACCATCGAGCGGCCACCGTCGCAGCCGACGAGAAAGCGCGCCCGCACCCGCACGCCGGCGCCGCCATCGAGATCGCGCGCTTCGACGCTCACACCATCGTCGTCTTGCGCGAAGCTCGTCGCTTCGGTGCGGTTCCTGATCGTCACGCCCGGCTGTGCTTCGGCGTGAGCGAACAGGATCGGCTCGAGAAAGATCTGGTTGATCCGGTGCGGCGGCTCGGGCGTCGGCCACCAGCCGTCGGGGCCGCTCGTGTCGCCGTAGCGCGTGGCGCGGCCGGGAATGTGGATGCGCGAGAGCTCGGTGCCCGTCACCGACGTGCGGAAGACGACGTCGTTCGGATAGTCCGCGGGCAGCCCGGCATCGCGCAGCGTGGCCGCGACGCCGAGACGGCGGAACTGCTCCATCGAGCGCGCCGCGACGTGATTGCACTTCACGTTCGGCGGCTCGCCGCGATACCGGGTCTCGAGCACGGCGACCGTGCGGCCGCGCGCCGCGAGGTCCATCGCCAGCGTCAGGCCGACCGGCCCGGCGCCGACGATGGCGACATCGGCTTCGAGCGTCTTCGCCGTGGCCTTCAATCGAGTTTCGTCCCCGAGCGCTTGATCACGTCGGCCCACTTCGCCGTCTCGCTGGCGACGAAGCGGCCGAACTCGGCCGAAGTCATCGGCGTCAGCTCGACGCCGACGGCGCGAGCCTGGGCGAGCACGGCCGGATCGGTGAGAACGGAATGCAGCTCCGTCTGCAGCAGGGCGACGACCGCCGGCGGCGTGGCCGCGGGCGCGACGATGCCGAACCAGCCGGTCGACTCGTAGCCCCTGACGCCGGCTTCGGCGAGCGTCGGCACGTCGGGCAGGTCGGCCAGCCGCGCCTGCCCGGTGACGGCGAGGGCGCGTACCTTGCCGGCCTTGATGTGCGGCAGCACTGAGGGCAGGTCGAGCATGCCGAGCGGCACCTGGCCGCTCATCACGTCGAGCGCGACCGGCCCCGAGCCGCGGTACGCGACCTCGGTCATGTCGACGCCGGCCATCAGCTTGAGCAGCTGCACCGAAAGATGCATGGCGGTGCCGTTGCCGCCGTGCCCGACCGAGAGCCTGCCCGGCGCGGCGCGCGCCTGCGCCAGAAGATCGGCGACGCTTCCGATCGGCAGCGCCGGGTTGGCGACGAGCACGAACGGAATGTGCGCGAGCAGCGAGACCGGCACGAAATCCTTCTGCGCATCGAAGGGCATTTTCGGATAGAGGCTGGCGTTGGCGGCAAGGCCGCCGGCGGCGCCGACCGCGAGCGTGTAGCCGTCGGGCTCTGACTTGGCGAGCGCCGCAAGGCCGATGTTGCCGCCCGCGCCCGCCCGGTTCTCGACGATCACCTGCTGGCCGAGCCGTTCGCCGAGCTTCGGCGCGACGATGCGCACCGCCGCATCCGACGAGCCGCCGGGCGGGAAGGTGACGATCATGCGGATGGGCCTGGTCGGCCAGGGCGGCCCGGGCTGCGCCAGCGCGACCACGGCGGCACACGCCGTCGCGACGACGAAGAGGGCGAGGGCGCGAACGGATCGGCTCATCGTTGTCTCCGTATCGGCCTGACTGGTGGCCGACGTGCAAGTGTGCGCGACCCGGCCTCTTCGTGACCGACGCGTCATTCAGTTCGAAATCATAACCATTGCTTGCCAACACCGGTCCTGTGGATTGCCATTTATCATGGGGTAACTCCCTAAGTAGAGACATCGTAATACTTACTATGATTAACCAATGAAGTCCTCTTCAGAGGCTGGCCGCAACGCCTCGCCGCTGCCTGCGCTGCTCGCCGCGCTCGACCTGCTTCGCGTCGAGCCGGCCGGCGCGGTGCTGCACATCCGCCTGCATCGCCCGGCCAAGCGCAACGCCATCAACGACCGGCTGGTCGCGCAGCTGCATACCGCTTTCGTCAATTTGCCCGAGGTGACACGGGCCGTCGTCCTGAGCGGCGAGGGCGAGCATTTCTGCGCCGGGCTCGATCTTTCCGAGCTGACGGAGCACAGCGCCGCCGAAGGCATCGTTCATTCACGCTCGTGGCACGCGGCGTTCAACCAGATCCAGCTCGGCCGCGTGCCGGTCGTCGCCGTGCTGCAGGGCGCCGTCGTCGGCGGCGGCCTCGAGCTGGCGAGCGCCTGCCACGTCCGCGTTGCCGAGGCGAGCGCGTTCTACGCTCTGCCCGAAGGCCAGCGCGGCCTGTTCGTCGGCGGCGGCGGCTCGGCGCGCATACCGCGCCTGATCGGCGTCGCGCGCATGACCGACATGATGCTCACCGGCCGCGTCTACGGTGCCGAAGAGGGGCTCGCGATCGGCCTGTCGCAGTATCTCGTCGAGGCGGGCACTGGCCTGGAGAAGGCATTCGAGCTCGCCGCGCGCATCGCCGCCAACGCGGCGCTTTCCAACTTCGCCGTCATGCACGCCTTGCCGCGCATCGCCGACATGGGCCAGGACGAAGGCCTGTTCACCGAATCGCTGATGGCCGCGATCGCCCAGGGCGACGGCGCGGCCAAGGGCCGCATGCGCGACTTCCTCGAAGGCAAGGCGCTGAAGGTGAAGAAGGCGTGAGCAAGCCGCGCTACCGGGCCTTGCCCCTCGGCGGCTCGCTCGAGGCAGATTTCGTACGTCGCGACGACGGCTCGACGCTCGTCGTCTCGCGCGAAGCGCTGCGGCCGTATCCGAAGCGCTTGACCGATCGCTTCCTGCACTGGGCCGAAGCGGCGCCCGACCGCACCCTCGTCGCCAAGCGCGTGAAGGGCGGCGAGTGGCGGCGCGTCAGCTACGCCGAGGCATTGAAGAGCGCACGCGCCATCGCCCAGGCGCTGCTCGATCGCGGCGTCTCGGTCGAGCGGCCGGTCGCCATCCTTTCCGACAACGACATCGAGCACCTGCTGCTCGCCCTCGGCGCCATGTTCGCCGGCGTGCCCTACGCGTCGGTCTCGCCGGCGTACTCGCTCATCTCGCAGGACTACGGCAAGCTGCGCCACATCCTCGACCTGCTCACGCCCGGGCTCGTATTCGCGAGCGGGCCGGCGTACGCGAAAGCGATCGCCGCGGTCGTGCTGGCCGGGACGCCGGTCGTGCTCACCGAAGGCGCGATCGACGGCCGCACGACCGTGCCCTTCGCTTCCCTGCTGCAGACCGTGCCGACGGCGGCCGTCGATGCGGCGTACGCCAAGGTCGGCCCCGACACTATCGCCAAGTTCCTCTTCACCTCGGGCTCGACGAAGCTGCCCAAGGGCGTGATCAACACGCAGCGCATGCTCTGCGCCAACCAGCAGATGATCGGCCAGTGCTTCCCGGCGCTGGCTGCGGAGCCGCCGGTGCTCGTCGACTGGCTGCCCTGGAACCACACCTTCGGCGGCAACCACAACATCGGCATCACACTCTACAACGGCGGCACGCTCTACATCGACGAAGGCAAGCCGACGCCGGCGTTGATCGGCGAGACCTTGCGCAACCTGCGCGAGATCGCGCCGACGATCTACTTCAACGTACCCAAGGGCTTCGAGGAAATCGCCAACGCGCTCGAGACCGACGCGGTGTTGCGCAAGACGCTCTTCAGCCGCGTCAGGATGTTCTTCTTCTCCGGCGCCGGCCTGTCGCAGCCGGTGTGGGACAAGCTCGACCGCCTCGCTGAGCAGGAATGCGGCGAGCGCATCAGGATGCTCACCGGTCTCGGCATGACCGAGACCGCGCCTTTCGCGATCTGCGCCAATGCCTGGGACGTGAAGTCGGGCCACATCGGCCTGCCGGCGCCCGGCCTCGAGCTAAAGCTCGTGCCCGTGGGCGACAAGCAGGAAGTGCGCTACCGCGGGCCGAACGTGACGCCTGGCTACTGGCGCGCGCCCGAGCAGACGGCGGAATGCTTCGACGCCGAAGGCTTCTACTGCAGCGGCGACGCGGCCACGCCGATGGATGCGGCGCAGCCCGAGCGCGGCTTCATGTTCGACGGCCGCATCGGCGAGGACTTCAAGCTCTCGACCGGCACCTTCGTCTCGGTCGGCCCCTTGCGCGCCGGCATCATCGCCGCCGGCGATCCGCTGGTGCAGGACGTGGTCGTCGCCGGCATCAATCGAAGCGAAGTCGGCATCCTGATCTTCCTGCGTCTCGACGCCTGCCGCGATTTCACGGGGCTGCCGGCCAACGCGCCGGCTCACATCGTTCTCGGCCACGAGCATCTGCGAGCGTTTCTGCAGCGCCTTGTCGATACGCTGCATTCGCGTGGTACCGGCAGCGCCACGCGCGTCGCCCGCGCCCTCGTGCTGGCGGAGCCGCCCTCGATCGATCGCGGCGAGATCACCGACAAGGGCTCGATCAACCAACGCGCCGTGCTCACGCATCGCGACGCCGACGTCGTGCGCATGTACATCGGCACCGACCGCGACGTGATCGTGCCGCGCAAGCATTGAAGGAAGAGAAGAGACGATGAAGATCGAAGGACAGGTCGCGCTCGTCACCGGCGGCGCCTCGGGGCTCGGCGCCGAGACGGCGCGCGAGCTGGCGCGGCGCGGCGCCAGGGTCGCGGTGCTCGACCGCAACGGCGAAGGCGCCAAGGCCGTGGCGGCGGAGATCGTCGCGCGAAGCGGTGCTGGTTCGGCGATCGGCCTCTTCTGCGACATCACATCGACCGAAAGCGTCGTCGCCGCGCTCGCCGCCGCGAGCGGATCGCTCGGCGCGCCGCGCATCATCATGAACATCGCCGGCATCGGCACCGCCAGGCGCCTCATCGGCAAGGACGGCACGCCGATGCCGCTCGAAGACTTCACCCGCGTCGTCGACGTCAACCTCGTCGGCACCTTCAACGTCATCCGCCTGGCTGCGGCGGCGATCGCGAAGCTCGACCCGCTGCCCGACAGCGACGGCACCAACGAGCGCGGCGTCATGGTCTGCACCGCCTCGGTCGCGGCTTTCGACGGCCAGGTCGGCCAGGAAGCCTATGCGGCGTCGAAGGGCGCGCTCGTCTCGCTCACCCTGCCTCTGGCCCGCGATCTCGCGCAGCACGGCATTCGCGTCGTCACGATCGCGCCCGGCCTCTTTCTCACGCCGCTGCTCGCCGAGCTGCCCGAGCCGGTGCAGGCCTCGCTCGCCGCGAGCATTCCGTTTCCCAAGCGCCTCGGCAAGCCGGCCGAGTTCGCGCACCTCGCCGCGGCCATCGTCGAGAACGCCGCGCTCAACGGCGAGGTGATCCGCCTCGACGGCGCCTTGCGCATGGCGCCGCGCTGAAGCCGTGGACAGGCGTACCCGGTTTTCTACACGGCTTTTGTAGCTCGGCTGATGTCTCGAATCACCCACTACCGCGTGACCGTCCACTTCGGCGATTGCGATCCGGCCGGAATCGTCTTCTATCCCAACTTCCAGCGCTGGATGGAGGAGGCCTCGCTGGCCTTTTTCATGCAGTGCGGCGTGCCGCCCTGGCGCGAGCTGGTGAAGACGCGCGGCATCGTCGGCACGCCGCTGCTCGAGGTCTTGACGCGCTTCGTCACCACCGCCACCTACGCCGAGACGCTCGACATCGAGACCAGCGTCGAGGAGTGGCGGGCCAAGGTCTTCCTGCAGCGCCATCGCATGCGCCGCGGCGAGACGCTGATCTGCGAAGGCAGCGAGACGCGCGCCTTCGTGAAACGTGACCCCGACAACCCGGATCGGCTGCGCGCCATCCCGATTCCCGACGACATCAAGGCGATGTGCAGTTGAGCTGCACACAGACCGCGCCTTTTCCACCGCCTACGAACAGGAGACATCGATGAAAGCATTCACCCGCCTCTTTGCCGCGATCGCGGTGGCCCTCGGCGCCGCCGGCACGGCGCAGGCCGACCTCACGGTCGGCGTCAGCCTGCCGCTCACCGGCCCGACCTCGGCGCTCGGCATTCCCTGCAAGAACGGCATCATGCTGTGGCCGAAGACGGTGGCCGGACAGACGCTCAACGTCATCATCCTCGACGACGCGACCGATCCGACACAGGGCGTGAAGAACGCGCGCCGCTTCGTCACCGAGGACCACGTCGATCTCATCCTCGGCTCGGCGGCGACGCCGATCGCCGTCGCCATGGCCGCCGTCGCGGCCGAAGCGCAGACCGTGCAGCTGACGCTCTCGCCGATCCCGTCGCTTCCCGACGGCAAGGACGCGTGGAGCTTTCGCCTGCCGCAATCGACGGCCGTGATGTCCATCCCGATCGTCGATTACTGGAAGAAGACCGGCGTCAAGACCTTCGGCTTCCTCGGCTACACCGATTCCTACGGCGAAAGCTGGTTGAACGACATCACGGCGCAGGCCGAGAAGGCCGGCATCAAGCGCATCGACGTCGAGCGCTTCGCGCGCCCCGATACGAGCGTCACCGGCCAGGCGCTGAAGCTCATGCAGGCCAACCCCGATGCGATCCTCATCGCAGCTTCGGGCTCCGGCGCGGCGATGCCGCACAAGGGCCTGGTCGAGCGCGGCTACCCGAAGAACAGGATCTTCCAGACGCACGGCGCCGCCTCGCTCGACCTTATCCGCGTCGGCGGCAAGGACGTCGAAGGTTCGTTCGTCGCCTCCGGCCCGGCGACCGTGGCCGACCTGCTGCCCGACAGCAACCCGAGCAAGGCGCTCGGCATGAAGTACCTCACCGAGTACGAAAAGGCCTACGGTCCGAAGAGCGCCAACCAGTTCGGTGCGCATGTCTTCGACGCCTATCTCGTGCTGCAGCGCATCGTTCCCGAGGCGCTGAAGAAGGGCAAGCCGGGCACGCAGGAATTCCGAACCGCGCTGAAGACCGCGCTCGAGACGACCGGCCGCATGCCGGTCTCGCAAGGCGTGCTCGACTACACGGCGACCGATCACTTCGGCTTCACCCCCGATACCGGCGTGCTGCTGACGATCGACAACGGCGCCTGGAAGCTCGTCTCCACCCACTGAAGTGACGCCCCCACGCTCACTTCGTTCGCTGGCCTCCGAGGGGGCGTCGGCGCCCTTGGGGCGGCCCGGCGGGCGCTGAACGCAATCTGCCGGCAACAGGCTCGACGCGATGGATCTCACCACCGCCGGCATCCTGCTCCTCGACGGCGCCACCAACGGCGCCATTTACGCGTTGCTGGCGCTGGCCATCGTTCTGGTCTTCGCGGTCACCCGCGTCATCTTCATTCCGCAGGGCGAATTCGTCGCCTACGGCGCGCTGACGCTGGCGCTGCTGCAGCTCGGCAAGGTGCCGGGGACGATCTGGCTCCTCGTCGCCCTCGCCGCCGTCGCCGCGCTCATTGATCTGGTCGACGCGGCGCAGCGCGGCCTGCCGGCGGCGGCGAAGCTGCGTGGGCTACTGCGCACGCTCGTCGCGCCGGCCGCCGTCGCCGCGCTCACCGTGTGGGCGGCGCCGCGCCACTTGCCGCTTCTGGTGCAGAGCGCGCTGACGCTGGCCATCGTCACCCTGCTCGGTCCGCTCGTCTATCGCCTCGCCTACCAGCGCCTCGCCGACGCGTCGGTGCTCGTGCTCCTGATCGTCTCGGTCGGCGTGCACTTCGCGCTTACCGGGCTCGGCCTCGTCTTCTTCGGCGCCGAGGGCTTTCGCAACCCGAGCTTCTGGGACGAGCGCTACTCGGCCGGCGCGATCAGCATCTCGGGCCAGACGATCTGCATCTTCATCGCCTCGATCGTTCTGATGGTCGCGCTCTTCGTCTTCTTCGAGCGCACCTTGCGCGGCAAGGCCCTGCGCGCGACCGCGGTCAACCGCCTCGGCGCCCGCCTCATGGGCATTTCAACCTCGGGCGCCGGCAAGCTGAGCTTCGGCCTCGCGGCCTTCATCGGCGCGCTCTCGGGCCTCCTGATCGGGCCGACGACGACGGTCTTCTACGACTCGGGCTTTCTGATCGGCCTGAAGGGCTTCGTCGCCGCGATCTTCGGTGGCCTGGCGAGCTATCCGGCCGCCGCGATCGGCGCCCTGCTCGTCGGCGGCCTCGAGAGCTTCAGCTCCTTCTACGCGAGCGCCTTCAAGGAAGTGATCGTCTTCACGCTCATCATTCCCGTGCTGCTCTGGCGCTCGTTCCAGCGCGGCCACGACGACGAAGAGGAATGAGGGTGGCATTGCGTCGCATCGCGCTCGCTGTCTTCGCCATCGCCCTGGCGCTGGTGCCGATCCTCACGCCGTCGACGGGCGAGTTCTGGATCACGCAGGCCAACTACATCGGCCTGTACACGCTCGTCGTCATCGGACTCGTGCTGCTCACCGGCATCGCCGGCCTCATTTCGTTCGGGCAGGCGGCGTTCGTCGGCATGGGCGCCTACACCGCCGCCTACCTGACGCTCACCTACGGCATCTCGCCCTGGCTCACGGTCTGGATCGGCCTCGTCATCACCGGCCTGGCCGCGCTCGTGCTCGGCTGGATCACGCTGCGCATGTCGGGCCACTACCTGCCGCTGGCGACGATCGCCTGGGGGCTTTCGCTCTTCTACCTGCTCGGCAACATCGACGCGCTCGGCAAATACGACGGGCTGCTCGGCATTGCGCCGATCAATTTCTTCGGCGTCGCGCTCAGCACCGGGCGCTACTTCTTCTACCTGGTGTGGATCGTCGTCCTGATCGCCGCCGTCGCCGTGACGCACCTGCTCGATTCGCGCGCCGGCCGGGCCCTGCGCGCCGTCAAGGGCGGCACGACGATGGCCGAGGCGATGGGCGTCAACACCTTCCGCGTCAAGGTCACGGCCTTCGTCCTCGCGGCCCTGCTCGCGAGCGTTTCGGGCTGGCTCTTCGCGCACTTCCAGCGCACCGTGAATCCTTCGCCCTTCGGCCTCGAGATGGGCATCGAGTACCTCTTCATGGCGGTGCTCGGCGGTGTCGGCTACGTGTGGGGCGCGCTGGTCGGCGCCGGCGTCGTGCAGATCCTCAAGGACCAGCTCCAGGTCTGGCTGCCGCGCCTTATGGGCACGAGTGGCAACTACGAGATCATCGTCTTCGGCATCCTGCTCGTGCTCGTGCTGCAGTACGCGCGCGACGGCCTTTGGGCCTTCGTCGAGGGCATGCTGCCGCGGGTCAGGCGCAAGGTCGACTGGGCCGATGCCACGCCGCTGTCGAGCCGTGCCCGGCCGTCGCACGGCGAAGTCGTGCTCGACGTGCGCGCCGCGCGCAAGGAGTTCGGTGGCCTCGTCGCCGTCAACGACGTGAGCTTCCGGGTCTGCGCCGGCGAGATCCTCGGCCTGATCGGGCCGAACGGGGCCGGCAAGTCGACGACCTTCAATCTCGTCACCGGCGTCTTGCCGGTGACGCGCGGCGAAGTCGTCTTGCTCGGCCGGCGCATCGATTCGCTGCCCTCGCGCGAGATCGCGCGGCTCGGCGTCTCGCGCACCTTCCAGCACGTGAAGATGATCGCCGGCATGACGGTGCTCGAGAACGTTGCCCTCGGCGCTCACCTGCGCGGCCGCCACGGCGTGCCGGCGGCGATGCTGCGCACCGACCGTGCCGAGGAGCGCCGCCTGATGCGCGAGGCCGAGCAGCAACTGCAGCGCATCGGCATGGTCGAGCTGATGCACGAGCAGGCGGGCAATCTCGCGCTCGGCCAGCAGCGGCTGATGGAGATCGCGCGGGCGTTGGCGGCGGATCCGACCTTGCTCCTGCTCGACGAGCCGGCGGCGGGGTTGCGGTTGAAGGAGAAAGAGGGGCTGGCCAACGTGCTGCGCCAGTTGCGCGCCGAGGGCTTGTCGATTCTTCTCGTCGAGCACGACATGGATTTGGTGATGGGATTGGTCGACCGCGTCGTGGTCATGGAGTTCGGCACCAAGCTCATCGAAGGGACCCCTGAAGAGGTTCAGGCCAGCCCGGCGGTGCGGGCGGCCTACCTCGGGACGGAGCACTGAGTCATGGCCGAGCTTCTGCTCAATGTCCGCGACCTCCACGCCGGCTACGGCAAAGCCGAAGTCCTGCACGGCCTGACTCTCACTGCAAGAGCCGGCAAGGTCATCACCGTCATCGGCCCCAACGGCGCCGGCAAATCGACGCTCCTCAACGCGCTCATCGGCGTGCTGCCATCGAGAGGAACGATCCAATACGACGGCCAGCGCATCGACCTGCTTTCGCTCGAGGAGCGCGTCATGCTCGGCATGGCGCTCGTGCCGGAAACGCGCGCCCTTTTCGCGACGATGTCGGTCGAAGACAACCTGCTCCTGGGCGCCTACCGCCAGGTACGCCTCGGCAACAAGGACAGCGCCAAGTCGCTGAACGAGGTCTTCATGCTCTTCCCGCGCCTGCGCGAGCGGCGCGCCCAGCTCGCGGGCACGCTCTCGGGCGGCGAGCGACAGATGCTCGCCGTCGGCCGCGCCCTCATGGGCAAGCCGCGCCTCCTCATGCTCGACGAGCCGAGCCTCGGCCTCGCGCCGCTCATCGTGCGCGACATCTTCGCGACCATCGCCGCGCTGCGCGCCACCGGCGTGACCATCCTCCTCGTCGAGCAGAACGCGCGCGCCGCGTTCGAAGTCGCCGACTACGGCTACGTGCTGGAGATGGGCGAGATCGCGCTGCAAGGGCCGGCCGAAGACCTCGCCAGGGACCCGCGCGTCATCGAGACCTACCTCGGCGCGGCGCGCCGGAAAGGAGGCGCATGAACGATCAGGGCGCGCGGCCGGCGCGCGAGCTCGACGATTCGGCGCTCGCCCACCTCGTCGGCTACGCCGCCGCGCGCGCGGCGCTCGAGCTGCGCAAGGTCTTCACGCACCACATGGATCCGCTCGACCTGCGCGTACCCGAGTTCTCGATCCTCATGCTGGTCGCCGCCAACGGCGAAGCGAACCAGAAGCAGCTCGGCCAGGCGCTCGACATCTCGCCGCCGAACATGGCCGTCATGCTCGATCGGATGGTCGAGCGCGGCTGGGTCGAGCGCGTGCGCAGCACGCACGACCGCCGCGCCCAGCACATCCACCTGACGGCGAAGGGCCGCGCCCAGGCCGAGCGCTCGCACAAGATCTCGACGGCGATGGAAGCGCCGGCGCTGGCCGCGCTCTCGCGCGCCGAGTGCGCGCTGCTGATCGAGCTATTGCGCAAGATCGCGTTCCCCGCCGATCGCAACCCGACGCCCTAGCGGCGGGCACGCGGCTTGCTGCGAGTCGGCAAGCCGGTCATCGGCGCCGTAAGAGGAGACTCGCCATGAGCAGGTTCGACATGCGCCATCGCCGGCACGCCTGGGTCGTGATCCTCGCCGCCGGCGCAACGCTCGCCGGCTGCGACAAGACGAACACGGTCACGCAGACGCCCTCCGGCGCGGTGACGACGACGACGATCGCGCCGAGCGCCGACGCGAGCGCCGTGATCGGCAAGATCGACGCCTCGCTCGCCGCGGCCGCGAGTGCCGTGCAGTCGAGCGCTGCCGCGAGCCAGGCGCTCACCAAGGTCGGCGACGCCATCGAAGACGGCGCCATCACGGCGCAGATCAAGACCGCGCTGCTCACCGCCTCCGACGTCAAGGGCCTGCACATCGACGTCGACACCAAGGCCGGCGTCGTCACGCTGCTCGGCACGGTGCCGGACGCGATCAGCCGCAGCCACGCCGAGCGGATCGCGCACGACACGCACGGCGTGAAGTCGGTCGAGAACCGCCTCGCCGTCCAGGCGCCGGCCTGAGGCGCGCACTCAGGCCTCGAAGTCGTCAGCGCGCAATTCGATCGGCTTGCCGTGCGGCGTGCGGTCGGCGGCGTGATCCCAGGCTTGTTCGTAGCGCGCCAGCTCACGGGCTGAGCTCACGCCCTTTGCAGCCACGAGCGATTCGAGCGCGGCGAGCCAGTGCCGGTAGTAGGTGTCGCCAAGGTCGGCGTCGCCGCCGGCCTGTGCCGCGTCGATCTGCGCGCCCAGCGCCGCCGCCCATTCGGGCCAGGTGAAAACGCCGCGCTCGTGCAGGGCCAGCGCCATCGCGAAGGCATGCGCCTGCCACGGCTCGCCGAACACCGGGCCGTCGCCGTCGCGCGGCAGGCCGGGCAGGGCGGGAAGCGCCGCGTTCATGCGACCTCCAGGTACGGCTCCCACGCGTCGACCGAGACCTTCAGCCCTTGCGGCGCACGGCCCGGCCAGAGCTCGGCCTCGTCGAAGACGACGTTGTAGAGCCATTGCGGCTGCTCGCCGAGACCGAGGGCATTCGCGTCGGCAAAGACGTGCGTGCCGTGCAGGCGCCCGATCACGCCCGCGCGGCCTCGCACGTAGGCGGGCAGGCGAGTGTGATGGCGGGGCACGTCGCAGCGCATGCGCACACGCGCCCCTTGCGCGAAGCGCGCCGGCGATGTGGCACTGCGCTCGGTGGGCGAGCCGCGTGCGAGTACGGCGGCGACGTCGGCGCCGCGCAGCACGCGTGCGACCGGGCGCGGCGACGTGCGCATGTGCCCGCTCGCGATCTCTGCGGCGCTGGCCAGGCCACGTTCCTCGACGAGTCTTTGCAGCGCCTCGAACCAGATCTCGTAGTAGCTCGACGCGGCGTAGTCGGGCAGCGTCTCGCGCGCCGCGCGGCTCATGTCGATGTTCCACGAGCCCGTCGCGCCCATCGCCAGCGTCAAGGCCAGCACGCGCAGCTCCCAGGCTGCGTGGAAGAGCTCGCCCTCGGGCTCGGGCCTCACCGGNNGGGCGGGCGCTCGGGGATGACGAGGTAGCGCACTTCGGCGGTCGAGTCCCAGACGCGGATCGCCGTCGTTTCGGGCAGGGTCACGCCGAAGTCGGCGAGCACGCCGCGCGGGTCGCTGACCGCGCGCGAGCGATAGGGCGCGCTCTTGTACCAGGTGGGCGGCAAGCCGAGCACCGGCCAGGGATAGCAGCTGCACAGCGTGCAAACGACGAGGTTGTGTTCGCTCGCCGTGTTCTCCACCGCCACCATGTGCTCGCCCTGGCGGCCGCCGTAGCCGAGCGACGCGATCGCCGCGCTCGCGTCGCGGCGCAGCCATTCACGAAACTCCGCGTCGACCCAGGCGCGCGCGACGACCCGGGCGCCGTTGCGCGGGCCGATGCGCGTCTGGTAGGTGTCGATCAGCGCGTCGAGCGCGGCGGGGTCGACGTAGCCCTTTTCGGTGAGCACCGATTCGAGGGCGCGCACGCGCAGGTCCATCTCGCCGAGCTCGCTGTGCTCGTGGTCATACTCGTGACCGTGCTTGTGCGGCGGCCGGGTGCTCATGCATCCATCCTAGCGATCCGAGGCGCCAAGTAAATCCGTCGCTACGCGATGGCGCCGGGCACGGTCATTGCGCTAAGCTCCCGCCCGCGCCGCCAGGAGCGTAGCGGGGAGGTGACCATGCCGCTGTCGAATCGCGCCGCGGCCGAGTTCATCGGCACCTTCTGGCTCGTCCTCGGAGGCTGCGGCAGCGCCGTGCTCGCCGCCGCTTTTCCGCAGGTCGGAATCTGCCTCATGGGCGTGGCGTTCGCCTTCGGTCTCACCGTCTTGACGATGGCCTACGCCTTCGGCCACGTGTCGGGCTGCCACCTGAATCCGGCTGTCTCGCTCGGCCTCGTCGTCGGAGGCCGTTTTCGCGCCGGCGACCTGCTGCCTTACGCCGTCGCCCAGGTGGCGGGCGCCGTCGCCGGCGCCGCGGTGCTTTACCTGATCGCCAGCGGCAACGCCGGCTTCGATCTGAAGGGCGGCTTCGCATCGAACGGTTTCGGCGAGCATTCGCCCGGCGGCTATTCGCTCACGGCGGCGCTGGTCTGCGAGTTCGTGATGACCTTCATGTTCCTCATCATCATCCCGGGTGCGACCGACCAGCGCGCCCCGAGCGGCTTCGCGCCGATCGCCATCGGCCTGGGCCTGACGCTGATCCACCTCATCAGCATTCCGGTCACCAACACCTCGGTCAACCCGGCGCGCAGCACCGGCCTGGCGCTCTTCGTCGGCGGCTGGGCCATCGAGCAGCTCTGGGCCTTCTGGGTCGCGCCGCTCGCAGGCGCGGCGTGCGCCGGCGTGGCTTATCGGCTGGTCAGCGGCGAGCGCAGCAGGGCGGCGGGCATCGAAGGCCCGGCGGCGGGCAGCACCATTCCGAAGTCTCCCGGCTGACGTCTCTGTCGGGCATCACTGCCCGGCTCGTCAGTGCCCGCCCCAGACCTCGTCGGCCACCTCGACGATGAGGCGCAGCTTGGCGCGCTGGGCTTCCACGGCGATGTCGTTGCCGTGCACCGTGCTCGAGAAGCCGCANNGCTTCGTCGATGCGGCGCTTGATGTCGTCTTTCGATTCGAGCTGGCTGAGCTTGGTCGTCACCAGGCCGAGAACGACGATCTTGCCCTTGGGCAGGAAGCGCAGCGGCTTGAAATCGCCCGAGCGCGCGTCGTCGTACTCCAGGAAGTAGCCGTCGACGTCCATCTCGGAAAGCAGCGCCTCGGCGACCGGCTCGTAGCCGCCCTGCGCCGCCCAGGTGCTCTTGAAGTTGCCGCGGCACAGGTGCACGGCGAGCGTCATGCCCGCGGGCTTTTGCGCGACGACGCGGTTGATGAACGAGGCGTAGCGGTGCGGTAGCTCGTCAGGGTCGTCGCCGCGCGAGCGAGCCGCTTCTCGCATCTTGTCGTCGCAAAGGTAGGCGAGGTTGGTGTCGTCCATCTGCACGTAGGTGCAGCCGGCGCTGCTCAACGAACGCAGCTCGTCGCCGTAGGCGTTGGCCACGTCCTGGTAGAACGGCTCGAGGTCGGGATAGTGCTCGCGGCTGATGCCGGCGCGGCCGCCGCGAAAGTGCAGCATCGTCGGCGAGGGAATCGTCACCTTCGGCGTGTGGCCCGGCGTGACCTTCGATTTCAGGTATTCGAAATCGGCCTTCTGGATGTCCTTGACGTGGCGCACCTTGTCGATGACGCGCATCACTGGCGGCGCCAGCTCCTCGGTGCCGTCGGGCTTTCTGATCGTGACCGGAATGTCGGTCTTCACGCCGCCGAGCTGCTCGAGGAAATCGATATGGAAATAGGTGCGGCGGAACTCGCCGTCGGTGATGCTTTTCAGGCCCACGTCTTCCTGGAACTTCACGATCTCGGCGATCGAGTCGTCTTCGACGGTGCGCAGCTGCTCAGGCGAGATCTCGCCCCTTGCGCGGCGCTCGCGCGCCTCGAGCAGGCGCTTGGGGCGAAGAAAGCTGCCGACGTGGTCGGCGCGAAAAGGCGGGCGGGTGCGGGTCGTCATGGTGGGTGGCTCGACGTGAGGGCGGGACGCAGCGCACGATCATAGGGCGCGCCCGCACTGCGCGAATGTCCTGATGCGGCGCCCTTGCGGCAACGGCGAAAATCCCTCTTTTCGCCGCTGTATCGCAGGAGATTCGAATGCAAAGACGCCAGNNCGCAAGATCGAACTCACGATCAAAGACGACGGCGGCGTCGCCGACACGACGCGGCGCATCGCGCAGGAGATGGTCGTCAACGACAAGATCGACGTGCTCGCCGGCTTCGGCCTCACGCCGCTCGCCTTCGCCACGGCGCCGATCGCGACGCAGAGCAAGACGCCGATGGTGGTGACGGCCGCGGCCACTTCGGCCATCACCGAGCAATCGCCCTACATCGTGCGCACCAGCTTCACGCTGCCGCAGGTGACGGTGCCGATCGCCGACTGGGCGGCCAAGAACGGCATCAAGAAGGTCGTCACCTTTGTCGCCGACTACGGCCCGGGGCTCGACGCCGAGAAGTTCTTCAAGAGCCAGTTCACGCTCGACGGCGGCCAGGTCGTCGGCGAGATCCGCACGCCGCTGAAGAGCCCCGATTTCGCGCCCTTCCTGCAGAAGCTGGCCGATCTCAAGCCCGACGCCGTGTTCGTGTTCCTTCCCTCGGGCCAGGGCGCCGCGTTCATGAAGCAGTTCGGCGAACGCGGGCTCGACAAATCGGGCATCCGCCTCATCGCCACCGGCGACGTGACCGACGACGACCAGCTGAACGACATGGGCGACGTGGCGCTCGGCGTCGTCAACTCGCACCACTATTCGGCGGCGCACCCTTCGGCGATGAACAAGAAGTTCGTCGCCGCCTTCGAAGCGGCCAACAAGTTCCGCCCCAACTTCATGGCCGTGGCCGGCTACGACGGCATGCACCTGATCTACAACGCGCTCGCCGCCACCAAGGGCAAGGGCGGCGGCGACGCGCTGCTCGCGGCGATGAAGGGCCAGGTCTTCGAGAGCCCGCGCGGCCAGATCCTGATCGACGCGCAGACGCGAGACATCGTGCAGGACGTCTACATCCGCAA
>PLZH01000068.1:0-10224 GCA_003152055.1 Burkholderiales bacterium
GTCGCCTAGATGTGAAGTCAAGAGGCTTCGGCCAACGCAGTCCCCCGTGCTGGGGACGACAAGAAACGGCGCGAGCGTCACACTGCGAGTTCCCGCGGCTCGAAGTCATGGCCCGCGGGCAGGGGATCTCGCAGAGCTTCGGGCGCGTCGCCGCAAATTGAGGTAGCCAAACGTGGAATGCCGAAATGCATACTACTTTGTTGTCTTGTTGGCGGTGACCGCTCTCCTCAACACGCCGTGACGCCAGGCAACGGCTGCCGACCTGGAATCCGGCTCGGTTTGAACTGATTCCTTAAACCGGAGATAGCTATGTCCATCTACGTACCTCTTCCCGGAAGCCAGAGAACGCTGCTTCCGAATTCGCGACCGGCAGGTCCGGTCGATGCCTCGCAAATCGCTAGCGTGACCGTGCGGGTGCGTTCGGTCGGAGATCCCGCTGCGCTCGCCAAGAAGGCCTACGAGCTGGCCGCCACGCCGATGGCGAAACGCAAATACCTGACGCAAGCCGAGCTGGAAAAGCAGCACGGTGCCAGCCAGGCAGACCTCGACACGATCGAACACTTCGCACAGGAACATGACCTGACGGTGGCGCATCGCAGCGCCGCCGAGCGATCCGTGGTCCTAAAGGGCAAGCTCGGCGATCTTCTGGCGGCGTTTCACGCCGACGTACAGATCTATCACCACGTCACGGGGACGTACCGCGGCCGCACTGGCGAAATCACCCTGCCGGAAGAGCTGAGCAAGATTGTCACCGGCGTCTTCGGATTCGACACGCGCCCAAAAAGCCGGGCGCCGCACCTGCAAAAGAGTGCGGCGCTTAGCGGACCGGGCGGCCAGAACGGCGTGGCGGCTACAGAGTTCGCCACTCGCTACAACTTCCCAGCCACTCTGGGCAGCACGAAACTCGATGGCACTGGACAAACCATCGCAATCATCGAGCTAGGTGGCGGCTATCGGAGCAGTGACCTGAAGGTGTTCTTCCAGGAAATAGGCGCAGCAACCCCGAAGATCTCCTCCATCTCCGTCGACCATGCCGGCAACGACCCCACGACGCCCGATTCAGCTGACGGCGAAGTCATGCTGGACATCGAGGTGGCGGGAGCGGTGGTCCCGGGGGCAAACTTCGCCGTCTACTTCGCGCCGAACAACGGCGACAAGGGCTTTCTAGACGCGATCAGTGCCGCCGTACACGACTCGCAGCGAAAGCCCGGGGTGATCTCGATCAGCTGGGGCGGCCCGGAATCCTCCACGGACCAGCAGGGAATCAACGCCTATCACGAGCTTTTCGCTGCCGCAGGATCGCTCGGGATCACGGTCTGCATCGCCTCGGGAGACCACGGCACGGCGGACCTGGATGCTGGCAGCTGGGACCACAAGATCCACGTCGACCACCCGGCGTGCGATGACCTGGTGCTCGGCTGCGGCGGTACGCAGATCGATTCTGGCAAGGATGTGGTCTGGAACGACGGAACGCCGTTCAATGTGAACGTTCAGGGAGGAGGGGGGTGGACCAGCGGCGGCGGGATCAGCGAGATCTTCGCGGTTCCGTCGTATCAAACGAACGCGAAGCTGCCGGTCTCGATCGACAACGGAAAGCCGGGCCGCGGCGTGCCAGACATCGCCATGAGCGCGACGAACTACTTCACCCGCGTGGACACCGCCGAAGGAGCCTCGGGCGGCACGAGCGCAGTGGCGCCCTTGATGGCGGCGCTCGTCGCGCGGCTGAACCAGGCCAAGAAGAAGAACGTGGGCTTTCTGAACCCATTCCTCTACTCGAACGCCAAGACGGTGATGCATGACGTCACTTCGGGCACCAACGCGATCAAGAGCACCATCAAGGGATACAAGGCGGGGGCAGGGTGGGACGCCTGCACGGGGTTGGGAACGCCAGACGGAACGGCCATTCTCAACAACCTGCCCTGACGATGAGTGGCGAAGCACTTCGCACCTTGGAATAGGCCATGAGCCGGACCCAGCGGATCGCGCCGGTCATGCCGAAGGGGCTTGCGCTGGGTCGCCTCGACCACAGCGATGTCGCATCCCATGACGGAATTTGGCACGCTCCTCATCGCTCATCTCGGCCCAGCGATCTGTCATTCGGGCCCGCCAGTACATCCGCCCGCCGCGGCCGCCGCGAAGACCGCCAAGGAGGATCTTGCTCAGCACCAGCAGGCCGAGCGCCTGCCAAAACCCGATCACCGGCCAACCGAACAGCCCCGGCATCAGCACGTTCCACAAGGCCATCACGACCGCGCCGACAGCGGCCAGCGCCAAGACTGCCAACAGTGCGAACTTCAGTCCGCGCAACCACCAGGTCCTTCTCATGTCAATATCCTCAAGGTTCAACGAAATCGTCATAAATCGCCTGCAGGCGCCGGCGCAGGTGAAGCACGGCGTAGCGCTTGCGCGACAGCAAGGTATTCACGCCAACGCCAGATTCAGCGGCCAAGTCCTTGAAGCTGCGGCCTTCGAGTTCATGGGCGACGAACACGCTGCGCTGCTCCTCGGGCAACTCGTCCAGCGCCTCGTCAAGTTCCTCAAGCAGCAGCCGGCGGGTGTAAACCGCCTCCGGCCCCGCTTCCATTGACGGCAGCCAGTCCTCGATGGATTCCTCGGCAGGTTCCTCGGTCGGACGACCTTGCGTGCCAGGCGAGATCTCAATGCCGCGCGTGCGCTTCCTGCGGAATAGATCGGTGATGCGATTGCGCGCGACCCGGTACAGCCATGCGCCGACTTGCTCGACCGGCCGCACGATTCGCCCCGCCTCGACCAACTCGTGGAACACGTCCTGCAGGATGTCCTCCGCGTCGGCTTGGTCCAGGACGCGGCGGCGGATGAAGCTACGCAGGCGGGAGCGCTCCCGGGCAAATGTGTCGGTGAGCGAACGGTTCTGTTCGGCCATGCGCCAGCTTGCATCCAGTCTTGCGTCCATACATGAGTGAAGACGGATGGGCGGGCGAAATATTGTGTAAGGGAGATTTACGAGGGCGGAGCGGTCCGAGCGCCCGCCCCGCGGCATATAGGTCGGCTCATGCGCCGCTAAGAGATCAGGCGCCCGGTGGGCGTTTCTACCGGGCCGGCGACCCTCCGTGCGGTTGCCGCACTACGTGTCGATTCGAATGTCCGGCCAAGCAGCCGGATGCATCCGCACGCGATTTCCGTAGGACCTCACCATGCCTCATCGTTTCGATTTGCCATCACGCGGTCAGACGCTCGACGCTCTTTGCCCTCGCCTCGCTTGCAGTTTCGCAGGCGTCCAATGCCCAACAACAACCTGCCAGCGCCGCCTCGGCTGCACAGGCGTCATCGACGTCACCCAAGCACAGCCGCTGCCGGCGGTGAGTATCACCGGCCACTACGACAACGCGGTCGGCACCTCCGACGCCGCCTCGCAAGGCATCGTTCGTGGCGAGCGGCTGACCGATCTTCCGCTTCTGCGACCCGGCGAAGTGCTGGAGACCATTCCCGGAATGGTGGCGACCCAGCACTCCGGCGACGGCAAGGCCAACCAGTATTTCCTGCGCGGCTACNNGGAAAGGCCCCTACTTCGCGGAAGACGGCGATTTCTCTTCGGCGGGGTCGGCGCATATCAAGTACGTCGACAGCCTCGATCGAGGATTGGCAAGCCTGACGATCGGCGACCACGACTATCGGCGACTGCTGGTCGCCGACTCACCGCGCCTCTTCGGGTCGAACAGCGCTTCGGCTCCGCGCCTGCTCGGGGCGCTGGAACTTCAGGAAAACAACGGGCCCTGGACGACGCCCGAAGGACTTCGCAAGCTCAACGGCCTCCTGCGTCTGAGCGACGGCGGTTACTCGAACGGCTGGTCAATGGACGGCAACTTCTACCAGGCCCACTGGACGTCCACGGACCAAGTGCCTCTCGAGCTCATCGAGTCCGGCCAGCTCGGGCGCTTTTCCGCACTCGATCCGACCGACGGCGGCAACAGCGGTCGAGCCATCTTGTCCGGCGAATGGCACCAGCACGACGACGCGGGCTACACCAACGCATCCGCCTATGTCCAGCAACACCGGCTCACCTTGTGGTCGAACCTCACCTTCTTCGAGCTCCGACCAGCGACAGGCGACCAGTTCGAGCAGGAGGAGCATCGCAACATCTACGGCGGCCGGGTCGCTCACGGCTGGCATCACGGGTTGTTCGGCAACGACTCGACGACCGAGGTCGGCCTGCAGGTCCGCAATGACGACATCCGCGTCGGGCTGCTCAACAGCGAGGCGCGCTTGCCGTTCATGACGGTAAGCGATGACCACGTGCGTGAAACGGAGGTGGGTGCGTACGTGCAGAACACGACGAAATGGACGCCCTGGTTTCGCAGTCTCGTTGGCCTTCGCGCGGATCACGTCAACATGGACATGACATCGTTCACCAATCCCGAGAACAGCGGCATCGCCTCGGGAAGCAAGATCTCGCCGAAACTGTCCCTCATCTTCAGCCCGTGGCAGAAGACCGAGTTGTTCCTCGATGCAGGCAAAGGCTTCCACAGCAACGACGCCCGCGGCGTGATCGGCAAGATCGACTCGACGACCGGTGAACCCTCGTCACCGGTGCCGGCTCTCGTCAGCAGCTTCGGAGAAGAAGTGGGGTGGCGCACCGACCGGATTCCATGCCTGCAAACTTCCATGGCGCTGTGGAGACTGAACAGCGCCTCCGAAATCATCTACAGCGCCGACTCCGCGATCGGCAGCACGGAGCCGAACGGCGCGAGCAAGCGCTACGGGTTCGAGTGGAACAACCACGCGGTGCTCAACCGATGGCTGCTCCTCGACGCGGACATCGCCTGGACGCACGCCAGGTACGCCACCAACAACGACAACGGCGAGCTGGGCAACGACATTCCCAATGCCGTGTCCAAGGTGGGTTCGTTCGGAATTACGGTGCACGAACTGGGGCCCTGCTCTGCTGGCGTCGTCACGCGCTACATCGGCTCGTACCCGTTGTCGCAAGACGGCACGCTCAGGGGCCTTCGGCCATCGTCACGAATCTTCTGCTCAAGCGCGACCTGCTGCCCAACCTCGCGGTGACCGTGGACGTGCTCAACCTCTTCGACCGGAAGTATTTCGACATCGCCTACCAGCAGGACTATCAGGTGACGCCGACCAGCACGGTGGTTCCGAGCGGAGTGACGGTCCATCCAGGGGAGCCGCGGCAGCTGCGCGTCACGCTCGACTACAAGCTCTGAACACCAGAAGCGCGCGGCTCTGCCACGTGTACGTCTAATGCGAGGCTCCAACTTCTCGCTGGCGCCGATCGCGCGCCTGGGGCCCCACGACCGATGGCCAGGGAGCACACCAAGCGATCGGGCGTTTACACGATCCGCTCAGCCGAATGCGAGGTTTGGTCGCCGCCGATTTCGGGCCGCCCTACAATTTATACATGAGACGCCGCGGTGCGATGCGCGATTTCTCCCTCTGGCTGGCGATCGTCGCCATGCTGGCGGGCGCTTTGGCGCCGACTGTCTCGTGCGCGCTCGCTCGGGACGCAGCAGGCTGGAGCCCGGTCTGCACATCGTTGGGGTCAGCCTGGATCCGCACTGACCAGTCCGGGCCTGTAAAGCGCGTACCCGAGCCGGTCCCAAGCCACACGTTCGAGGATTGCCCGTACTGTTCTCTGCATGCTGCCAATCTCGGCATGCCGCCAAGCGTTCCGGTCCTTGCTGCGTTGCCGTTGACCTACGCGCCGCACTGGCGCTACGTCGCGTTGGCGCCGACGCTGCGAATCTGGTCCGATGCGCTCTCGCGCGGGCCGCCCCTGGCTTCCTGATCGTCGGGTTGCTGGATCGCGCGCTCCTGCCTTTGTTGAAGGCAGGGTCGCGACATTGCGATCCACGCTGCATGCCTTGATGCCGCTCGATCGTCGAGCACGAACTCTGAATACGTGCTGTTCGACGATGCATCCAAGACCTCGACACGCGATGCGGCTGCGTCCGCCCGCGTGTTTGCCAGTCAATCCAAGTTTGGGAAAGCCATGACTCAAAACCTGGGAGGCGCGTCCATCGCGCTTCTCCTGATCGCCAGTTCCGTGCCGACCTCAGCATTGGCCTGCGCAACCTGCGGCTGCTCGCTGTCGACAGACGCGGCGATGGGCTACTCGACCGACACCGGATGGCGCGCCAGCCTTGAATACGACTACATCAACCAGAACCAGTTGCGCACCGGCTCGCATGCGGTGTCGTCGGCACAGGTCGCTGGAATCAACGACGCCGGCGGCGATCAGGAAGTCGAAGACGAGACCATCAACCGCTACACCACGTTCGGCCTGGGCTATTCACCCAGCGCGGACTGGAATCTCAGGCTGCTCGTTCCCTACGTCGATCGCGGCCACTCGACCTACGGCGCCGCGACCAACCCCATCACGTCGGACCAACTCAGCGGCTCGACGATCACGGGACTCGGGGACATCCGCTTCATCACCAGCTACCAAGGGCTGCTCGAGCAAAGGAATCTCGGACTCCAGCTCGGCGTGAAGATGCCCACCGGAAACTATGGCGGCCCCAACGCCGACGGCACCGGCATCGTCGGCCACCGCCCGACGGCCTTCAGCTCGGGGCCCATTTCGCAAAACGCCTCGCCGGGCAATCTGGTCGATACGAGTCTCCAGCCTGGCACCGGCAGCACCGACGTGATCGTGGGCATCTACTACCACCGGGCCATCAGCGACGACTTCGATGCGTTCGTCAACGGCCAGTTTCAGGCAGCGGTAGTGCACCGTCTCGACCAGTCGGGTCAGGACTTCCGCCCTGGCAACACTGCGACGACAAGCCTCGGAGTGCGATATGAGGCACATCCCGGGCTCGTGCCGCAGTTCCAACTCAACATCTTCCACAAGGCCGCGGACCAGGGGGCTCTCGCCGACAACCTCGACAGCGCGGGCACGGTCGCGTACCTGAGCCCCGGCGTGACGGTGTCGGTCACGGGCAACCTGCAAGCTTTCGGCTTCGTACAAGTGCCGATCTACAGCCACCTGATGGGCTACCAGTTGGCGCCGCGCTGGACTGCTTCGGCCGGCCTCAGCTACTCCTTTTGAGCAACCCGCCGAAGGCCGGCTCGTGAACTACGAACTACGAGACGCCTCCTGCCCTTCTTTGTTCCGGCCAACGACACGCGCACGAGGGAAAAACGGGAGCTGTCAGCGTGGCAGAAATCTTGGGGAATTTGTCCTGACGGACAGCTCATCAGGCAATTGATCGAAGAGCAACGGGAAACAAGAATCGCGATCGTCGCGAACACTCGCGCCAGCGAGGCCTTGATCATCGAGTCGCAGCGAATCCGACCGTCGCTGCGCAGCCGGTTGTCGGCAGCAGCTAGGCGAGGCTACGGGCGGACTTCCGTGCGTCGTTTGTTGGCTTTGATCGTCTTGTTTGGGTTGGCCAGTGTCGCTTGCGCTCAGAAGATGGTGCACTTCCCATCGCTTGACGGGGCGCCCGCAACCCTGCTGGATGGCTACCTGTTCAAGGCCGAGGAAACAGCTCGGCATCCAGCCGTCGTGTTTCTGCATGGCTGCGGGGGACTGCTCAACCGCGCCGGTTCAATCGTTCCCCGCGAGAGGGACTGGGCGGCACGATTCAATGCGGCTGGCATGACAGTCTTGATGGTAGACAGCTTTCACCATTTTGACTGGCCGAACATGCCCGTTCATCAGGTGCCGGCATTCAAGACGAGGACTGGCGCAGTTCCCATCGAAGGAACCGACGTCTCCGCCCGCGCGGATGCGCTGCAACGAGTACTGAACTTCTTCGGGTCGGCCCTCTTGGCCCCGGTGCCGTAGGCGGCCCACAAGCGAACTCTGGACGAATCAGGCCCTACGGGCGGCACTCAAACTGCGGGGCGGTGCGCCTCTGGTTCGTCGCGCAGAAGTATCCGCCACAAGCCTGCCAAGAGCAGCCAAAAGCCGGTCAGGAGGCCGATCACCGCGATCGAGCTCTGCGGCCAGGCTACCGCGATCAAGATGGCGAGCAGGATCGAGAACAGTCCGTCGGCAAGGATCCAGCCCCAGCCACGCTGGGGTCGAATCCGCGAGGCAAGCACCAGGCGGGCGATTCCGCCCAAGAACAGGAACCCGCCGACCAACAGCGCGAGCGACATCACGCCGGCGAGCGGGCGCACGAGGATCGCAATCCCTAGCAGCAGCGTGATGATGCCGGAGGCAAGCTTCCAGCCGAAACCGGCGCTGCCACGCGTGTGGATTGCATAGGCGATCTCGAAGCCGCCGCCGAAGATCAGCAACCAGGCAAAGACGAGCGCGGTGGCCAGCGCGGCAATCCCCGGCATAAGTACCGCAAGTATGCCGGTCGCAATCAGCAGAGCGCCCCAGGCGAAATGCCAGCCGCGACCTGACCCCCTGGGAGCACTGAGTTGGTTTCCCTCGGTCTGCTGTGTCGTCGCCATGGCAGCCTTTCGTCGTCACGTTGCCTGGACTCGCAGCAAGCTGCTGCCGTCACTGGGGAGCATACCGCCGTCGCGTGCACCATACTGACGTCGCGATGCGTCGGCGGGCAGGAGTACCGCCTCAACGCGGCGCCGCGCGAAAAATTCGCGGCGCTGAACTCGTCGTCACACGCTGAGCGGTAGGTCAAACATGGTTTGCAACGGTCACTCGCGGCTTGGATCTCTTGACCGTCGCACAACTGAGCGGTATGAGCGTCGCCATGATCGAGCGACTGATTGAGGCAGACATCGACATACCTGCCCCTCTCACCAAATGATGCTGGCCGCTCGCGCTTGCTTTCTCGACGCTGCAGATCGCGTTGAATTGATAACCCGGAGACGGGCGTCTGTAGTCTTGGCAGGGCCTTGCAAGACGGCTCGGAAGCCAGGCGTACATCCTCCCATCGTCAAGCCGATAACCACTGCTCGATCTTGTCGTGGCCGGGGACACCACCGGTGTGCACGACCTTGCCGTCGATCACGACGCCAGGCGTGGACATCACGCCGTAGCTCAGGATGTCGCGAACATCCGTGACCTTCTGCGTCGTGACGGCCACGCCCTTGGCTTTCGCGATCTGTTCGATCAGCGCGATGGTGGTGTCGCAGTTGCCGCAGCAGTTGCCGAGTACCTTGATGTCCATGATTTGCTCCTTCGGTTGAGATCAGCGAAAGGCGGCGCGCTCAGAGCACCGCGTTGAAGACGTAGCCCACGATCAGGATGCCGGCCGCGACGACAGCCGTGAAGGTGACGATAAGCCGCAACTTCAGCACCTTGCGCAGGATGATCATCTCGGGCAGCGAGAGCGCGATCACGCTCATCATGAAAGCCAGCACGGTGCCGAGCGCCGCGCCCTTGGCCAGCAGTGCTTGCACGATAGGGATGACCCCTGCGGCGTTGCTGTACATCGGAACCCCGATCAGCACCGCCAGCGGCACCGACCACCAAGCCGCGTTGCCCATGATGGACGCCATGAAGTCCTCGGGCACCCAACCGTGGATCGCGCCGCCCAGGGCAATGCCGACCATGATGTACGGCCAAACCTTGCCGACGATTTCGCGCACGCTGTCCCAGCCCGCGTCAATGCGCTCAGGCAGCGTCAACTTCGCGCCGCCGGGAATGGCCTGGACCCTGGGCATCTCGCGGACCCAGTCCTCCAGATAACGTTCCATCCGCAGGCGGCCGATCACCCAGCCTGCGGCGACGGCAATCGTCAGTCCAAGGCCCATGTACAGCAGGGCGATCCTCCAGCCGAACATCCCGAACAGCAACGCCAGCGCTACTTCGTTGACCATCGGTGCCGAGATCAGGAACGAGAAGGTCACGCCCAGCGGCACACCGGCCTGCAGGAATCCGACGAACAAGGGCACCGCGGAGCAGGAGCAGAACGGCGTGACGACGCCCAGGCTGGCCGCCATCACGTTGGCCGCCCCTTCGGTACGTCCGGCCAACAGCGCTCGGGTGCGCTCCGGCGTGAAGTACGAGTTCACCATGCCCATCACGAACACCACTGCCGTAAGCAGCAGCAGCACATTGGGGGCGTCGTAGAGGAAGAACTGCACAGCGCCGCCCAAGCGGCTAGCGCGTTGCACCGGTAGCGCCGCCACAAGCGCCTCCGACGCCGGCATCAGCGCCGCGTACAGCACCCACCAAGCCAAGGCGAGCACAAGCAGAAATACGCGCGGGTATTGCCGGGGCAATCGAAGGCTGCGTTGACGCAACAGAGAAGCAGTGAGTTCGGTCATGTTCGGGTCTCTCCGTCCTTGGAGACGAAGACACCC
>PLZH01000068.1:10338-10775 GCA_003152055.1 Burkholderiales bacterium
GGATCAGCCAACTCGGCCCCGTCGTCAGCCAACGACTCGGTGGGATGCGCTATGCGCAGCCGGTCCACAAGCGCGTTGCGCGCCACCTGGAACAGCCAGGCGCGGGGGTTGATCAGCGTGCAAAAGGCTTGCCCCTGGCGCATGGCCTTGACGAACACGTCCTGCAAGACATCATCCGCCGCATCGGCATCAGCCAGCCGGTGCCGCAGGTAGCCCCGCAACTCGCCCTGGTGTACCTGCCAGGCCGTCGACACGCAAGCAAACAATGCGCTGCCTTGGGTGTCGCATCCACTGGATGGGTTCATCAGACCTGTCATGAGGCAGCTCGCAGGCCTTCGCGCATTGGCAGTCCGACCGGAAAAACTCATCGGAGTCGCTGCCGCGACGTGCGCGGGAGAGGTGGTCGCATTCATGGCTTCGCGCTCAGCTCTGTTCGA
>PLZH01000039.1 GCA_003152055.1 Burkholderiales bacterium
TGGCCGGGCACTGCCTGTCGCGACCGGCAGGTATCGGGCCGCTCAACTTGGAGGTCACATTCCCGGAGGTGGGTTCGACGGCTTGGCCGTCTCAAGTCGACCCCGAACCGACATTCGCTCGTCGGGATTCATCGTGAAAGAGCCGTCACTCAACGTTCGTACGCCGCGACCGAGGGCAGCGCGCCTTCGCCCGGCATATTGCGCGAGCGATGGGCGCTAGCCGCGGAGCGGCTTCGCAATGCTCTTGTTGAGCATCCGATCAATGAAGGACCGATGCTTCCGGTACGCCGTAGTAGCCGTCTCCTTGGCCGCGTCGAGCAACGTGAAACGTGCGCGGTCATTGGCGACGTCCAGATCAAGAAAGGCGGCGTCGCTGCCCTCGGTGAAGTTCACTCGCAGGTACCTGCGGCCGAGGACGCGCGCCGTCTGCGCCGACGCAGTCCGCTCCTGGACCAGCATCATGTATTCGGGCAGGGTCCTGGCCCACGCGAGGCCTCTCTTTTCGGCGGCACTGGGATCCCTCGGCATATCCGCTCCAGCGGTGCCGATGCTCAGCATTTCAAGGCGTGCCAGGCGCTCCGGCCAACGCCGTGCGACTTCGGTCAGCGCCAGCACGTCGGGGTTGTTCATCGACAGGCCACCGTCGAGCATCGGTGCGCCATCGACCTGCTTCGGCTTGAAGTAAGTCGGTGCCGCCGACGTCGCCAGGCACAGCTCGCGCAGCGTGGCATCGGTTGCGTAAGCCTTGCCCAGGAAGCCGCTCACGAAAACCTGCGTGCAGCCGCTGACCCAGTCCACGGCCGGCACGATCAAGCCCTTCTTGAGATCCTTGAGCTGCAGGTCCTTCTGCGGGCCGAGGCACTCGTCGATCGCTTCTTCTAGGTGGTTCGAGTCGTACAACGTGCCGAAGACCGCGCGACGCAGCGTCCGATGTCGCTTCGGAGGGAAGACCCGGCCGCCATGCCTCTCGATGGTGCTCAGAACCGTTTGGGGCGCAACGCCAATGGCGAGAGCGCAGGCGATCAGGCCGCCGATCGACGTCCCGGCGAAGACGTCGAAGACGTCCTCCAGCGACCCCTCGCACTTGGTGGCGGCGCACAACCGGACGAGAACCTCGCCGGTGAAGACGCCGCGGTAGCCGCCGCCGGTCAGCGAGAGGACGCGCAACGGCGCCAGCGCCTGGTCCGTGCGCGCCGTACGAGCGGGAACCCGTAGCCGGGAAGGCGTCGCCGGCGGCAACCTAGCCATGCTTCATTCCCCAGGTATGGCGATGCGGAGCCCGACTTGTTGCAGTACGTCGGTCATGGCGTGCCGTTCTTCCACGACCGTGAGCCCTTCGGCAATGGCCGTGGCGTAGACCTGTCGATCGATCTGACTGATCGTCTCGAGGCGGTCGTCGAACATCAGGCCGCGCCACTGATCGGCATGGTTCCTCTCGAAGCCCAGCAGCCCGTCCGGCCCGGCGTCTGCAAGGATGTGGTTGAGCAGCGCCGAGAAGACGCTTTCAACCGTGCGCCGAACCTCGGCATCGCCCAGGCTCGCGATTTCCGAGGCAGCATGGGCCCAGGAGATCACGCTGATCCGAAGCGACTGCGCCGGGATGCCCTGGCTCCATCGCTGAGTCGCGTTGGACTCCTCAGCGCAGAGGTCAAGCAACGTCTGCGCTGACAAGAGGTAGTTCAACGTTCTTGCGCCTTGGCTTGCGCGCTCACCCCGGCGGCGTGGGCTTGGCGCGTCCGATCGTTACGCGCCGCGCCTACCGGAAGGCGAAGCCGCTTGTCAAGTCCAGCATCCGGCAGGTCACGGACCCTGAGGCTCGGCACACCCTGGCGACCGAATGGCAGCACGTCGATGATCTCGCCCAGTGTCCGGGCCGGCCGGACCCGGCGGAGTTCCTGGTCCAGGGCCGCGGGGTTGATCACCAGGACTTCGGGGGCCGTGGGATTCTTGACATTGCGAACCAGGACCGCGTCTTCGAGACCCAATGATGCCTGGATCATCTTCGGCAGCGCGATCCGCCCGGCGGCGATCCCTAGTGCCTTGGCATGCACAGTGACGCTACCGAGCTTGATGCGCACATGTTCGACTCGTGCTGCAACTGCAATCTCTTTGCCGCTGCCTTTGCCGTGCAGGCGCGCCTTGACGCGATTCAGCTTAAGTTGTTTCAGGCTGCCGCCGGTCGCGGCCTTGGGGTGCCGCTGCGCGAGTTTCGAGCTGGCCATGGATCACCTTTCTGTACAAGATGTACACTATACACTTTCTGCCGGCAACCTCGCGCTCATCCGGCGGCTTCGGGTTAGGGACCTGCTCACCGCAACACCGAACTACACCGTAATGACAATGACGTTACGGTCTGGTAGAATGACGAACCCTGCTGCAGCAATCGCCCCATGAAGACCGCCGCCACGTCTGCCAGCAAACCGCCGCCCCGCGAGACGCTGAACCTGCGCATTGCTGCGCACGACCGCAGCCTGATCGACCGCGCCGCGCAGTCGAGCGGCAAGACCCGCACCGATTTCATCCTCGGTGCGGCACGCCGCGCCGCCGAAGAGACTTTGCTGGACCAGTCGCTGTTCCTGGTCAGCCAGGCGACCTACGTGAAGTTCCTGGCGATGCTCGACGCTCCGGCCAAACCCAATGCCCGCCTGAGGCGAACGATGAAGGCCAAGCCTCCCTGGTCCAAGCCTTGAGCGCAAGCCTGCGAGGCTGATGTTGCAACGCCCCGAGCCGCTGAGCGCTGCGCACGTGCTCGATGGTTTCGACAGTGGGGTCGCCTCGCTCGACGATTGGCTATGCAAACGTGCGCTGGCCAACCAGACCAGCGGCGCATCCAGAACATTTGTGACCTGCGACGTCGGCCGTGTGGTCGCCTACTACGCGCTGGCGGCCAGCGCCATCGCGACCGCATCGGCGCCTGGCAAGTTCCATCGCAACATGCCCGATCCGATCCCAGTCGTCGTGCTCGGCCGGCTAGCCATCACGGTTTCTCACCAGGGACGAGGCCTCGGCCGCTCCCTGTTCCAAGACGCGGCCCAACGCATCGTGAAGACGGCCAACACCATCNNCTGATGGTGACTGTTGCCAACCTGAGGGCAGCGATTGGGTGAGGTGCACTCGCGCCGGCAGGCGTCGAGGACGACCTGGAGCGGCCGCACTGAAAACGCCAGCTTGATCGAATTGCTGTCGGCGTACGGCATCCGCTGGCAGCGCGGTATCGAACGTTCCTTTGCCGCCAAGCGCCGAGCCGCTATGCGGTCAGGTCAAGTTTGGCCGTGGTCGGTCGACTCTTTCGCGACCCCCCAAGGGACACCGGCTGACAAGAGCTCTGCCAACTGTTCCCACGAGAGCGAAAAACGGGGAGCAGTTCAACACTGCTGACCACCGCTAACCCATTGATTTCATTGGTCGGGACGGCGGGATACGAACTCG
>PLZH01000228.1:0-15693 GCA_003152055.1 Burkholderiales bacterium
CGCTGCTGCTCGCCGCCGGAGAGCACGCGCGGATAGTGGCGCAGCCGCTCGCCGAGGCCCACGCGCTTGAGCATCTGCGTCGCCAGCGCGCGCGCATCGGCACGGCCTTGCAGCTCGAGCGGCAGCATCACGTTCTCGAGCGCACTGAGGTTGCCGAGCAACTGGAAGCTTTGAAAGACGAAGCCGAGTTTGGCCGCGCGCACGGCGGCGCGCGCATCCTCGTCGATGGCGAAGAGATCGATACCGGCGAGACGAACCGTGCCTTCGCTCGGCGTATCGAGCCCGGCGATGATCGCGAGCAGGGTGCTCTTGCCGGAACCCGACGCGCCGACGATGGCTACCGAGCGTTGCGGCTGCAGGGTGAAATCGATGTCGTGGAGAATCGTGAGCGTGCCTGTCGAGTCCTGCACGCGCTTGGTCAGGCGCTCGACGACGATGATGGGCTCGGACATGGATGACGCTGGAGTTTCTTCTTCGTGATCGCGTCGGCACGCCGTCGCTGGCTGGCCCACTGTAGCGCGGCCCTCGCCGCCGCCGCCCTGCTCGCCGCGATGCCCTCACTCGCCGCGGTCGGCACGCGGCCGCGGATGATCCTCGTCGTCGGCGACAGCCTGTCAGCCGAGTACGGCCTCAAGCGCGGCAGCGGCTGGGTCGCTCTCATGGCGCAGCGCCTCGGGCGCGAGCACCCGGGCGAGACCGTCGTCAACGCCAGCATCAGCGGCGATACGACGGCCGGCGGGCTGGCGCGGCTGCCGGCACTTCTCGCCCAGCACAAGCCCGGCCTCGTCATCCTCGAGCTCGGCGGCAACGACGCGCTGCGCGGCTTGCCGCTCGAAGCGACGCGGCAGAACCTGGTCGAGATGGCCAGGCTCGCGAAGGCGGCCGGAGCCAGAGTCATGATCATCGGCATGCAGTTGCCGCCGAACTACGGTCGCAGCTACGGCGAGCGATTCGCGTCGCTCTTCGCCGACGTCGCGCACGCCGAAGGAACAGCGCTTGTTCCCTTCATGCTCAAGGGGGTGGCCGATGGCCCGCGAGCCGAAGCGATGTTCCAGGCCGACCGCATCCACCCGCTGGCGAGCGCGCACCCGATCATCCTCGGCAATATCTGGCCGGTGCTCGAGCCTTTGCTGAAGTAGCTTCGTCGCCGCCGGCAAGGTGGCTATTTCTGCAGGTCCTTGGGATCGCGCTTGTCGTCGCGCTTGTCTTCCCGCCGCGGCGCTTCCGGCCGTTGCACGCGCGGCGCCGACGCCGCGCGCGGTGCTTCCGCAGCGCGCTGCGGCTCGACCCCGCGCGGCGCATCGACGGGGCGCACCTCTTCTGCCGGACGTATCGGCGCCGGGCGCTGCAGTTCGGCGGCGCGAGGATCGCCGGTGCGGCCGGCCGGCGGTTGGCCGTGCGGCACGATCGCCGGATGCACCGCGTCGATGGCCGGGGCTCCTCGTTGCACCGGGCTCGGCGGCACGACGGCCCGGGGCACGGCACTTTCGCTTCCCGGCTCGCGCGCGATGCGCCCACGCACCGGCGGCCGTTCCATAGCCTCGGGGTTTCCTCGCGGGGTCTGAGCGCCCGGCGCCGCGGCGTCTTGCGATGGACGCCCGGACAGGGCCGGAGCCGCCGGCCGCAGCGCTGTGCCCGCAAGGGAAGGCGCCGTTCCAACGGCGGCGCCAGGAACCGCATTCGGGCGCTCGCCAGCGCGAATTTCGGGGCGGCGCGCATCGACAGACGGACGCACCTGCGTGCCTCCCGGCCTGCCGGCGAGCATGCCCGGAGCGCGGCCCTCGAACGGCGGGCGAATCGGCGCTCGCCCTTCCGGCGGCTGCGCCCGTGCCGGTGGCATGGCCACGGGCGGCGCTGTCATGGCCGGCGCCGGCCGGGCCTCGGTGATGAGTGCGCGAACCTGCGGATTGCCGCGGAACTGCGCCGCCGCGGGGCCGACCGGTTGCCGACCCGTCAGGACGCCGGCCGGCACTACCGTCACCGCATTCGGGAACCTGCGGTTCGCAAAGTCGCGCCGATCGGCGGCGCCGTTGGTGTTGTTGACGATCGCCGTGATGCTGGCGACGTTTCTGACGTCCGCGATGTTGATGTCACGGACGTACCTCGAACTCGTGCGATAGCTCGGCACGTAGACCTCGTGCGGTGCGAGCGGAAACCAGCCGACCGGCGCGCCGCCGACGCCGATGGAGATGCCGACACGCGGGCCGCCGATCCAGGCGACGAGCGCCGGCGCGTAGACCGGGCGAGCCACATACGTGCCCGGCGCCCAGCACCAGGTGTCGCGGTAGTTGACCCAGCGCCCGTAATGGAACGGCGCGAAACCCCAGGGCGCGTCGTCGACCCAGGTCCATCCCCAGGGCCGCACCCAGGCCCAGTGGCCGCTGCTGTATGGAGCCCAGCCGGCGGCGACATTGGCCGGAATCCAGAGTGGCCCGAATTCGGGCGATTGCTCCCACTGGCCGTAGCGATCGAGGTCGTCGGCACCCGTCATCTCGGGCGAGACGTAGCGCGCGGCGACCGGCCGGCTCTCGGCGCGATCGCGCTCGCCGTTCCATGCGGCGAAGGCATCGCGGGCCGGCTCGANNCGGCCGACGGCCTGGATCCGAAACTGCCCTTCGTCCGTCTCCAGGGCGAACTCGGCGAGCGACTGCGGGCTGCGCAGGCGTACTGCGACGCTGCCGCCATGGAGGTCGACGCGGTAAGTGCTGTCGTCGAGCTGCACGATCTCGAGTTCGGTCGCCGCATCGAGGCGCAAGGTCGTCGTGCCGAGTGTGATTTCGGCGCGCGCATCGTTGTCGGTGGCAATGCGGTCGCCGGTCGTCAGCGGCCGATTCCGCTCGACGGCGACCCATTCGTTGTCGTCCGAGCTATAGAGCCAGACCGGGCCGCTCGCATCGCTCAGGCGCGCGACGCGACTCGGCGGATCGCCGGCCTGTGCATGAGCTTGCAGTGCAGCGCCCAGGCCAAACAACGCAAAGAGCGCGAGCACGAAAAAGTACCCGACGCGATGGGCCGACATGGCGACGATGCGATTCGTTGTGTTCATGTTGGGATCTCCCTGAGGACGCAGCGACCACGAAGCCTAGCTTCGGACCACCGCTCGTGATGCCTTTAACGCCCGAGGTGGCCGGAAAGCCGACTCGCGGCCGCGGCCGACACCTTCCTTTACAACCGGCTGCGCGCGGCAAACGCGATGCCTCGTCAATCGTCGATTTCGGGATCGAGCTCGGGGAAAAGAACGTCCGTGAAACCGAAGCGGCTGAAATCGCGAATGCGCATCGGATACAGCTTGCCCACGAGGTGATCGCACTCGTGCTGCACGACGCGGGCGTGAAAGCCTTCGGCGCTGCGCTCGATCGAGCGACCGTCGACATCGAAGCCGGTGTAGCGGATGCGCGCGAAGCGGGGCACAACGCCGCGCATGCCGGGCACCGAGAGGCAGCCTTCCCAGCCTTCTTCCTCGACGTCGTCGATCGCTTCGACGCGCGGATTCACGAGCACCGTCTCGGGCACAGGCAGCGCATCGGGATAGCGGTCGTTCTTCCGGAAACCGAAGATCACGAGCGCGAGATCGATGCCGATCTGCGGCGCCGCGAGGCCGGCACCGCTCGCCGCGTGCATCGTCTCCAGCATGTCGGCGACGAGCTCACGCAACTCGGGCGTACCGAAACGCTCGACCGGCTTGGCGATGCGGAGCAACCGCGGGTCGCCCATCTTCAGGATCGTGTGGACCGTCATCGTTCGAAAAGCGAATCCGTGGAATGGCGTGAATTCTCGCGGTTCAACCGGCCGCTGCCGGACGCAGCGCCGCAACGACCTCGGGCGGTGCCTGGACGAGCTCGATCAACACCCCTTCGCCGGCGACCGGAAACTCGTCGTTGGCCTTCGGATGCAGGAAGCAGATGTCGTAGCCCGCCGCGCCCTTGCGAACCCCGCCGGGCCCGAACCGGACCCCACGCGCCGTGAGCCAGGCCACGGCCGCGGCCAGATCGTCGATCCACAGGCCGATGTGATTGAGCGGCGTCGCATGCACCGCGGGCTTGCCTTCGGGATCGATAGGCTGCATGAGGTCGACCTCGACCCGGGTCGCACCGCTGCCCATCGAGCAGATGTCCTCGTCGACGTTTTCGCGTTCGCTGCGGAAGTTGCCCGTCGGCTCGAGCCCCAGCATGTCGACCCACAGCGTGCGCAGCCGCGCCTTGTCGCGCGCTCCGATCGCGACCTGCTGGATGCCCAGCACGGCAAAGGGACGCGCCCTATCGCCACCGGTCATCGCGTCGCTCCCGCGCTTTCGAACTCGAGGATGACGTCGTCGACCGCCAGGCTTGCGCCCTTTTCGGCGACGATCCGGGCGACGACGCCGTGGTGTGCGGCAACGAGGATATTCTCCATCTTCATCGCCTCGACGACGGCGAGCCGCTCGCCGGCGCGCACCGCCTGCCCGGGCGACACCGACACATCGACGAGCAGACCCGGCATCGGCGAGAGCAGGAAGCGCGAGAGATCGGGCGGCGGCTTGAACGGCATCAGCGCCTGCAGCTCGGCGACGCGCGGTGAAAGCACCCGAACGTCGACCTGCGCTCCGCCCTGGGCGACGCGATAGGCGAGGCCCACTCGTTCGACCTGCGCGTGGAAGGGCCGGCCGTCGGCGCTGCCGCGCGTCGCGATGTCGCGCAGCGCGCTCGAGAACGAGAGGCGCCGCGTCCGCCCGCCGATCGTGACGAGGAAGTCAGCGCCTTCCACGGACACGCTTGCCGCAGTCTCGGTGCGCCGGCCGGTCGCGTCGACCTGGACGACGACGAAAGCGTCGCCGATCTGCAGCTCATGGCCCGGCAGCTGTCCAGAAATGCCCGCCGAACGCGCGAGCAGCCGCCGGTTCGTCGCGACCGCGAGAGCGAGGAGAAAGACCGGGTCGCCGTGAGGCGACTGCGCCGCACCGAACCCCTGCGGATATTCCTCGGCGATGAACCCGGTGTTGAAGTCACCGGCAGCAAAGCGCGGATTGGCGAGCAGCGACGCCTGGAACGCGATGTTGCTCGAGACGCCGCGCACGACGAAGCCGTCGAGCGCGTCCTTCATCGTCGCGATCGCCGCGGCGCGATCGGCACCGACGGCGATCAGCTTGCAGATCATCGAGTCATAGTGGATCGAAATCTCGCCGCCTTCGTAGACGCCGGTATCGACGCGAACGCCGCTGGCACCTAGGCTCGGCGCGCCGGCGAAGATCGTCTGCTCGGGCGGCTCGAAGCGGATGAGCCGGCCCGTGCTCGGCAGAAAGCCGCGCTGCGCATCCTCCGCGTTGATCCGGCACTCGATCGCCCAGCCCTTGCGTTGGATCTGCGCCTGCGTGAAGGCGAGCTTCTCGCCGGCGGCGACGCGGATCATCTGCTCGACAAGATCGAGCCCGGTAATCGATTCGGTGACCGGGTGCTCGACCTGCAGCCGGGTGTTCATCTCGAGAAAGAAGAAGCTCCTGTCCTTGCCGACCACGAACTCGACCGTGCCCGCCGACTGGTAGTTCACCGCCTTGGCCAAGGCCACGGCCTGCTCGCCCATCGCCTTTCTCGTGGCGTCGTCGAGGAAGGGGCTCGGCGCTTCCTCGATCACCTTCTGGTGCCGGCGCTGGATCGAGCATTCGCGCTCCCAGAGGTAGACGCAGTGACCGTGCGCGTCGCCGAGGACCTGGATCTCGATGTGGCGCGGCTGTTCGACGAACTTCTCGATGAAGACACGGTCGTCGCCGAAGGCGGCCTTCGCTTCGTTGCGACAGGACGCGAAGCCCTCGCGCGCCTGGGCATCGTCGAAGGCGACGCGCAGGCCCTTGCCGCCGCCGCCGGCCGAGGCCTTGATCATCACCGGGTAGCCGATCTTGCGCGCGACCTCGACGGCGAGCTCCGCGCTCTCGATCGCCGCGTTGTGGCCCGGAATGGTCGAGACCTTCGCCGCGGCAGCGAGTTTCTTCGAGGCGATCTTGTCGCCCATGGCGGCAATCGACGCGTGCTTCGGGCCAATGAAGACGACGCCTTCTTCCTCGACGCGGCGCGCGAAGGTTTCGTTCTCGGAGAGAAAGCCGTAGCCCGGATGTACGGCCTCGGCGCCGGTCGACTTGCACGCCGCGATGATCTTGTCCGTCGAGAGGTACGAGTCGCGGCTCGCGGCCGCACCGATATGCACGGCCTCGTCGGCCAACTCGACGTGCAGCGCGTCGCGGTCGGCCTCCGAATAGACCGCGACCGTCGCGATGCCCATCCGCCGCGCCGTCTTGATGACGCGACAGGCGATCTCGCCGCGGTTGGCGATCAGGATCTTCTTGAACATGTCTTCGTCGAGTCCGATGGACGAGAGAAGCGAGTGTCGCCGGGACGGGAAGCACTCACGATCGTCTTGCCATTCACAAAGGAATGTTCCCGTGCTTGCGCCAAGGATCGTCGATCTTCTTGCTCGCCAGCATCACGAGCGACCGGCAGATGCGCCGTCTCGTCTCATGCGGCTGGATCACGTCGTCGACATAGCCACGCGCGCTGGCGATGAAAGGATTGGCGAACTTCGCCTTGTATTCGGCCTCGCGCGCTGCGAGCTTGGCCGGGTCACCCTTTTCGTCGCGAAAGATGATCTCGACCGCGCCTTTGGCGCCCATCACTGCGATCTCGGCGTTCGGCCAGGCGAGGTTGACGTCGCCGCGCAGGTGCTTGGAGCTCATCACGTCGTAGGCGCCGCCGTAGGCCTTGCGCGTGATGACCGTGATCTTCGGCACCGTGCACTCGGCGAAGGCGTAGAGCAGCTTGGCGCCGTGCTTGATGATGCCGCCGTACTCCTGCGCCGTGCCCGGCATGAAACCCGGCACGTCGACGAAGGTGACGACGGGAATGTTGAAGGCGTCGCAGAAGCGGACGAAGCGCGCCGCCTTGATCGAGCTCTTGATGTCGAGACAGCCGGCGAGCACGAGCGGCTGGTTGGCGACGATGCCGACGACCTTCGAATCCATGCGACCGAAGCCGATGACGATGTTCTTCGCGTGCTCGGGCTGCAGCTCGAAGAAATCGCCGTCGTCGACGGTCTTCGTGATCAGCTCCTTGATGTCGTAGGGCTTGTTCGGGTTGTCGGGGACGAGCGTGTCGAGAGACAGGTCGATGCGGTCGGCCGGATCGTCCGACGGCCGGGACGGCGCCTTTTCCCGGTTGTTCAGCGGCAGGTAGTTGAAGAAGCGCCGCAGCATGGCGAGCGCGTCGACGTCGTTCTCGAAGGCCAGGTCGGCGACGCCGCTCTTGGTCGTGTGCGCGAGGGCGCCACCCAGGTCCTCAGCGCTCACCTCCTCGTGCGTCACCGTCTTCACGACCTCGGGGCCGGTGACGAACATGTACGAGCTGTCCTTGACCATGAAGATGAAGTCGGTCATCGCCGGCGAATACACGGCGCCGCCGGCGCACGGGCCCATGATGAGGCTGATCTGCGGCACGACGCCGGAGGCCGTGACGTTGCGCTGGAACACCTCGGCATAGCCGCCGAGCGAAGCGACGCCTTCCTGGATGCGCGCGCCGCCCGAATCGTTGAGGCCGATCACCGGGGCGCCGACCTTCATCGCCTGATCCATGATCTTGCAGATCTTCTCGGCGTGCGCTTCGGAAAGCGCGCCGCCGAAGACGGTGAAGTCCTGGCTGAAGACGAAGACCAGCCGCCCGTTGATCATCCCGTAGCCGGTGACGACGCCGTCGCCCGGCGGGCGGTTCTGGTCCATGCCGAAGTCGTGGCTGCGGTGCTCGACGAACATGTCCCATTCCTCGAACGTGCCTTCGTCGAGGAGGAGATCGATGCGCTCGCGCGCCGTCAGCTTGCCCTTGGCGTGCTGCGCCGCAATGCGCTTCTCGCCGCCGCCGAGGCGGGCCCGCGCGCGCTTGGCCTCTAGCTGCTGGATGATGTCGTGCATGACGTATTTTCCGGCTCAGGCGAGGCACATGGCAAAAAGACTGGCAGGAGCTTGCACGCCATGTGCGTCGGCACCGCCAGGAGCAGGCGCCGGCCGAAGGCATGGGCGAGCAGCTTGACGGCCGGCGCGAACGGCTTCGAGCTTGGCTTCAGTCATCGTGTGCCGTCGTCGCACCACCGACCCCGAAAACCGCGAGCAGTCGCCGCGCGGCGACCGAGACCGGCACCCGACCCGCGTCGACGTCGTCGAGCGCGCCCGGCAACAGGTCGCGCACGGCCGGGTGCGAACGAAACCCTTCGCGCAGCCCGGCGTCGATGCGCTCCCAGAGCCAGGCCCGCGACTGCTCCCGCCGGCGCCGCTCGATGCCACCGTTCGCGCGCTGCGCCGCCACAAAAGCCTCGGCCAGGCGCCAGACCTCGGCGACCCTGGCGGCGTCGAGCGCGCTCGTCGCCAGCACGCGCGGCATGCCGCGCCGGGCATCGTGGACGCCGACGAGACGCATCGCCGATTCGATCTGGCCGACGGCGCGCGCCGCCGCCGCGGCGTCGAGATCCGCCTTGTTGACGACGACGAGATCGGCGAGCTCGAGCACCCCCTTCTTGATCGCCTGCAGATCGTCACCGGCGTTCGGCAACTGCAGCAGGACGAAGCAGTCGGTCATGCCGGCGACGGCGGCCTCGCTCTGGCCGACGCCGACGGTCTCGACGATGACGACGTCGAAGCCGGCCGCCTCGACGACGCGGATCGCCTCGCGCGTCGCCGCGGCGACGCCGCCGAGCGTGCCCCCGCTCGGACTCGGGCGAACGAATGCATGTTCGTGAACCGAAAGGCGCTCCATGCGCGTCTTGTCGCCGAGGATCGAGCCACCCGAAAGGCTCGAGCTCGGGTCGACGGCGAGGATGGCGACGCGATGGCCGCCTTCGATCAGCTCGAGCCCGAGCGTCTCGATGAGGGTCGACTTGCCGACCCCCGGCACGCCCGAGATGCCGAGGCGCAAGGCGGCGTTCGAAGGCACCGGCAAGGCCATGAGCAGCGCATCGGCGCGCTTGCGATGATCGGCGCGCGTCGACTCGAGCAGCGTGATCGTCTTGGCGACGGCGCGACGCTGGCGTTCGCCAGGCGCCGACGTCACGTCGTCGAGCAGGGCCTGATCGCCGGGCGGCAGCATCTCAATGCGCGGCGACGGCTTGGCGGATCTGCTCGAGAACGTCTTTCGCACTCGACGGAATCGGCGTTCCCGGGCCGTAGATGCCCTTGACGCCGGCATCGAATAAGAACTTGTAGTCCTGCTTCGGGATCACGCCGCCGACGAAGACGACGATGTCGTCGGCGCCTTGCGCCTTCAGCGCTTCGATGATCGCGGGAACGAGCGTCTTGTGCCCGGCGGCGAGCGTCGACACGCCGACCGCGTGGACGTCGTTCTCGATCGCCTGACGTGCGCACTCTTCGGCGGTCTGGAAAAGCGGGCCGATATCGACGTCGAAGCCGAGATCGGCGAAGGCGCTGGCAACGACCTTGGCGCCGCGGTCGTGCCCNNACCGTGGCGCGCAGGCGCACGGCACGGATGGACAGCTCGAGCAGGTTGCCTTCGCCCGTTTCCGCGGCTTCGGTGAGCGCAGCGAGCGCAGCGCGCACGGCCGCATCGTCGCGCGAGGCGCGCACCGTCTTCAGGCGCTTGAGCTGGCTCTCGCGCACCGCGTGGTTGTCGATCGCGAGCGTATCGATCGCCGCCTCCTCGCCGAGCTTGTACTTGTTGACGCCGACGATCACGTCCAGCCCGGAATCGATGCGCGCCTGCTTCTCGGCCGCACTCGCCTCGATCTTCAGCTTGGCCCAGCCGCTCTGCACCGCCAGCGTCATCCCGCCCATGGCTTCGATCTCCTCGATGAGGGTCCACGCCGTATCGGCCATCTGCTGTGTCAGCGCTTCCATGGCGTAGCTACCGGCCCACGGATCGACGATGGACGTGATGTGCGTCTCTTCCTGGATGACGAGCTGCGTGTTGCGGGCGATGCGGGCACTGAACTCGCTGGGCAGCGCGATCGCCTCGTCGAGCGCGTTGGTGTGCAGGCTCTGCGTGCCGCCGAAGACGGCCGCCATCGCCTCGATCGTCGTGCGCACGACGTTGTTGTACGGGTCCTGCGCGGTGAGCGTCCAGCCCGAGGTCTGGCAATGCGTGCGCAGGATCGAGCTCTTCGCTTCTTTCGGCGCGAACTCCTTCATGATCCGGTGCCACAGGCCACGCGCCGCGCGCATCTTGGCGATCTCGAGATAGAAATTCATGCCGATCGCCCAGAAGAAACTGAGCCGGCCGGCGAAGGCGTCGACGCCGAGGCCCCTGGCGATGGCCGTGCGCACGTATTCGCGGCCGTCGGCAAGCGTCAAGGCCAGCTCGAGCGCCTGGTTCGCCCCGGCTTCCTGGATGTGATAGCCGGAGATCGAGANNTTCAGGATGTCGTTCTGGATCGTTCCTGAAAGCTTGCTCTCCGCGACGCCCTGCTCTTCCGCGGCGACGATGTAGCCGGCGAGCACCGGCAGCACGGCGCCGTTCATCGTCATCGAGACGCTGACCTTGTCGAGCGGGATGGCGTCGAAGAGGATCTTCATGTCCTCGACCGAATCGATGGCGACGCCGGCCTTGCCGACGTCGCCGACGACGCGCGGATGGTCGCTGTCGTAGCCGCGGTGGGTCGCCAGGTCGAAGGCGACGCTGATGCCCTGGGCGCCGCCGGCGAGTGCCTTGCGATAGAAGTCGTTCGAGGCTTCGGCCGTCGAAAAGCCCGCGTACTGGCGGATCGTCCACGGACGGACCGCATACATCGTCGCCTGCGGGCCACGGATGTANNGCCCTTCGGCGCCGAGCGCGCGGCGGCATCCCGCCAGGCGCGCAGCGCCGCGGAGTCGTCGTCGTCGATCGAAGAGCTCGTCATGGGTTGTCGAGGTTAGGCCAGCCAGCCAACCGATTATCGCGGCGCCGCAGGCGACAATCTTCGCCATGCCCCGACCGGTCGTCTGTCTCGTCGCCGCCGTCGCCCGCAACGGCGGTATCGGCCTGCACGGCCGCCTTCTCGTTCGCCTGCCCGAAGACATGCGCCGGTTCAAGCAGCTGACGCTAGGATCGCCCGTCGTCATGGGGCGCAAGACCTGGGAGTCGATCGGACGGCCGCTGCCGGGGCGGCGCAACATCGTCGTCACGCGCGACCCGCGCTGGTCAGACGAAGGCGCAACGCCGGCGAATTCCTTCGACGCCGCCGTAGCGCTCTGCGGCGACGACCGGCGGCTCTTCGTCATCGGCGGCGCCGATGTCTACGCGCTCTGTCTGCCTTGCGCCGACGAGCTCGAACTCACCGAGATCAACGCCGAGCTGCCTGCCGACACTTTCTTTCCGGCGTGGAATCGCGCCGATTTCAGGCAGACTTCGCACGAGGCTCACGAGACAGCCAAAGGACTACGTTACGCCTTCGTCAGCTACAAGAGAATCGATCAGGGGAAATAGAGATGTCGGGTCACGGCTTTCACGCGCACGGTCCGCACGACCACGAGTTGGAACATCAGGCCGAGGCGGAGCCGCATGGCATGGCCGGGCATCTGGCCGTGGCGACGGCGATCATCGCCACGATCGGCGCCATCTTCTCCTACATGGGCGGCCTCGGCCAGGTCAATGCCGGCCTCTACAAGAACGAGGCGGCGATCAAGAAGACCGACGCCGCCAATCAGTGGGCTTATTACCAGGCGAAGAACAACCGGCAGAACATCGCCGAGATCGCAGTCGACCTGGCGCCGGAAGCGCGCAAGGACTATTACCGCGGCGAAGCGGTGCGCTACAAGACGGAGAAAGCGGAAATCCAGAAGCAGGCCGAAGAGCTCGAAAAGCAATCCAAGGAATGGGACGAAAAGAGCGAGCGGCAGTTGCAGGGCCACGAGCGCTGGCAGCAGGCGACGACGGCGCTTCAAATCTCCATCGCCATGGCCGCAATTGCCCTGCTGGCGCGCAGCCGCCGCCTGCAGATCGGCGTCTACGGCGTCACCACCATCGGCGTCGTGCTCGGCATACTCGCCTGGATGAACATCTAGGGGCGACCCGAACACCAGGGCCGGCTACTTTTCGTCGAGCCCCAGTTCGTGGATCTTGCGCGTGATCGTGTTGCGGCCGATGCCGAGCTTCTGCGCGGCCTCGATGCGGCGGCCGCGCGTGATCTCGAGCGCGGTGTGGATGAGTCGCGCCTCGAAGCGCCGCGTCATCGTCTCCCAGACCATGGGCTCACCGGCGCGGAGCATCTCGCGCGCGTCGTGCTCGAGGCCGGCAAGCCAGCTCGAGTTCATGGGTGCGGCTATGCCGTCGGCGCCCTTAGGCGTCGTGGCCGCAGCGCCTGAGTCCGTTGCGCTGCGTGCCTCGGCAAACGTCTCCGGCCCCTGATCGGCTGCCGCGGCCACCGCCGTCACTCGCGCCACGGGTTTCGATTGCAGCTCGGGCGGCAGATCCTTGGCGTCGACGAGTTGCGCCGGCGCCATCACCGTCAGCCAGTGGCAGATGTTCTCGAGCTGGCGAACGTTGCCCGGAAAATCGAACTGCATCAGCCGCGCCAGTGCCGCATCGGTGATGCGCTTTCCTTCGACGCCGAGCTCGCGCGCGCTCTTCTGAAGGAAGAAGCGCGTCAGCGCCGGAATGTCTTCCTGCCTTTCGCGCAGCGCCGGCAGGCGCAGCCGGATGACATTGAGGCGATGGAACAGGTCTTCGCGAAACGACCCGGCCTTGACGCGCGCCTCGAGATCCTGGTGCGTCGCGGCGATGACCCGCACGTTGCTGCGCATCGGGTTGTGGCCGCCGACGCGGTAGAACTGGCCGTCCGAGAGTACGCGCAGCAACCGCGTCTGCAGATCGAACGGCATGTCGCCGATCTCGTCGAGGAACAGGGTGCCACCGTCGGCCTGCTCGAAGCGGCCGCGCCGTGTGGTCTGCGCGCCGGTGAAGGCGCCGCGCTCGTGACCGAAAAGCTCGGACTCGAGCAGGTCCTTCGGGATGGCCGCCGTGTTGATGGCGACGAACGGGCCACCCGCACGCGGGCTGTGCTTGTGCAGCGCGTTGGCGACGAGTTCCTTGCCCGAGCCCGATTCGCCGGTGATGAGAACGGTGACGATGCTCTGGCTGAGCCGCCCGATGGCGCGAAAAACGTCTTGCATCGCCGGCGCCTGGCCGAGGATTTCCGGAACCTGCGCGGTCGGCGCTTCGCTCTCGCCTTCGTGAAGGCTTTCCTCGACGGCTCGGCGGATCAGGTCGACAGCCTTGGGCACATCGAAGGGCTTGGGCAGGTAGTCGAAAGCGCCGCCCTGGAACGCACTCACGGCACTGTCTAGATCGGAGTACGCCGTCATGATGATGACGGGCAGGTCGCGCATGCGCGCCTTGATCTTGTTGAGCAGTTCGATTCCCGAGCCGCCCGGCATGCGGATGTCGGAGACGAGCACTTGCGGTTCGTCGTCGTCGAGCGCGGCCAGCACGTCACGCGCGTTCGTGAAACTGCGGACGACGAACTCTTCGCGCGTCAACGCCTTTTCAAGAACGAACCTGATCGATTGGTCGTCGTCGACGATCCAGATGGGTTTCATTCGGTGCGGCGAAAGCCGGACAGCGACATCGGCCGGGCCCCCGGCCACCCGAAGCCCGGCAGCGCCCCCACGGGGGGCAGCGAGCGAAGTGTGCGTGGGGGCATCATGACGCCAGCGGAATCACGATCTTGAAGACCGTTCGGCCCGGCTCGCTTTCGAATTCGACGGTGCCATGGTGCTGCTGGATGAAGGTTTGCGCGAGCGTGAGTCCGAGTCCCGAGCCGCCTTCGCGGCCCGACACGAGCGGAAAGAAGATCCGCTCGCGCAACGTCTCCGGAATTCCCGGACCGTTGTCTTCGATATGCAATTCCAGTGCCAGACGATAGCGATGCTTTCCGAGCGTCGCCTGGCGCGCGACACGCGTGCGCAGCGCGATCTTCGCATCGCCGATCTCGATGCGCTCGCTCAGCGCTTCGGCCGCGTTGTGGGCGATGTTGAGCACCGCCTGGATGAGCTGCTCGCGGTCGCCGCGGAACTCGGGAATGGAGGTGTCGTAGTCGCGCTCGGTCGCCAGGCCGCCTGGGAACTCGGCGTCGATGAGCGCGCGTACCCGCTCGCAGACCTCGTGGATGTTGACGTTGCCCGAGATGTGGGGCTTGCGGTGCGGGGCGAGGAGCCGGTCGACGAGCGATTGCAGGCGATCGGCTTCGTTGATGATGACCTGCGTGTATTCGGTGAGCGCGCGCGACTCGATCTCCATCTCGAGCAGCTGCGCTGCGCCGCGGATGCCGCCGAGCGGGTTCTTGATCTCGTGCGCGAGGTTGCGGATCAGCTCCTTGGTCGCCTGCGCCTGCTCGAGGGCGCGCTCCTCGCGCTCCTGGCGCGTCTGCTGCTCGATCTCGACGACTTCGAAGACGACGTTGCGCGAGGCATCGATCTGGTTGACGATGACGCGCACCGGCAGCGTCTCGCCGTGGCTTGCGCCCGGGCGCTTCAGCTGGGCGTCGAGGCGGCTCGTCGCGAAGGCATTGCGGCTGACGGCGGCGACCGTGTCGCGCAGCAGCGGCGCATCGGCGAACCACTCGAACACCGAGCTGCGCGACATGCTGCGCCGCGAGAGGCCGAGCACGTTTTCGAACGACGAGTTGGCGAAAATGCATTCGCCCTCCGGCGTGACGACGGCGACCATCGTCGCCAGCAGATCGAGCGCAGACTGGCCGGCCGCATCGTCGGCACGAAATGCGCCCGGCTCCGGAGCCCTCGGCGCGATCACAGGATCGGCTGCGGTGCCGGCGGCGGCAGCTTCTGGATCTCGCGCTTGATGGCGGCGATGTCGGCTTCCTTGCGTGCGATCGCCGCGCTCATTTCGGCGACGCGATCGACGTACTTCTGGTAGTTCTTTTCGTCGCCCTGCCGCTCGGGCTGGCCGTTGTTGAACTCCTTCTTCAGCGCCGCCAGGCGATCCTCTTCACTTCTGAGCTCGTTCTCCAGGATGCGCCGCGCGTCGCTGTCCCGCGCGCGCTGGGCCGCCGGGTCGACGCGCGCCGTCGAGCTGGCAGCCGCCGCGGGCCCGGCGCGCGGCTTCGTCATCTGGATCACCGTGATCGGCTCGCCCACGAGCTTCTTGCAACCGAGCCTGTCGGCTTCCTTGGCGGAGATCGTGTTCTTGTAGTCGTTGCCCGGACAGCGATAGGTCACATTGCCTTCGGAGGTCGACGCCTGCGCGGCGGCGCCGCCCGCGAATGCGAACGAAAGTCCGAGCGAGATGGCGAGCGCGCGATGAATCGTAGGGAGCAGTCTCATGTCGTCGTCTCCAGCCCATCAACGCTGACCGAGAAGGCCGCGCCGACAGGCCGGAGCCGATTGTCTCGCAGTTGCCTGTAAAGCGGCTGCAGGATCACACGCAGACAAGGCGAAAGTACCCCCCGCAACGACGCAGGGGACGGCCGCGCCGTCCCCTGCGGTCGGAGCCCCTGGGACTAAAGGCTGTAATACATGTCGAACTCGACCGGATGCGTCGTCATGCGAAAGCGCGTCACTTCCTGCATCTTCAGCTCGATGTAGGCGTCGATCAGGCCGTCGGTGAAGACGCCGCCCTTGGTCAGGAAGGCGCGGCCCTTGTCGAGGTATTCGAGCGCCTGTTCGAGGCTCGAGCAGACGGTCGGTATCTTCGCATCCTCTTCCGGGGGCAGGTGATAGAGATCCTTGGTCGCCGCCTCGCC
>PLZH01000228.1:15737-24175 GCA_003152055.1 Burkholderiales bacterium
GTGCTTGATGATGCCGCCGATGTAGAACAGCGCGAACTCGGAAAGGCCGGCATAGCCGTCACCGGCGAACAGGTTCTTGCCGTCCTTCCAGACCGACTGGTGCACGTGCATGCCCGAGCCGTTGTCACCGACGATGGGCTTGGGCATGAAGGTCGCCGTCTTGCCGTACGAATGGGCGACGTTCTGGATCACGTACTTCTGGATCTGCAGCCAGTCAGCGCGCTGCACGAGCGTCGAGAACTTGGTGCCGAGCTCCATCTGCCCGGCGTTGCCGACCTCGTGGTGATGGACTTCGACCGGCACGCCCAGCGATTCGAGGATGAGACACATCTCCGAGCGCATGTCCTGAAAGGAATCGACCGGCGGCGTCGGGAAATAGCCGCCCTTGACGCTCGGCCGGTAGCCGGAGTTGCCGTGCTCGTACTCCTTGCCGGTGTTCCACGCCGCTTCCTCGGACTCTATCTTGCAGAACGACCCCGACATGTCGACTTGCCAGCGAACGCTGTCGAAGACGAAGAACTCGGGCTCGGGGCCGAAATAGGCGGCGTCGCCGAGACCCGAAGCCTTCATGTAGGCCTCGGCGCGCTTGGCCAGGGAGCGTGGATCGCGCTCATAGGGCTTGCCGTCGCCGGGCTCCAGCACGTCGCAGGTGAGCAGCAGCGTCGGCTCTTCGAAGAAGGGATCGATGTTGGCGGTGTTCGGATCGGGCATGAGCAGCATGTCCGACGCCTCGATACCCTTCCAGCCGGCGATCGACGAGCCGTCGAAGGCGTGGCCGCTCGTGAACTTGTCGTCGTCAAAGGCCGAGATTGGCACCGTGACGTGCTGCTCCTTGCCACGGGTATCGGTGAAGCGGAAGTCGATGAACTTGACTTCGCTCTCCTTCACCATGTTCATCACGTCGGCGACGGTCTTGGCCATCAAAAAATCTCCAGGCAGGCTTGCGGGGGTTGTTGTCTGTCGCCATTCCTGTGAGCCGCAGCCCCAAAAATGCGCACGAAAATTTAGCAGAAAGCATGCCAGTGACGGCTGCCAGAGAGCGCCGTCGCAGTGCGTATGAATGCACCGCATCGGCGCACCAGCGCGGGCATCATCGCACCAATTCGGGGCCGAGCCGGGCCTGCCGAACCCGCAAGCCTTCCATGAGGGCGTGATAGGCAGCATCGAGCCGGCCGCGCTCGCCCTTGACTCCGAGCTCGATGTGGCGGCCCCACTCCGGATGGTCCACGCTCGGCAGGCTGAACACCTTGACGCCCGCGAATTCGCCTTCGATCGCCTCCATGAGAGGCGTCAGCGCCGCTTCCATCGCGCCGAAGACGATGACCGAGCGCTCGCGGGTCTGGTGCGTCTCGTGCAGATGGCGATACGCGCCGTCGAGCACCCATTCGATCATCGGCCAGGCCATCACCGGAAAGCCCGGAACGAAGAAAACGCCGCCATCGCCCCGTCGTACCGAAAAGCCCGCGATCTTGTTGTAGGGATTGGGAATGATCTGTGCGCCCTCGGGAAAGACGGCCATGTTGAGCCGATGCTTGTTGTCGTCGCGATCCGGATCGAATGTCGTCGCCTGCTCGCGGGCGACGTCCTTCATGCGCTCGATGACGAAATCGCGAGCCTCGGGGTGGAGCACGAGCGGAACGCCGAGCGCCGCGGCCGCGCATTGCCGCGTGTGGTCGTCGGGCGTCGCACCGATGCCGCCGCACGAGAAGACGACGTCGCCGCTTGCGAAGGCCGCCTTCAGATCGGCGGTGATGCGAGCGGGCTCGTCCCCGACATAGCGCGCCCAGGACAGGGACAGGCCGCGCGCGGCGAGCAACTCGATCACCTTGGGCAGATGCTTGTCGGCGCGCTTTCCGGAGAGGATCTCGTCGCCGATGATGACGAGGCCGAAGTTCATGCAGCGATCCCATCGTGCGTTCCATTCCGCGCCGGAGGGGGAAGTAGCCGAGCCGGCTCGGCGGGCACCGGCGCTACGGCGAGCGCCGCATCTTCGACGCCGCGCAGGTCGCGCAGCGCCGCCAGAAGGTAGTGAGCGAACCACAGCGCCGAAAACGCGAACACGAGCGTGTAGAGCCAGATCGAGACGACGATGAGCAAGGGCGCGAAGACGAGGGCGAGCGCGCTCACCGCCCAGAGCAGCGACGGCGCCGCACCGAGGTAGCCGGAGACGACGCCCATGCCGAAGAGCGGCCAGCGCTGCTCGCCGATCAGGCGCCGGCGTTCGTCGCGCGTTGCATGGAGCGCGAGCACGTCGTTGGCGAACACGCGATAGGTGAGCCAACCCCAGATCACGGGAGGAACGACGAGCACGAGCGGCGGAATGAACCAGAGCGGAATGCTGGCGACGAGCGCCACGAGCGCGGCCAGCGTGCACACCAGCGACCAGACGAGGCTTTGCCAGAAACCGCCGCCTTCGCGCCGTTCGAGCTGAGGAAAGCGCCGCGCCGCGACCAGACGCACGATCGCCGGCGTCATCAGCCAGGCGACGACGACGAGCGACGCGACCACGAAGGCCGGTACCGCGAGAGCAACGATGACAAGCGGCGCGACGACGCTGCGAAACCCCGAAGCGCCGATCGAATCGAGCCACGAGAAGAGGACGGCGAGGAGCGTCCAGTCCTCGAGCGTGGCGCGCACCGACGCGACGGCGGGCTCCCAGAAGAAATACCCGAGCAACGCCGCGGCGCTGCCGACAATCGCCAGCGGCGCAAGCGAGAGCGCGATCACTTTCGGATGCACGCAATAAGCGGCGGCGCGCCAGAACGCATCGAGCAGGCGGCGCGTCATGACTCGGCCAGTCCTACGATCATCGCCATGAAGCAAGGAAGTCAAGAGCGAAAGCAGAAGGGCAAATCGGCAGTGTAGGGGGCAGACGAATTCGGGGCCGTCGCCCCAGGGCGCCAGCATGGCAGCATGCCGGCGATCGGCATGCCCCTTCGAGACGTGCCAATTCGTAACGGTTTTCGCGGCGATGGCGAGCCCGCCACTGCAGACGGTGCTCCGGCCAGGGAAGCGGCTGCCTAGAATTTCATGGATGCTTCTGCACTCAGCGACCCTGCTCATCGCCGCTTCGGCCAGCCTGGCCATCTCGAGCGCCGCGGCAGCGACCATCGGCGTACGCCAGCGCCTGCGCCGCGGCGTCTGGTGGTGGATCGCCGCGAATATCGCGCTCGCCGCCGCGCTCGTTTTGCATTCGCTGGGCGACCAGCATGCCCTGTTCGGTCCCCTGGCTGTGCTCCTCGCCCTGCAATGGCCGATCGTCACGCTGACCGGCATGCGCCGATTCTTTTCGCGTGGCGACAGCGTCGTGCCGCCCTGGGCCGACTGGCTCGCCCTCGGCCTCGCTTCGGTCATCGCGGTAGGCACCTCGATCGCGCCTTTCGGCTGGGCGAGCCCGGCCCAGGTGCTCGCTGTCGCCATGCTGGCGGTAACGCTCTACGCCAGCCTCGCGGTTGCGCGGCTCGAGGATTTCGCGACGACGCCGGTCCTCAAAAGCCTGCTCGTCTGCCTGGTCTGCATTGCCGTGCTGCAGGCCGCGTGGCTTGGCGTGGCCTTCCTCGTCCTCGCGCCGAGCCTCGGTGCCCCCGATTTCGCTCTCGGTGCGCTGCTCGCTCCAGCGGCAATGGCGCTGCTGATGCCTCAGCTCTCGCTCGTCATGAACCACGAGCGCAACGTCGCCCAGCTGCGCGCCTCACACCGCAAGCTGCGCCACATGGTCGAGGTCGATCCCCTCACCAAGCTGCCCAATCGCAGACACTTCCACGAGCTCGCCGCCAAGGCCATCGAGCCCGCGCCCGACCTGGCAACGATCCTCGTCTTCGACGTCGATCGCCTGAAGAACATCAACGAGGTGCTCGGCCACTCGGTCGGCGACGAGGCCTTGCGTCAGATCGGCATGGCCCTGCGCGAGACGCTGCGCCGGCGAGACGTCGCAGGCCGGCTCGGCGGCGACGAGTTCGCCGTTGTTCTGCCGCGCACCAAGGTCGCCGACGTGGCCGCGGTCATCGCCCGCATCAACACGCGCATCGATGATCGCCAGGTGGCGCCGCGCATCGCGCGGGTCTGCCTCAACGTCGGCGCGACGCAGATCCTGGCGAACGAGACGATCGCCGACGCCTTGCGCCGCGCCGAGATCATCCTCGAGACGACGCGCGACAAGCAGCGCGAGGCCGAAGCGCTCGCCGCCCGGATGGCCGATTCGATGCCAGCCGAGCAGGCGATACCCGCCCTGGAGGCGATGGCGGCGCGGCGCGGCCCGATCTCGGCCGCGGCGCCGCTCAACCTCATTCCGGTCGGCGAAGTCCTCGCCGGTTCGACGGCGAACTGAGCGCGGTCAGCGCGCGAGCGACAGAACGGTCCAGCCCGCGCGCCCGGCTTCGGCGCGCAATCGTGGGTCGGGATTGACGGCGACGGGCCGGCCGACGGCGTGAAGCAACGGCAGATCGTTCGTCGAATCGCTGTAGAAGACCGCGTCGGCAAGCGCCGTTTCCGCGATCCCCGCATCCACGAGCCACGCTTTCAGCCGCCTCGGCTTGCCTTCGCGCATGTTGAGAACGCCGATGTTGCGGCCGGTGAAGCGGCCGCCTTCGATCTCGAGCTCGGTGGCGATCAGATCCTCTTCGTCGATCGCAAGCAAGGCAGCGATCGGCGAAGTGAGAAAGCGGTTCGTCGCCGTCGTGAGAACCAGACGATCGCCAGCGTCGCGGTGGCGCGCGACCAGCGCGTGCGCGGCGGCGCCGAGGCGCGGCGCGATGACGCTCGCGACGAAGCGCTCGCGCCGCGGCGCCCATTCGCCCGGCGTCCGGCCGGCCAGCGTCGACGCATAGAAGGAGCAGAACTCGGCCGGCGTGATCGCGCCTTCGGCATAGCGCTTCGCGACACTGCGGTTCCTCGCTTCGAAACCCGCGCGGTCGAGAATGCCTTCGGCCATGAGGAACTCGCACCACAGCTCGTCCGTATCGCCGTCGAGCAGCGTCCCGTCGAGGTCGAACAGCGCCAGGGGCTGCGCGGCGACGCTCAAGGCTTGCGCAGATGCCACGCCTTTGGCCGGGTGAAAGTCTGGAAGCCGTAGGTCGATAGCGTCACGCCGACGCCGGAATCGCCGCGGCCCGACCACGGCAGGCGCGGACTGACGCGGTCGCAGCAGTTCCAGTAGACGCTGCCGGCGTTGACGCGCGCCAGCAGCCGCCCGGCCCGCGCCTCGTCGCACGTGAAGACGCCCGCCGTCAGGCCGTAGCGCGTGTCGTTCATGAGCGCCACCGCGTCGTCGTCGCCCTTCACCTTCTGGATGCCGATGATCGGGCCGAAGCTTTCCTCGCGCATCAGGAGCATGTCGTGGTTCGCGTCGGTGACGACGGTCGGCTCGAACCAGTTGCCGGGACGGTCGATGCGCTTGCCACCGGTACGCAGCCGCCCGCCCTTGGCGACGGCATCCGCCACCTGCGCTTCGAGCACGTCGAGCTGCGGCGCCCGCGTGATCGCGCCAATGTAGGTGCCATCTTCGGCCGGATCGCCGATCTTGAATCCGGCGACGGTGAGGAGAAAGGCATCGACGAAGGCGTCGTGGATCCGCTCGTGGACGTAGATGCGCTCGACCGAGCAGCAACTCTGCCCCGTGTTGTACATCGCGCCGTCGGCGAGCGATTCGGCCGCCGCCTTCGGATCGGCGTCTTCGGCGACATAGGTCGGGTCCTTGCCGCCGAGTTCGAGCTGTAGGCGGATCATGCGCGGTCCGACCGCGGCGGCAATCTTCGCTCCGGTCGCCGCCGATCCGGTGAAGAAGACCCCGTCGACCGGCTGCTCGACGAGCGCCGCGCCGGCCTCGCCATCGCCGACGATGGCGATGAACACGTCGTCGGGCACGCCCGCCGCGTGCAGCAGGCGCGTGATGTGCAGCCCCGTCAGGGTCGCGAACTCGGAAGGCTTGTAGAGCACGGCGTTGCCGGTGAGCAAGGCCGGCACGAAGACGTTGCCGCCGACGAAGTACGGATAGTTCCAGGCCGAGATGTTGGCGACGACGCCGAGCGGATCATGGCCGATGCGCTCGGTGATGGCGGCATCGGCGAAGACCTCTTCGTTCGCCGTGCTGGCCTCGACCTTGGCGAGGAAGAAATCGATGCGACCGAGAAAGCCGTTCAGCTCGTTGCGCGATTGCGCGATCGGCTTGCCGACCTCGGAAGTGAGCGTCTTGGCCAGCGTTTCCAATTCGGCGACGACTTTTTCGCGAAATCGCGAGACCACCGCCTTGCGCTCGGCAAGCGGGCGGCCCGCCCAGCCCGGCTGCGCGGCGCGGGCGCGTGCCGCCTTAGCCGCGACGCTGGCCGCATCGTCGGCGGACACTTCGGCGACGACCGAGCCGTTCGCCGGATTGATGATCCTAAGCGTCTTCGTCATGGCTGCCGGGCGGCGCGCGCGACCGCCAGAAAGTCTTCGAGCAGGGGCCGGTCATCGAGCGTGCCTTCGCCGGCGCGGTGGAATTCCGGGTGCCATTGCACGGCGGCCATGAAGCTCGGGCCGGGTTTGCGGATCGCTTCGATCATGCCGTCGGTCGGGCAACGCGCCTCGACAACGAAGCCCGGCGCGAGCTTCTTGATCGCCTGATGATGGACACTGTTGACGATCGCACGCGGCGTTCCTTCGAAGATCTGGGCCAGGCGCGATCCGGCGACGAACTCGAGGGGATGGAGGTTGCGGTCGTACTGCACGGCGTCGCGATGGCGCACGGCGCCGGGGCGATGCGCGTCGATGTCCTGGAACAGCGTGCCGCCGTGCGCGACGTTCATGAGCTGCAGGCCGCGGCAGATGCCGAGCACCGGCTTGCCAAGCGCGGCGAAAGCGGCGAGCAGCGCCTTTTCGTAGTCGTCGCGGACGCGGTCGCCGTGCCAGTTCTCATCGAGCGGCTCTTCGCCGTAGCTGCCCGGCCAGACGTCGGAGCCGCCTTCGAGAACGAGCGCGTCGAGCCAGGCCGCATAGTCGTCGAGCGACGCGTCGCCCTTTCGCGTGTCGCCGGTCGGGCTCGGGATCATGACGGCAAGCGCCCCTGTCGACATGACCCAATGCGCGACCGACTGCTCCACGTACTGCAAGGTCTTGCCGGTNNCGGGCCGCCCCAAGCCGGCCCGCGCTCCCTCGGGGGGCAGCGCCGCGGCGTCAGCCGCAAGCGTGGGGGCTGCGGTCATCACATCGCCTCCGCGAACAGGCGATCGAAGTCGGCGGCCGTGACCGGCCGCGGATTCGTCTGGTGGCAGATATCGGCCGTGGCGATGGCGACGAGGCGCGGGATCACCTCGCGCTTCACGCCCGCCGCCGAAAGGTTCGGCGCGATGCCGATCGTCTCCTTCAGGCGCTTCAACCAGTCGAGAAAACCTTGCGCGCCGCCGCTCACGCCGACCGCGTGCGCGAGCTCGTCGAACTTCGCCGGCACTACCTCGGCATTCCACGCCAGCACGGTGTCGATCATCAGGGCGTTGGCGAGGCCATGGTGCATATCGCAGACCGTGCCGAGCGCGTGGGCGCAGGAATGGACGGCGCCGAGGTCCTTCTGGAAGGCGATCGCGCCCATCATCGAGCTCATCATCATGTCGGCGCGCGCCGCGAGGTTTCTCGGCTCCTGCACGGCCTTGGCGAGCGAGCGCGCCGCCAGCCGCGTGCCTTCGAGGGCGATGCCGTCGCAAAGCGGGTGGTACGCAGGCGAGAGGTAGCTTTCGACGTTATGCGTCAGCGCGTCCATGCCGGTCGCCGCCGTCACCGCGGGCGGCAGGCCGAGCGTCAATTCAGGGTCGGCGAAGACCACCCTGGCGAGGATCTGCGGCGAGAAGATCACGCGCTTGACGTGCGTGTCTTCCTCGCTGATGACGCTGCTGCGACCGACTTCGCTACCCGTGCCCGAAGTCGTCGGCAAGGCAACGAAATACGGCAGCGCCTCGCCGATAGCGCGCATGCGCGGATGGTCCCAGACGTATTCGATGACGTCGCCCGGATGCGTGGCAAGCAGGCCGACGACCTTGGCGACGTCGAGCGCCGCGCCGCCGCCGATGCCGACGACGCCATCGGCGCCGTGCGCACGATAGGCTGCAGCGCCGTTCATCACCTGGCTCGCGGTCGGGTTGCCGAACACGCCCGCGTAGACGGCCGGCTGCAGGCCGGCGCTCTTCAGGCTCGCTTCGAACGCGGCGACGAGAGGCAGCGCGGCGAGACCCCTGTCGGTGACGACGAGCGGCCGGCGCAGGCCGCGCTCGGCGAGATGGGCGCCGGCGAGGCGGCTCGCACCGGGGCCGAAGTGGATCGTCGTCGGAAACGAGAAGCGGCTGATGGTCATGACGAAGCGTCTTGTCGAAAGGAAATGGCGAAGCTCACTGCACGCGCAGCCAGCGCAGCTCGGGCGTGTCGTTCGGCCACTGTACGGCGTGCACTCGCCGGTTCATCGCCCAGTTCAACGT
>PLZH01000066.1:0-5433 GCA_003152055.1 Burkholderiales bacterium
CTCGAGCATCGCTCGACCCTCGGCAGGCTCCATGCCATTTCGTGTGGAACACGACATTGTCTTCTCTCATTGAGTGAAATGAGCGGAGTTCTCGAACCGTTCGGCGATGCTCGTTAGAACCGCCTCAGGATAAATCGCCAGGATCTATGTCGAGACCCAAGCCAGGGCGCTCCGACAGAAGAAGGTTTCCCTCTTCGATCCGAAATGGCATTTCGTCGGCAGTTTCGAAAAGCAGCTGGTGGACCATGTGAAATTCCACCGATTCAGCGTTTCGTGTCGCAACAGCGACATGGGCGTTGGCGGCCAGGCACACGGCCGAAGAGGCGGCGTGAAAAGAGATGGGCCGATGGTGCGCATCGGCAAGATCGGCAATTCGGAACGCACCGCTGATACCCCCGCACAAGATCGCGTCTGCGTGGATGACGTCGACGCCGGCATCCACGAGTCGGCGAAACGTCTCGACGCCGTAGGCGAACTCGTTGCCGGCCACTGGAATCGGGCTGTGTTCGCAAACCTTGCTCAGCCCATCGATATCCTCCGGGTGCACGGGCGCCTCAAAAAAATGGATGTCGCAAGGCGCAGCGGCACGTGCGAAGCGCAGCGCGTCGGCGGCCGAGTAGGAGTAGAGAGCGTCCACCATCAGGCGCACATCGGCGCCGATGGCCTCGCGCACGGCCATGACGCGGGCCACATCATCGGGGATGGTCGTGCCGCCAACCTTGAGCTTGACAGCGCGGAATCCCTGGGCGACGTAGCCCGCCATCTCGCGGGCGAGATCTTCGTGACGCTTTCCTTCACCGTACAGGCCGCCGCTGGCGTATACCGGCACTCGATCGGCGTAGCCGCCGAGGAGCCGGTGCACTGGCTGGTCAAGGATCTTTCCGGCCAGATCCCAGATGGCGATGTCCAGCGCGCTCGCCGCCGCGTAGCAGGCGCCGGCCTTGGCGCTGACGATGCTGGTCTCGATCATCGCGTGCCATAACCGGCGAGTTCGAAGGGGGCTCTGCCCGATCACGAGCGGCGCAAGGTCACGCTCGATGATCGCCTGTACCGATTCCGGAACGCCGCCGTCGCAGTAGGCCTCGCCGATACCGGTCGTGCCGTCGTCGAGAGTCAGGAACGCGAGTACGACCCGCTTTTCGTTCCAGCGGCTGCGCGGATTCCACTGTGCCCGATCCGTTTTTCGCGTTACCACACGCGTCGTGCATTCGCGAATCACACGCTCGGCTGCGCCGCTCGGAAGACGCGCCTCTTCGATCATCGTGGAGGTCACAGCGCCTTCAGTCGAGCGCCACACCACGCCGGCGCAACTCCTCGCGCAGCGTGGCACCGGAGAGGTTTCGGGGCTCGAGGCAGTCTCGCGCGCACAGTGCCGCCGCCAACCCGATCGCCTGCCCGTAAGAGAAGCATTGAGCCGTGACACGTGCCGACGCCATCGCCTCATGTTCTGCCGAAAGGCAACGGCCCGCCACGATCAAACCTTCACCCTGCTCGGGGACGAAGCACTCGTACGGAATCTCGTAGAAATCGCGATAGAGCCAGACGAGTTTGGGCTTCTCGCCCGAGTGCAGTTCGATGGGCCACGGAGAGCGCGCGATGGCCGTCTCGAACTTGCGCGCGCTCGTCACGTCGGCGTTGCTCAGCGTCGCCACACCCTTGACCTGTCGCGTCTCGCGAACCCCGACCTGGACGCCGGTATCGTTGACCCAAGCGCTCTCGCAGCCGGTTAGCCCCGCTCGGAAGAACTGCAGGTATTCGCGGACCTGCTTGCGCCCTTCGATCTCGGCTTCGGTGAAGTCGACCGCATTCAGCGGATTCAGCTCCCGCCCGTCGCGACCAACGACCCGCGTGGCGTTGCAAAGCAGCTCCCCCTTTCGCGGCGTTGGGAAGAGAAAGATCTTGCGCCGCGGCAGGCGCATGCCGCGCGGATCTGCGCGCGCGATGGCCTCGGAGACGTCAGTGCCCAGAATGCTGTCGGGGCCGTAAGCCGAGAGGAATCGGCCCACATCGACTCCTTGGATACGAAACATCATCGTCGGGTTCTGAACGTGGCCGTCGACACCGACCGTCGTGGCGAAACCCGCCATTGCCGTCGCGTCGGCGTCGCCGCTCGCATCGATGGTCAGGCGCGCGTGAATGTCGATCTTTCCTTCCTTTGTATAGACCCGCGCTCCGGTGACGCGAGTCCCTTCCGTGAAGACGTCAGTGACCAAGGCATGAAACAGGATGCGCACTCCGGCCTGCTGCACGAGCGCGTCGGCCACTTCCCGCCAGACCAGCGGATCGTGGACACGGCTGTAGGTCTTTCCGTAGCGCACGGGCGGTGTCAGCCCGTTGCGGCTTTCCATCGCTGCGATGAACTCGTCGACGAATCCGAACACCACCTTCTCAGGCGGGCGATCGGGGTCCTCGTGCGCCGAGTAAAGCCCGCAAATCGTTCCCGACATGCCGGCCACCGCGCCGCCCCCGCAAAAGCCGTATCGCTCCACGAGCGTGACGCGAAGACCTTCACGTGCAGCGGCCACGGCGGCGGCGACGCCCGCCGCGCCACCGCCCACGACCAGCACATCGGTGCTGAAGGTAGTGATCCTGCGCGCATCGGTGATTCGCATTGCAGCCCCTTTCGCTACGGCGTCTCGGCGACGCGTAGCAAGAATGGCTACCCGCCTTAAACGTCTCAACATTATGATGTTATATTGTTTCCTCGAACTTTGGAGACCCAGCTGAACACCACGAGCTCCACCGCGGGAGGACCGTCGCGCTACATGCAGATGTTCGAGGTGCTTCGGGCTCGCCTGGAAGCGGGCCGCTGGCAGATGGGCGAGACACTGCCGCCAATCCCCGAACTCATGTCGGAATTCGGCGCCTCAAGGGCGACGGTCAGGCAGTCGCTTGCCATGCTCGAGTCGCAGGGCGTGGTGCGCAAGCGCCGCGGCATCGGCACGACGGTTGAGCGCGATGTGACGCAAGACCGCTGGGTCGCGTTGCCCACAACGCTCGCACAACTCATCCAGACCATCGATTCGGTCAAGCCACAGGTGCTCAATATTGAGCACGAGGCCGGCCTGCCCGATGTGCCGATGCCGAGCGACGAGGTCGCCGCGAAGAGCTACGTGCGCATGCGCCGCGTTCACCTGCGCCAAGGCGAGCCTTACTGCCTTATCGATCTCGCCCTCGAGACGGGCATCTATCGGCGCCGGCCCGCGCGCTTCAGGAAGTACCCGGTGCTGTCGGTCATGAACGAGATCGGTGACTTGTCGATCGCCTCCGCGCGTCAGCAACTCACCATCCGCGCCTGCGACGTCAGCGAGGCGCATCACCTCCGAATCGAGCCCGGGGCGCCGGTAGCGGAGGTTCGCCGCTCGATCGCTGATGCGAACGGCGTCGTCGTCTACGCGGCCGTCGTGCTGTATCCGTCGCGCACGGTGCGACTCGATATGAACCTGCTTACGCCACAAATCCACCCGGGAGAAAAGACACCGTGAAGCGACGGGACTTTCTAAGCGCCGCCGTGACGGCCCTCGGCCCGGTGACGTTCAGTGGCGCGCAGGCTCAGGCCTGGCCTGTCAAACCGATCACCTGGGTTTATCCGTACGCTGCAGGCGGAGGCGGGGACCCAATAGCACGGGTGCTTGCGGAGGGCCTGACCCGAAGGCTCGGCCAGACAGTGATCCTCGAGAACCGAACGGGCGCGGCGGGAATGATCGGCGCAGGGTCGGTCGCGCGCGCGCCAGCCGACGGCTACACCTTTCTTTTTGGCGTCTCCGGTGAAATCGCGATCAACCAGTGGCTCTACAAGAAGATGCCCTACGACCCGCAGAAAGACTTCGCGCCGGTGTGTCTGCTGATGAAGCTGCCACTTCTGCTCGTGGCGAACCCAGGCACGCACATTCGCACGGTCGCCGAGCTGATTGCGCGAGCCAAGGAGCCGGACCGGAAGCTGACCTTCGCGTCGGCCGGCAGCGGCTCGCTCCAGCATCTCGCTGCCGAGCTGCTGCAAAGCATGGCCGGGATCAAGATGACGCACATCCCCTATCGCGGCATCGCCGCGGCGACCAACGATCTGCTGGCCGGCACGGTCGATGTCGGCTTCGTCGGCCTACCCACGGCCCTGCCGCACGTACGCAGCGGCCAGCTCATTGCGATTGGCCTCTCGACGATCAAGCGAGCCGCGGCGGCACCGGACCTAGCAACGCTGGCCAGCTCGCCGGCACTGCGCGGCTTCGACCTGACGCAATGGTTCGGATTGCTGGCACCCACCGGGACGCCGCCGCCGATCATCCAGCGGATGCACGACGAGATTGCCGCTGTCATGGATGAGACACAGGTCAAGGCTCGCCTGTTTGCTCAAGGGTTCGAGCCAGCCTTGGACACCCCGGCACAGTTTGGTGAATTCATCCAGGCCGAACGAGCGCGGTACGGTCGCATCGTGCGCGACGCGGGCGTGACCGTGGAGTCGTGATGGGCGCGCGCCCTTGTTCGGAGCGTCCCATGCGCCCGTCTGCAACAGCACGGCTCTGCCGAACGGTGTTCAAGGCTCGGCGACTTGATCCAATCGACGTGGCGCCGCGCTGTTCACGCAGAGATTTTCAAGTGCTTCGGCGTCCAGCCGGGGACGTTTTCCATACGCCATTGCCGCCACCTCGGAACGCTCGGAGCGTACGAGCGCTCCACATAGTACGGAACCATGGGCGCATACCAGTCCCAAAGACGACGTAGTTCGGCTTCCGGGGTGTCATGAACATCCACGCGCAAATCGACGATCGGGAAGCTGTACTTGCCGTATACAAGCAACGCGGCCGAGGTCTGCCCTTCCGGCTGACCGCCGGCGTCGCGGCCGGCCTCCACTGTGCGTACCAGTCGCTCCGCCAATGGCTCTTCAGAGCTCCCCTTGAACGCCTCGGACATCGCCGAGATCACTCGCTCGCCGGCCAGAACGTTGCCCGAGCACACATAGCCGTCGCCGATGATGTGCCCAGCCCAATCCGGATTGCGCGCGCCTGTCACGGCATACGCGCGGCCATACAGGTCCACGACCGCGATCTGACGGTACTCTGGATAGGGATCACTTGACAGCAGCTCCGAGACGATCTTCTCTGCCCGCAACCCCGCGTCCATCAGGCTCGCCGCGATCAGGTTCAGCTGCGGGTTCGCGACCGCCTGTATGGTCGCCGCTCCCTTTCCCGGCAACACCAGCGGGCAGCGGGCACCGACATTGGGCGAATAGGTCGCGATGCCGACGCCGAACTGGCCCGTCTTCGCGCAGTGCGCAACGATTGAATAGGTCACTTGTTCTCCCTGCTTTTCGTCGGTCGGTCAATCGAGATGGATCTTGGTCTCCGTGGCGAGCCGGCGGTATTGCTCGAACTCCTCTGCGGTCATCCTGCGCAGGTCCTCCGCAGTGCTCGGATGCAGGATCGATCCCGTGGCCTC
>PLZH01000066.1:5480-5914 GCA_003152055.1 Burkholderiales bacterium
CGTGGGCAGCGTGCCAAAGTAGAACTGCACGCGGTTGGCCAGCAGGTCCGAGTTCACCTGCGGCGCACCCTTGTACGGAATATCTGCGATCGTCCTGCCAATCAGCCTGGCGAACTGCACGCAGGCTAGATGCGTACCGGTTCCCACGCCGTGGTGGCCGCAGTTGAGGCTTGCGCTATTCGCCTTGGCATATGCAACGAACTCTTTCAGGTTCGTCGCGGGAACCGAAGGACTGGCAACCAACATGATGGGAAGTGCCGCGACGTACGCGACCGGTTCGAAGTCCTTCACCGGGTCGTAGGTAACCGTGCTGAGTGCCGGCAGGATGGTCGACACCGCACTTCCTCCCATGACCAGCGTGTAGCCATCGGCCGGAGCTCTCGCGGCCGCTTGCATTGCGATCGCCCCTCCTGCTCCAGTTCGGTTCTCGACCA
>PLZH01000026.1 GCA_003152055.1 Burkholderiales bacterium
CTACCTCCATGCCTACGACTCGGTCAGCCAAGCCAAGGCGGGGCTCGCGCGGTACATCGATTTCTACAACACCGCGCGCCCGCATTCGTCGCTCGACAAGAAGACCCCTGACGAGTTCTACTTCGCGACGCTGCCGGCGATCAAACAGGCAGCATGAGCGGTGAACACGAGTGCCCCACCGCGTCGGTCGTGCGTTCGTCGCAAGCGACGCCCGCCCGCCGCCGTGGACAACTCTGCACCGATGTCAGACCCGCAGGGCTCCACTTATCGAAGCCAGTTCAGTGTTCAGACAACCGGAGCCACCTCTCTCCAGAAACTTAGAGGGGTGCCGGGGGAACGGAGGATATTTGCCGTCTCATTGTGACCACCGTGGCGATAGAGTTCGATCTAGTGTGGTACGCCAAGCTGTTCTGCACTTATCGTGTGGTCGCTGCGAGAGCGGCCTTGGCCCGTGTGACCTTGGCCAGGATGTCCGCTGCGCTGGCTGTCCAGATGAAGGGCTTGGGGTTGGCGTTGTGATGGGCGACGTACTCGTCGATGGCCAGCTCCAGCTCGGACACGCTGGTGAAGCTGTCGCGCCGGATGCGGTTTTCGGAGATGTCGCGAAAGAACCTCTCGACCATATTCAGCCACGAGGCGCTGGTAGGCGTGAAGTGCATGACGAAGCGTGGATGCTTGCCCAGCCACTCCTGCACGTCGGGATGGGTGTGGGTGCTGTAGTTGTCGACGATGAGATGCAGCTGCCGGTGCTTGGCGGTCTTGCGCTCGATCAGGCGCAGGAACTTCAGCGCAGGGCTCGATTCCACGGCAGATTGATTCCGACAACTCGCCGAAGGCCAGTTCTTCCTGGCCGTGCAGCAGTTGCCCGGCAACGTTCAGATCGTTGACGTTGGCCGCCGCGCCCACCACCGTATGCACCGGACCCGAATCGGCGTCCACGCCGATGTGGGCCTTCATTCTGCAGTACCAGTTGTTGCCCTTCTTGGTCTGCTTCATCTCGGGGTCGCGTCGACCGAGGCGTTCTTGGTCGAACTCGGCGCGGCAATCAGCGTGGCGTCCACCGCCGTGCTGGTGCGCAACAGCAGGCCCTTGGCCTGCAGGATGTCGTTGACCAGACGCAGCATGTCCGGGGCCAGGTTACGGCGCTCCAGCAGGTGGCGAAACCTCAGGATCGTGGTCTCGTCGGGCAGCCACGCCATGCCGTCACCGATCTTGGCGAACTCGCGGTACATCTGCACGTCGTGCAGCGCCTATTCCATCGCCGGGTCACTCAGGCCGAACCACTGCCGAAGGTAGTGGCCGCGAAGCATCGTCTCGACCGCGAAGGGCGGGCGGTCCGTCTTGGCGCGCGGGCAATGCGGCTCGACGATTTGCACCAATGCGCCCCAAGGCACCACGCGTTCCATCTCCTCGAGGAACTCGCGCTTGCGCGTCTCCTTCGTGGAGAGGTTCAGGCCGTCCCAGCGGGTTGTTGGGAATGATCACGCCGTGCCAGCGCAGCACCGCACGCATGACTTGCATGGCATAGACAGTTCGACGAAGACACGGTAACTTGCGAGAGACAACTGTGTGCACAACGTCCACACGTCCGGTATGATCCCGCAATGAGTACGACAGCCTCATCGGTCATCAATCTTCGGACACCCGCTGCGCAGCGCGAGTTGATCGACCGTGCCGCACAACTGCAGGGCAAGAGCCGCACGGAGTTCATGCTCGAGGCGTCGCGTGAGAAGGCGCAGCAAGTTCTCCTCGACCAGAACCTTTTCAATGTGACCCCGAAGCAATTCAAGGCCTTCCTCGTCCTGATGGACGCGCCACTGGCCAAGAACGCCGCGTTGCAGCGCCTCCTCTCGAAGCGGTCTCCTTGGGAGAAGTGAGCACCGCGGTTCTCGGTACACCGGTTCCGATCACCGCCGATCACGACACGGCGGGATTCGTGTGTCGTCAGGACGCCCTGAACAAATGGCTGCGCCAACGTGCGCTCGCCAATGCATTGAGCGGCGCCTCACGCACCTACGTTGTCTGTGCTGACAACCAGCAAGTCGTCGGCTACTACGCGCTGGCTGCGGGTTCGATCACCGCCGAATCGGCGCCGTCCCGGATGCGCCGGAACATGCCCGATCCCCTGCCCGTCATCGTGCTGGGGCGTCTGGCGGTGCACGAGGATTGGACAGGGCACGGCATCGGCAGCGGCTTGCTCAAGGACGCCGTGCTGCGCGCTTTGCAGGCCGCCGAAATCATCGGTGCGTGCGCATTGCTGTGCCACGCGATCGACGATGCCGCCAAGGCCTTTTACCTGAGGCGTGGCTTTGCGGAGTCGCCGCTGCAGCCGCTGACCCTGATGCTCGGCCTTCCGAGAAGCGCCCCGAGCTCGCCCTGAAGCCGAGGCACTCCTCGACCCCGAGGAACTGGGGTCCTTCGTCGCAGGTCTCGACTCTGCGACGCTGTCTGCGGTACTGGTGGAACTGGCACGAGACTTCGAACCCGTTCGCAAGCGCGTTGAACGCATGCAACTGGCCTCAAAGCCAAGGGCCTTGGCCGCGGCATTCAAGGCAACATTGACAGGCTGGCGGCGGGCCACGCGATTCATCGGCTATCGCGAGAGCCACGCGTTCGCCTGTGAGCTGGAGGGTTGGCTCGGCCAGATCGAGTGCGAACTGGTGCCACGCGATTCGGCAAGCGCGCTTGCGCTCGAGGAGTCGTTCATCGAGAGCGACGCCAAGTTCTTCGACCGAGCCGACGATTCCGATGGCGCGAGCGGTGACGCAGTGCGCGAAGCGTGCAGGCTCTGGTCAGGCTCTGGCTGCGCACGACCGCGCTCTGCAAGCCAACGCCTCATGGCTGGACCGAACGCTTGTTCCAGCTGGTCAACTTCGACCAGTACGGCGCACGAGATGAACTGCTGCGCAGTGCGAACCTGCTGCTGGACGAGAAAGAGCTGCGCGGGCTGGTCGACCGCTTCGACCAGAAACTGATCGCCGGCGTCAACGCGGCTGCCGACACCGGACACCTGCCGTCTTCGGTCTTCCATGCTTCGGGCTGTCTGCATTTGCTGTCGGAGGCACTGCGCGACCCCGATATTCACGTGCGTGCAGTGCTGCGTTACAGCCCGCAGCCCAACGCAATGCAGCGCCAGGGGTTCGCCCGGTCGTACGTCGATGCCGGACGTCCTGAAGACGCATTGCTCTGGCTCGACGGCGATTGGGGTCATCTGGAAGGCTCCCGGCAACGATTGCAGGCCGAGACCCACTCTTGTCCAAGACAGAAATAGGCGTTGAGCCATCCCGATGAGTAGAGTAAAAAGTTTGTCGCCAAACAGACTTCCACCCCACGCACGAGAGGCCCAACGTGAATGCATCATGCAGCATCAGTAGTGTCCGGTTTATTTGATGCCAGCGGGCCGCAAAGCCAATGCTGATGCGGGTTTCCAGAGCTTCATGGTGAACGGCAGATCCTGCTTCGGCCTGCCGGTCACGATATCAGTCGAGATTCGGCGTTTCAAGTGCGGCAATGCATGCTGCGCTGTTCGGACGGTTGCCGAGCCTGTAGAGAAGCTGGCGGCCGGATGCAACGCCGCACGAATCGCCTCACGGAGGGCTTTGTGCCAGATTGGCTATTCGCTGGGTGGAGCGGCCGCTGGTCGCCTTGCTGCCCATCTTGGGTTTGGAGTAAGCGGCTCGGCTGGCATGGACGGCATACCACGCAGCGCAAATAAAGCGATCACCAGCGCTTCGTCGATACGCTGCAACGGATCGAACCGTCGATCGCGGTCGGCGGGAGTCTTGCCCGCAATTTTCTCGGCCTGATTCACCGGCGCGATCTGGCTGGATTTGATCAATGGTTGGACCGGGCGCGAAACTGCGTTGTACCCGAGCTGCGCCGCTTTGCGACAGGTCTGCGCGCCGACCTCGACGCGGTACGCGCAGCGTTCTCATCCCCGTGGAGCAGCGGTCAGGTTGAGGGTCATGTCAATCGACTCAAGTTCCTCAAGCGACAGATGTATGGCCGCGCTGGTCTTGACCTGCTGTGTGTGCGGAGTCCTGCACCCGAACTGAGCAGGACCGTCACACAATGTGCGTAAGACCCAGATTTAATTTCGCCTACGCCACGGTCTCCGTCAACGGCCCGGGAGATGGGCGGCGAAGAAGGCCGTCACCCGCTGCACCGCATCCGCCTTCGCTTCGGGGTCACTGCCTTCGATCGGCACGACGCCGGCGCGGGTGCGAAAGGCAGGCACCTCGTGCACCGGCATGCCGGGCCAGTCGAAGTCGTGGTACGCGCCGGGGTACACGTGGATCTCGGCGCGGGTCGAGGCCTCGTGGTGCTCGATCAGCGCGCGGCAGGGTTCGGCGGGCGTCCAGACATCGCTGGCGCCGATCAGCACCAGCAGCGGAATGGGGCTCGACCACGCGGCGCCCTGGCGCTGCGTGCTGCAGCTGGCGGGATAGAAGGCGACCGCGGCCTTGAAGTCGCCGCCGGGCAAGGCGTCGGGCCGCGCCGGGCTGTTCGTGCGAATCGTGTTCAGCACGGTGCCGCCGCCCTCTGACCAGCCCATCACACCGACCTGGTCCGCGAGCACGAAGTCCTGCGCCTGCAGGTAGCGCAAGGCCGCGTAGGCATCGAAGGGCCGCGCGTAGTAGAGGGTCGCGTCGAAATGCGCCGGTGCGCACATCTCGCCGTGGTGGCGCGGGCCGAAGCTGTCGACCATCAACACGCTGATGCCGGCGACATTCATGCGCGCCGCCCAGTCGCGCTCGCGCGCATTGATCGCGCCGTGTCGACCGAAGAGCCCACCGCAGCCGTGCAGAAACACCAGCGCCGGATGCCTGCCCTCTCCCACGGCGCGGAACAGGCGGCCATCGAGTGTGGCGGCATGCGGGCCGGCCAGCGACGGGAATTGCACCGCTTCTTCTGCGCGGCATGCGCCGATCAACAGCAACAACGCGATCAGGGCCAGAAGACGACGCATGCGATTCATTTTTGGTGACGAGACCTCCTCAACGAGCCGCCGCCGTCGCCGATGACAGGCGGCCGCTGCTTTACCTTGCTTCGCGCCACACCTTCCCCTGAGGTCACTGCAGGACAGCGCTTGCTCGCCTTCGGCCAACGGCGAGAGGCCTAAAACCGATCCGGCATGCCCGGCGACGTTCGCCCGACAGTGGCTTACGAGCTTGGGCCGGCTGACTGGAGGCCGGCGTTGATCGGGCTCTCCACCACCGGTGCCGCGCTTGCGCGTCGGCGCCCTTCTGCCGGCGAATCGGGCAGCAGCGCCGTCAGCAGCCCCAGCAGCGGCAGGTAGGCGCAGATCGCGTACACGTACTCGATGCCGCGCGCATCGGCCACGGCACCCAGTACGGCGGCGCCAAGGCCACCCATGCCGAAGGCGAAGCCGAAGAAAAGACCCGAGACCGTGCCCACCTTGCCCGGCATCAGCTCCTGCGCGAAGACGAGGATGGCAGAGAACGCGGACGAGATGACGAAGCCGATGATCACCGTGAACACGGTCGTCCAAGCCAGGTCGAGGTGCGGCAGCGCCAGGGTGAACGGCGCCACTCCGAGGATGGAAGCCCAGATCACACGTTTGCGGCCGATTCGGTCGCCGATCGGGCCGCCGAGCAGCGAGCCAGCCGCCACCGCAAACAGGAAGGCGAAGAGATGCATCTGCGCCGCTTCCATGCTGGTGTGGAAGCGCTCGATCAGATAGAACGTGTAGTAGCTCGACAGGCTGGCGAGGTAGAAGTACTTGGAGAACAGCAGCGCGAGCAGCACGGCGACGGCGCCGTATATGGTCTTGCGCGGTAGCTGCGGCAGGGTCGCGCTCGTAGAAGAGGCCGTCTTGGCGGTGGCGAGACGATGCTGCCGGTACCACCTGCCGATGCGCCAGAGCAAGGTAATGCCCACGAACGCAGCGAGGGCCAGCCAGGCCACGGCGTGCTGGCCGAAGGGAATGACAAGGCTCGCCGCGATCAGCGGCCCGGCGGCGCTGCCCATATTGCCGCCCACCTGGAAGATCGACTGCGCGAGGCCGTGCTGGCCACCCGAAGCGAGGCGGGCGATGCGCGAGGCCTCGGGGTGGAACACGGCCGATCCGGTGCCCACCAGCATGGCGGCTACCAGCAGCACGGAATAGCTCGGCGCGAAGGCGAGCACGAGCAGCCCGAGCAAGGTCGAGCCCATGCCGAACGAGAGCGAGTACGGCAGCGGGTGCGAGTCGGTGTAGCGGCCGATCAGCGGCTGCATCAGAGAAGCGGTGATCTGATAGACGAGCGAGATCGAGCCGATCTGCGTGAAGCTGAGCGCGAAATTGGCCTTGAGCAGCGGATAGATCGCGAGAATCGTCGACTGCGTCATGTCGTTGAGGAAGTGCGCGACGCTGAGCGCGGAAAGGACGCGAAAGCTGGTCGATTGGAGAGTCATGTGTACGTGCTTGTCGGCGGTCTCATAACTCTAGCGTCTTGCGCTACGCGGCAGCGACGCGATCGGCCCACGGAGGGCCTGCGGGTCACGGATCCCGCGAAAGCCTGACATGCCGGATTTGGAATGCCGCGGCAGCAACTTCGCCGGCACGAAGGGACCGACCTCGATTTTGTTCTGGGGACGCCGGCCGCCAGTCCGTAATCTGGGTGGCTTGCGAGCTCGAGCGCTTCCGCTTCCGTGTCAAACCCTTTGACACCGGCCTGATTGGCACGTTTGTGAAGACGATCCTGGTCCAATCCTGGTCCCGGCGACGATGCGAAGGTGCGAGTAAGCGCTGTTTCGCTGTTTCGCAACGCGCGCTACCGCTTCAGCACTTTACGATGGGGCGCATCTGCGGCGGGTCTTGTGGCCTCGGGGGCATTGGCTGAAGCCTCTGATGTAGGCTTCCCGAGGCCGCCTCCATCCCATCGCTTGCGACGGACCACGCCCGACTCACCGCATTCGCCGCCGCGACG
>PLZH01000187.1 GCA_003152055.1 Burkholderiales bacterium
TAGGCGGCTACTCCCTGGCGACTCGCTGCACGAGAACGTTCTCACGCGCCGTCGATATTCTGGAACGGCGAGAAGTCGAGAAGGTTCATCGACATGTTCTCGAACACCGTCTTGAGGCGAGCGACGGCAGGGTCGGCGCCTTTGGCCTTGCGTGCGATGTCGAGCGCGATATCGGCCTGCCTGATGTGCGGATAGAGGGCGCTGTACTTGTTGTGCAAGGCCTTGAGCGAAGCGGTCATCGCCTTGGCCAAGGCGGCGTAGGTGTCCATGTCTTTCTTCAGCGCCTCGCGCATCTTCACCAGCGTCTGGGCGTTGATGATCGCCGGATCGAGCGCCTTCTGAAGCGCAGCTCTTTCGGCCGCGGGCATCTTCGATTTGGCCAGCTGCTCGCGTTCGCGGCGAAGGTTGGCAAAGAGGGTGCGGTCGTCTGCGCTCATGCGTGGGTCTCCTGTTTCGGTAGCCGAACCCTGGCCCCGCCACCGCCGCATCCGGCCGGCGAGAAGGCGAGGCACATCGCGCCCGTCACGAATCGGATCGTGCCCGCGCCCACACAAATGTCTCCCCTTGCTTCGAACCAATGTAGCAGCGAATCACATCGGGTCGCGGGGATGCTTCTTTCTCGCCTGCGGGCAATCGAAGATCGCGTGTGCCCTGCTCGCCGTCCGGCGGCCCACCGACTTCAGCGGCGGGTGGCGCGTTATGCGTTGGACGCAGCGAATGCTGGGCGGCTCCGGGGCGGTNNTGCACACCTGGTTGCTCTACCTCGCCGCAGCGCTGGGTCTGTCGCTGACGCCCGGTCCGAACAGCCTGCTCGTGTTGACGCATGGTGCATTGCATGGCCATCGCAAGACCTTGTTCACGGTGGCGGGCGGGGCGCTCGGCTTCGTGGCTCTGATCGCGCTGTCGATGCTGGGCATCGGCGCCTTGCTGAAGGCTTCGGCGGGCGCGCTGACGGTTCTCAAACTCCTGGGTGGCGTCTATCTGATCTGGCTGGGCATCCAACTCTGGCGCGCGCCGGCGATTCACCTTCGGGCAGACGCCTCGAGAGCCGACACCCGAGGCGCAGAGCTGTTTCGCCAGGGTTTGCTGACGGCACTTTCCAATCCGAAGGCGCTGCTGTTCTACGGCGCCTTTCTGCCGCAGTTCATCGACCCGCGCCGCGACCTGCTGATCCAGTTCGTCGTCATGGCGACCAATTTCGTGGCGATCGAGTTCATCATCGAGTATCTGCTGGCAAGACTGGCACACCGCATACGTCCGCTGCTCGAACGCGTCGGCAAGAGCTTCAATCGCGCATGCGGCGGCATGTTCGTGATCATGGGGATCGCATTGCCGATGACGAGGTGAGGTTCGATGGCCATCGGCCCGAAGGCGGCCGGATCGGCTATCTGCCCCGCATCCGGTTGTTCTTCGGCTTGTGCTCGAGCTCGCACAGCCCGAGCGCTTCCATGAGTGGCGGCAGGTAGACGCCGAAGCGCCCGCGCAGGCCCTTCTTGAGGCCGTACCAGCCGCCGATCGGGTTGGCCTGCGACCGGCCCCACGCTTCGACGCTGCCTTCCTTCGCCGGCTTCTGCTCGTCGGCGCCGCCGAGCTCGACCCAGTCGCCTGCGGCCACGAGCATCGCCGCCAGGTCGCCGACGCAGCGCGCGTCGTAGAAGAGCACGGTGCTGCCGACGGTGCACACGAGCACGCGCACTCCCTCCCGGGTATCGACGTGCATCGTGTACGCCGCCGTGCCCGGCGGCGTCTTGAGCTTCCAGGGGTTCGTCTTGTCGCGCGTCAACGGGGTCATGGATCGTCCTCGGAGGCGTCAGGCCTCGAATTCGAACGCACCTTCCTGCGCGATGTAAGGCACGTAGCGGAAGTCGCNNTTGCCGGTACCACGTGCCAGCCGGCAGCGCGCTCGTAATTGCTGAAATAGGTGCTCACCGCGCGGCGGCCCGCGGCCTTGCGCCGCGACACGAGGTCGAGCCGAACGTCGTCGGCGAGCAGCAAGCGGATGCCTTCCCAGTCGTGGGCGTTGAAGAGGCTCGCGTAGCGCTTCAGCGCCGCCGACAGCTCGAGCGCCTTTCGCGACGGGGATGTGGCTGGCGCTTCGGTCACCTGCTGCAGTGCCGCGCGCCCCCGGTGCAGCGCCGCCTTGACGGCGGGCACGCTCAGGTTCAGCTCGGCGGCGATCTCGTCGATCGAATGTTCCAGCACGTCCTTGAGGATGACGCAGCCGCGCTGCGCCGGCGCCAGTTCGAGAAAGCACGAGAGCGCCGCTCGCACCGCCTGTTGGCGGGCCAGCACGCTGTCGGGCTCGAGCGCGGCCTCGCCGGCGAGATCGATCGCCGCGTCGAGCGGCTCGATCGCCCGATGCACCTCGTGCCGCCAATGATCGATCGCGCGGTTGTGCGCGATCCGGAAAAGCCACGGGCGCAGGGGCGGCAGCTCCTGCATCTGCGGCAGCTCGTAGCAGGCGCGGGCCAGCGTTTCCTGGACGACGTCTTCGCCATCGGCGACCGAGCCGGTCATGCGCGTGCAATAGCGAAGCAGCTCGGGGCGAACGTGATCGACCAGCGCCAGAAACTGCCGACGGCCGCGTTCCAGGGTGCCGATGAGGTCGCTCGACACGGCATCGCTTGGCTTGCGCGTGTCAGGTGTCGAAGAACCCATACGACCCGATCTCCGTCAGATCCACCCGCACCGGCGGCGAGACGCAACGCTCCTTGACTCCCGCGGAGAAGGCCTTGAAGGCCGGCAACGAGGTCAGGGCGTTGGCGCCGTCTGCCTCCTCGTGCGATACGAGGTGCACGAAGCTCACGCCGTCGCCGAGCCGAAAGGTGGCATAGCGCAGGCCCGGAGGCCGAGCCTCGCGAAGCGCTTCGTAGACGGCCCGGGCCAGGCGCTCGTTCTCGGCCACCCGGTCGGGCTTGAGTGTGTAGCTCACCATGTGCTTCATGTTCGGATCCCTTCGATGCGCCCCGTGCTCGGAGCCCTGGTGCAAGGACGATCCAGCGTCGCCAAAGGATGCGGTCGGTCGTCGCAGTCGAGGCAGCGGGCCGCGGCGATGGAGCCCAGTATGCTTGGCGCTTGAGCGAAATCGACTCGAAACTGTTGAGCGAGCTGCGCATCGAGGGCCAGCAGCGCGAGAGCGATGGCAGCGGCAACGGGCGGCGCTGGTGGTGGCCGGCCCTCGCCGGGGTGCTGGTCGTCGCCCTGCTCGCGGCTGCCGCCTGGTGGTTTCTCGGCGCCCGGCCCATCGCGGTGCAGACGGCCACGGCCACCGCGCCAGGTGCCGGCGGCACGGCCGGCGCGGTCCTGCAGGCCACCGGCTACATCACGGCGCGCCGGCAGGCGACCGTGTCGACGCAGATCACCGGCACGCTCACGCAGGTGCTGATCGAGGAAGGCGATCGCGTCGTCAAAGGTCAGGTCATCGCGCGCCTGGAAGACAGCGGCCTGCGCGCCAGCCTCGACGTGGCGAACGCGAACGTCATGTCGGCGCAGGCCCAGGTCGCGACGGCGCAGGCGCAACTGGTGCAGGCCGAGGCCGATTCGCGCCGCCAGCAGGCGCTCGTCGCCAGCGGCATGGCCACCCAGCAGTACGCAGAGCAATCGCGCACCGCGGTTTCCACCGCCGCCGCCCAGCTCGATGCGCGCCGCCGCGAGGCCGATTCGGCGCGTGCGCAGGTGGCGCAGGCCAGGGTGAATTTCGACTATGCCGTGGTGCGTGCGCCGTTCTCCGGCGTCATCACCGTCAAGGCGGCGCAGGTCGGCGAGATCGTCTCGCCGCTTTCGGCCGGCGGCGGCTTCACGCGCACCGGCGTCGGCACCATCGTCGACATGGATTCGCTGGAGATCGACGTCGATGTGAGCGAGGCCTACATCGGCCAGGTCAAGCCCGACATGCCGGCCGAGGCCGTGCTGAGCGCCTACCCGGACTGGAAGATCCCGGCCCACGTAATCGCCATCGTGCCGTCGGCCGATCGGGGCAAGGCAACCGTCAAAGTGCGTGTCGCGCTCGAGCAGAAGGATGCCCGCATCGTGCCCGACATGGGCGTGCGCGTGTCCTTTCTCGGGCCGAAGGCGCCGGCTGCCACGCAAGCGCTCAAGGGCGTGCTCGTGCCGGCGCAGGCGATCGCGCAGCGCGACGGTCGCGGCGTCGTCTTCGTGGTCGAAGGCGGCAAGGCTGTGCAGCACGCGGTCACGCCGGCGACGCAGGATGTCGGCACGATGAAGCTCGTGCCCGAAGGCGTGAAGGCGGGCGATCGGGTGGTACTGTCGCCGCCGCCGGCGCTGCAAGACGGCGCGAGCGTGGCGATCGAGGAGCCACACTGACACGACCGGTGCGGCATGCAATGCAGACACATGAGCAGGAGGGGCATGGCATGGCCAAGCTGATCGAGATCCGCGATCTCTCGAAGGTCTACGAGCGCGGCAAGCAGAAGGTGGAGGTGCTGCACCACATCGACCTCGACGTCGACGAGGGCGATTTCCTGGCGCTGATGGGTCCTTCCGGCTCGGGCAAGACGACGCTGCTCAACATGATCGGCGGGCTCGACGTGCCTTCCGCCGGCAGCATCAGCGTCGGCGGCCAGCGGCTCGACCAGCTCGGCTCGGGCGCCCTTGCGAAGTGGCGCGCGGCGCGGGTTGGCTTCGTCTTCCAGTTCTACAACCTGATGCCGATGCTCTCGGCGCAGCGCAACGTCGAGCTGCCGCTGCTGCTTACCAAGCTCTCCTCCGGCGAGCGCAAGAAGCGCGCGGGCATCGCCCTGCAGCTCGTGGGCCTGGCCGACCGCGCCAGCCACAAGCCCGGCGAGCTTTCCGGCGGGCAGCAGCAGCGCGTCTCGATCGCGCGCGCAATCGTCTCCGACCCGACCCTGCTCGTCTGCGACGAGCCCACCGGTGACCTCGACCGCCAGTCGGCCGAGGAGGTGCTGGGCCTCTTGCGCGCGCTCAACCGCGACCACGGCAAGACGGTGCTGATGGTCACCCACGATCCAAAGGCCGCCGAGTACGCCAACCACACGCTGCACCTCGACAAGGGCAGCCTCGTCGAAGCGGTCGCAGCCTGAGGGCGAGGCGATGAAGTACCTGCACCTCGTCTGGGCGTCGCTCTTCCGCCGCAAGACGCGCACCTTTCTGACGCTGGTGTCCATCATCGCGGCGTTCCTGCTGTTCGGCCTGCTCGACGCCGTGCGCACGTCGTTCACCCAGGCCGGGCAAGGCGCCAACGGCGCGCAGCGCCTGCAGACCGGATCGAAGCTCTCGTTCATCCAGACGCTGCCGCAATCCATGGAAGCGCAGATCGCCGCCGTGGCGGGCGTGAAGACCGTCACCTACGCCAACTGGTTCGGCGGCGCCTATCAGGACCCGCACAACCAGGTGTTCAGCTTCGCCGTCGAGCCCAACTACCTCGATCTCTACCCCGAGATCGAGGTGGGCGCGGCCGAGCGCAAGGCCTTCGTCGAGACGCGCACAGGCGCGCTCGTGGGCGAGCGGCTGGCGCAGCGCTACAAGTGGAAGGTCGGCGACAAGATTCCGCTGCAGTCGACCATCTACCCCGATCGCGAGGGAAGCAAGAACTGGTCGTTCGATGTCGTCGGCATCATGCACTCCACCGACAAGAAGACCGGCGGCTTCTTCGACCAGATGTTCCTGCTGCACTGGAAATACTTCGACGAGACGACGCCCTACAACCGCGGCCAGGTCGGCTGGTACGTCACCCGCGTCGCCGACGCGAACCAGGCCGATCGAGTGGCCCGGGCGATCGACGCGATCTCGGCCAACTCCGACCACGAGACGCGCACCCAGACCGAGCAGGCGGCGACCGCCTCGTGGATGAAGCAGCTCGCCGACATCGGCCTCATCGTCGGCTCGATCATGGGCGCCGTGTTCTTCACGCTGCTGCTGCTCTCGGGCAACACGATGATGCAGGCGGTGCGCGAGCGCACCGGCGAGCTGGCGGTGCTGAAGACGATCGGCTTTTCGAACCTGAGCGTGCTGGCGATGGTGCTGGCCGAATCGGTGCTGCTGCTGGTGCTGGGCGGCCTGGCCGGGCTCGGCATCGCGAGCCTGCTCATTCCGGTGGTGAGCGCGGCCAGCGGCGGCATGCTGAACCTGCCGGCGGTCGGTGCCGACAGCTGGCTGCTGGGGGCGGTACTGATGGTGCTGATCGGCTTGCTGGTCGGCTCGCTGCCGGCCTGGCGTGCGATGCGGCTCAACATCGTCGACGCCCTGGCCGGCCGCTGAGGAGCACTCGCCCGTGCGCTTCCTGATGAACCTGCTGCTCGTCGTGCTGCTGGTCGTGGTGGTCGCGGCCTGGGTGATGCTGCCCTGGCCCGGCGCCGTCGTGCTCGCCGTGCTGCTCGCCGCCTGGCTGCTGTTCACCCGGCGCGGCCGCCAGGCGGGCTCGGTGGCCAACGTCGGCATCAGCACCTTGCGGCAGCGGCTCGGCTCTTCGGCGGTGATCGTCGTCGGCATCGCCGGCGTCGTCGGCGTGCTCGTTGCGCTGCTGGCGATGGCCGAGGGCTACAGCGAGACGCTGCGCAAGACCGGCAGCGCCGATACCGTCGTCGTGATGCGCGGCGCCTCGGCCTCGGAGGTGATGTCGGTGCTCGACCACGACAGCGTCGTCCAGATTGCGCAGACTGCGGGCATCGCCCGCGACGCCAAGGGCGAGCCCATCGCTTCCGACGAGCTCGTGGTAGCCGCCAACCTGCCGCTGAAGGCCGGCGGCCCCGACGAGGAAGGCAGCGTGCAGCTGCGCGGCGTCGGCGAGGAGGCGTGGGCGGTACGGCCGCAAGTGAAGATCGTCGAGGGCCGGCGCTTCCAGCCCGGGCTGCGGGAGCTCGTCGTCGGCCGCAGCGCCGCGAAGCAGTTCGCCGGCATGGTGCCGGGCCAGGAGATTCACCTCGGCACCCAGCTGTGGAAGGTGGCCGGCGTGTTCGCCTCCGGCGACGCGCTCGAATCGGAGGTCTGGGCCGATGCCAACGTCGTGGCCGACACCTACCGCCGCGGCAGCAGCCGCGCCTCGGTCACCGTGCGGCTGACCGACCCGCAGGCCTTCGGCGCGCTCAAGACCGCGCTCGAGGCCAACCCGCAGCTCAAGGTCGACGCGAGCACCACGCTCGATTACTTCAACAAGCAGTCCGAAGGCATGACCAAGGTGATCCGCATCATGGGCATCACGGTCGGCACGATCATGGCCATCGGCGCGATGTTCGGGGCGCTGAACACCATGTTCGCCGCCGTCGCGGCGCGCGCCCGGGAGATCGCGACCCTGCGCGCGATCGGTTTCGGCGGCCTGCCGGTGGTGGCGGCGGTGATGCTCGAGACCATGTTGCTGGCGCTGATCGGCGG
>PLZH01000289.1 GCA_003152055.1 Burkholderiales bacterium
CTGAGCTCGCGTCATCGGACGGATGTGCAGAGGTTTCATGGCATGCCGGCATCGAAGACCGAAGAGTGTTGCGTCTTGATCGCATGCCGGCAACGCGGCGGACTTCTCATTCCTGTCGGTCGGCGTTCCAGCAATGGCCCGCAACACCACCTCGGTCACCTGTGGCATCGCCGCGACCCGGACCGGGTCGGGCGTGAGCGGCGAAATCAGCAGTCACCCGTCTCGGCGGCCCTCATCGCGCGTCGGGCGGCGTCCGGCACGTGGCGGAATGCGCCGCGCCCTCGTCTACGAAGCGGGTAGGGACCGGCACAGGCGAAGGTCGACCGAAGGTGTTGATGCGGCCCTCTCTAGACTAGGTCCATGGTGCCGCTGTCCTGAGCGTCTGCCTTGCAGCGAGTGCTGACCTGCGACGCCGGCGTGCGAGTTCAGAGCGTCACAACCGGTCCTTCGCCAAAGCCTACCGGTCGGCGGCTCCAGACTAGTTGCAGTCGCCCACCTTTGGCGACTGAATGGCCGTTCGATGAACCGATACCGGTCGATCGCCGTTCCACGGGCTGAAAGTCCGCTGCACCTCCAAACCGGCCGGTAACCTGCGGTCGCAAGGACGACGACGACAGTGTTCTGCCCCGGCGATGGCCAGCCGCTGACCGCTCTGGTCGGCGGCGAACTGGAACTACCGACCCAAAGCGGTCAATCGACATCTGGAGCACGGACCCCGCAAGCAGCCCAAGGTCGTGACCCCGCATCGGGTGTGACAGAGCTGGGGTCTGTCAAGCACCCCACCAATGCTCGCTCTCCGGGCAGTCGGGTCGCCGATCTCCGAATGACTCACCACGCGCTCAGAGCGCGCTCGATGCACCGCTCTGCGGCCCTGGTTCGCGTGAGCTCGCCGGAATCGAACCGGCGTCCGACATGGCCGTCGACAGAAAGTCACCGCGACCTAGTCTAGTAAGCTCGCCGGATGGTCACGATCCGAAAGTACCTCGACGAGTCTCGATCAATCGAAGGTCGGCTCATGGCCAGCGCCTGGCAAGAGGGTGATGGGCCCTGGTTCGGGTTAGTCACCTTCATCGCTTCGTGGCCAGGGGATCCAAGCGAGTCTCATCACACGAAAGCGGGCTACCCGACGGCGAGCGAGGCACTTAGCGCAGCGAATGCGCTGTCCGTCGAGCTCTTCCCTGCTGGCAAGCCCCGCGAGCCGTAAAGAAACGAGAGCGTCGAACGCTCCGCGTCCTTACCGTACACGCAGCGGGCCCACTCATGACCGACGTTGTCATCCACGATGCTCGGGAGTACCTGTTTGCGATCTTCGAAGTCACGGTTGTCAACGACGCCGTCGACCTGGAGACCAGAAGGTTCCTTGGAACAGGGTTCTTTGTCACCCCGAAAGGTGACGCGATCACCGCAGCGCATGTGCTGCCCGCGCCGAATGAACTTGGACCCGGTCGAAGAGTAGTGGCTACGGTTGTGGTTGACGGCAAAGAGACCATCGCCTGGATCAACCACTTCGCCGCATCGCATCACTTCGACGTGGCGCTCATTAAGGTCAACCTGACCAAGACCAAATTCTTTGACACTTCCGACATCGAGATCAACCCGGGCACGGATGTCAACGTCGTTGGCTTTCCGAGTCATCAAGTCATCGGGAGGGGTCTCGAAATGCGCGTCCTCAAGGGGCATGCGACCGCGGTCATGCCGCGTCTTGAGCTCAATTTCCCGATCCCTGCGGGAGTGAGCGGATCACCTGTGATGGTCTACACAACCGTCGTTGGCTTTGCTACCGGGCGTGTCCGAAGCGAGGAGATTGACGAGCAGTCGGAAGAGATCGCAACGGACGGGGCGGTCAGAAGCCTTGCACCCACTGGAAAGCGCCGCCTTTTCACGGCGCACGCCATCAGCAGTCGTTGCTGAAGGGCGGCTTTGGTGCCCGCCGTTTATCGCGGCCACCGGACCGGCCGGGGCCACGATGCGCCGTCGAGGCATCAACTCCGCTGATCAGGATGCAAGCGCCGGATAGTCCGTGTAGCCCTTTGGGCCTGGCGTGTAGAACGTTCCCATGTCAGGCGCATTCAGTGGCGCGTTCACCCGCATACGCTGCACCAGGTCGGGGTTGGCGAGGAACGAACGGGCGAACGCGATGAGGTCGGCCTGTCCCTCGGACAGAGCGCGCTCCGCGCAGCTCGACGAGTTCTGCCCGCACGCCCGCAAGATCCACATCGACATCGACGCCAGCAGCGTCAACAAAATCGTCAAGGTCGACGTTCCGATGGTCGGAGACTGCGCCGCCATCCTTCGGGCCCTGCTCGAGATGCCGGAGTTGCACGGGCTCGATGGTGCCAGGCTGTCGCCATGGTGGCAGCGAATCGCCTGCTGGCGCGAGAGGCGCTGCCTTGATTTCGTTCCGCGCGCCGACGTCATCCTGCCGCAGCAGTTGATTGCGTCGTTGCAGCAGGCTCTCGACGGTCGGGACGCGATCGTGTCGACCGACGTCGGACAGCACCAGATGTGGGCCGCCCAGTACCTGCACTTCGAGGCACCGCGCCGCTGGCTGGCGTCCGGTGGCGCCGGCACGATGGGCTACGGTCTACCTGCAGCGATCGGGGCGCAGATCGCCCATCCCGACAGGCTGGTCGTCTGCGTCAGCGGCGACGCGTCGATCCTGATGAACATTCAGGAGATGTCGACCGCCGTGCAACATCGGGTGCCCGTGAAAGTCGTGCTGACGAACAACGGCTACATGGGCATGGTCCGGCAGTGGCAACAGCTGAACCACGGCAATCGCCTGAGCCACAGCCGGAACGAGGCACTGCCCGACTTCGTGGCCCTTGCCCGGGCGTTCGGCTGGGGCACTCGATCCGTGTCGGATCCGGCCGAGCTGGCCGGCGCGATTGCCGAGTGCATGAGCTACGACGGGCCGTTCTTTCTCGATGTTCGCGTCGCTGCACAGGAGAACTGCTTTCCGATGATGCCTTCGGGCCAGGGGCATCACCGCGTCATGTTGTCGGAGAATCGTTGGTACGAGGAGGCGAGTCCTGCCGCCTAGCGGCGGCATGTTTGACCTGAGCCAGCGCGTTCACGATCCAGCAGGGCTTGCGCCCGCGATCAGACCACGTGCGATCCGCTCGGCGTTGCCAATATATCGGCGACGACACAGCTGATGCCGGATAAGACCGCAGACAGACGTGTTCGCTCTACCTCTTAAGCCGCTTTCAGTCGCTTCGAAAGCAACACCGCCATCGACACCGCGTCATTGCGAAGGGTATCCAGATGCTGACGCATGCGCATTGCGGAAGTCACCTCATCCATTGCGAAGATCGCGTCGAGCACCTCCTGGTGCTCTCTGATGGACAGGCTCATCAGCCCCGGGTGAAACGTCGAATCGCGACGGTAAGCCTCGAGCCGGTTGCACAATTCGAGTGTTTGCCGCGCGAGATAGTTGTTGTGGCTTGCACGGTAGATGCATTGATGGAACTGGGCGTTGGCCCCGTAGAAGGCGATCGGGTCAGCCAGTTGGGCAGCTTGTATACAGGCTTCGTGGCTTGACGACAGCGCGAGACGGTCTTCAGCCGTATGCCGGCGCGCGGCCAGCGATGCGCATGCCGCTTCCAGATGGCCCATGCACTCGAACATCTCGACTAGCGATTCGACTGTCAACTGCACGACAAATGCACCCTGACGCGGTCTTATCTCTACCACGCCTTGCGCCGCGAGCTGACGTAATGCTTCGCGCACCGGCGTGCGCGAAGCGGAGAAACGTTGACACAGCGCCTCTTCCTCCAGCTTGGCCCCGGGCGGGATCTGGCCAGTCAGCACTTCGCCGGCCAAGGTCCTGAGGATCTCCGCGGACAGCAGGAAAGGGGCGACACTTCGACGCCGCACGACTGCGGCAGATTCGGCGAGGGGCGGCTCAGAAGCGGTTGCTTTTCGGCGGCCTTTGGCCGAGGCGATTGTGGTCACGTGTTTCTCCCCGTGTCAGCGCTTCGACAAGGCTGCCGAAGCCTCGACATCGCTAAATGCCTTATGCATTTTCGGCCAACTGAAGGTCTGTCTATGCGCAAAAACAGCCTCCATGTATACGTGGAAGATGGTATTGTATATGCTCATCATGAAGCGATCGTCAGAGCGTGTGAACATTTCAGGAATCAGTCGCGCCGGTCATCAACCTTAAGAATCGACCGCGTAGCACACGCCAGGGGTCGATTTGTATGGGATGGCGAAGGGTTGAAGCACCAACCGAAATGCGTCGAACTTGAACTCTACGAAGAATTCACGACCTCGTACGGCTCCTCGAGCAAGCAGGTGCACAACCCATCGGCGCCGCAGCGTCATCGGCGCGCGTGATTGTCGCCCTGCGCTCGCGAAGCGCGAGCGTCGAACTCTGCTCTGACGACTGGGCTACGAAGCTCGGAGGTCTTCAACCCATCTCGAGGAGAAACATTCTCATGGATCTGCTGCTCAAGGGCAAAACGGCGCTGATCACCGGGGCATCGAAGGGCATAGGATTGGCGGCCGCACATGCCTTCGCCACGGAGGGCTGCCACCTTCACTTGGCGGCGCGCTCGCGAGATGCACTCGAAAGTGCACGAGTAGAACTTGCCAGAGCCTTTGGGGTGCAGGTTACGGCACATGTGCTCGATCTATCGATCAGCGAGAACGTCGTGGAACTGGGGCGGCGAGCCGCCCACGTCGACATCCTGATCAATAACGCCGGCGAGGTTCCTTCCGGCCCCATCGAGGCATTGAGCGAGGCCGATTGGCGTCGAGGCTATGACCTGAAGCTCTTCGGCTACATCGGCCTGACTCGCGAAATCTACGCTCACATGAAGGCCAGGGGCGATGGCGTGATCATTAACGACATTGGCAATTCCGGTGAAAACTGGGATGCCAACTACATCGCCGGCACCACCGGAAATGCTGCCTTGATGGCGTTCACACGCGCACTGGGCGGGCAAAGCCTCGATTTCGGCGTGCGCGTGGTGGGCGTCAATCCGGGGCCTGTCGAAACGGATCGAATGTTAAAGATCAACAAGCGGCGTGCACTCGACCTCTACGGCGACGAGTCGCGTCATGAGGAACTTCGAGCGAAATATCCAGGTGGACGGCCGGCGACCACTAAGGAGGTCGCGGATCTGATGGTCTTCCTCGCTTCGCCGCGCGCCGCATACATCACCGGAACCGTCGTGACGATTGATGGCGGCATCGCTTCACGCGGTTCGATCATCAAGGAGAGGTCAGTGAACCATGCGTAAGTTTGAAGCCCGCAATCGCTACTTTGACCAACTCGTCAATACGCCGGGCCTGAAATGGATGGGGCAGAACACCAATCACTTCACACCGCATCCAGCGGTCGTCGACGCAATGCTGGCCTCCATCAAGGCAGAAGAATTCCATGCTTATGCGCCACCGGCGGGGCTTGAAGAATTGCGCACTCTGATCCTTGACGACCTTGGCCTGCATCCTGACAAGGCGTCGGTGCTCGTGACCGACGGCGCGGTGGAGGCGCTCTACATCGTGTGCCGTGATCTGTGCGCGCCCGGCGTCAACTTCGTGACCACTGATCCGGGATGGAAATGGCCGATGTCGTTTGCCAAAGCAAGCGGCGCGACTACCGTCGAGATCCCCATTTACAAACCCGAGAATGGCTACAAGCTCACGATCGCGCAACTCGAAGCGGCGGTCAACGACCAAACGCGGATCATCTATCTGGTGGACCCCAACAATCCGCTGGGCACATGCCATACGGCGGAAGAGATTGCCGCCTTCGCAGAGATCGCGCGGCGTCACAAGGCCTTCTTCGTTCACGACTGCACGTACCGCCATTTTGCCGACAAGCATTTCCTGGCAGCACACGTATATCCGGAAGGCGCGATCACGATCTACAGCTTTTCCAAGTGGCTCGGACTCGCGGGCCTGCGTATCGGCGCGGTCGTGGCGCATCCGGATCTCATTGAACGGTTTTCTGGTGCACCGCCGAACAACTTAGGTAGCAGCATCGTCGCGCAGCGCGCTGCCGTCGCCGGCCTGAAGATTAAGGATCAGTGGTTCCCGGACATCAACCGCCGGCAGCGCCGCAATCAGGCCGAGATCCTAAAGGCCACGCAGCGCGTGCCAGGCCTGTCAATCGTGAACTACCCGTCGCAGGCCAACCTACTGGTGCTGGAGTGCATCGACGCCGGCATCACCCCGGAAGCTCTTTGCCATGTCTATCGCGAGCAGGGGATCATGATCCGCCAGGGCCTGTATCACACCCCCACCTTCGGTCATCGGTTCGTAAAAGTTAGCACCACCGTACCCGAAGCCTGGGCCGATGCGTTTTGCGAGCTACTGCCGGCGATGGTCGAGAAGGCGCGAAGCGTCGAGCAGGAACTCTCACTCTTCTGAGGAGACACACATGAGCGTTGCAATTACGCAGGACCAAGTGCGACTTCACTACGAAGAGGCCGGTACCGGTGGGACGACGATCGTCTTCGTGCACGAGTTCGGCGGTGATCACCGGAGCTGGGAACCGCAGATGCGCCACTTCGCGCGGCGCCACCGCTGCATCACTTTCGCAGCACGGGGGTTTGCACCGTCGGACGTCCCCGCGTCGGTCGAGGCCTACTCGCAGCAGCACGCGGTCGACGACATCCTGGCGGTGATGGACGCCGCGAATGTGGGGAAAGCGCACATCGTAGGTCTGTCGATGGGCGGCTTTGCCACCTTGCACTTCGGCCTGCAGGCACCGCAGCGCGCGTTGTCCTTGACCGTGGCTGGCGCCGGCTACGGCGCGGAGAAGCAGCACGAAGACTACTTCCGAAAGGTCTCGCTAGAAGTCGCACGCCAGTTCGAGGCGCAGGGCAGCGCACAGTTTGCGAAGACCTATTCCATTGGCGCGTCCCGTGTGCAGTTCCAGAACAAGGATCCACGCGGCTGGGCCGAGTTTGCTGCCCAGCTCGGTGAGCACTCGAGTCTGGGGTCCGCCAACACCATGCGCGGCGTGCAGGCCGGTCGGCCGTCGATCTACGACCTGGAAACCGCATTGAGAGCAATGATGGTGCCTATGCTGGTGATCGTTGGTGACGAAGACGACCATTGCCTGCAGCCCGGCATCTTCTTGAAAAAGACGGTGCCGGCCTGCGGACTGCTCGTCCTACCCAAGACGGGCCACACACTCAACCTCGAGGAGCCGGCGCTGTTCAATTACTTCGTGGACGTCTTCATCGGTCAGGTCGAAGCCGGCCGCTGGGAGCCGCGCGATCCGCGCGCCATCGCCAGCCAGATCATGAAGACCGATTGACGCGAGGACGCCTGCACGTGGACACCAACGCAGCGGCATTCGTCAACGCTAACCGCCTGTGGGAGCGACACATGGAAATGGCGCGGCATGGCGCCACCCGCGCGGGTGGCGTCAACCGCCAGGCACTGTCGAACGAAGACTTCGCCGCGCGCCGCGCGCTCATCGACTGGGGCGCTTCCATCGGCCTGACCGCTTGCCACGACGCCGCGGGCAACCTGTTCTTGCGACTGGCTGGAACGGACGCCGGTGCGGCCCCGGTGATGACCGGCTCGCACATGGACAGCCAGCCCACCGGCGGCAAGTTCGACGGCATTTATGGCGTGCTGGCCGGGCTAGAAGCGCTGCAGGCCTTTCGCGAGGCGGGCATCGTGCCGCAGCGCCCAATCGAACTGGTGGCCTGGATGAACGAAGAAGGGTCGCGCTTCGCGCCAGGCATGATGGGCTCGAGCGTGTTCGCCGGCGCGGCAACGCTGGAAAGCATCGTGCCAGTGACCGACGCGCAGGGCACAAGCGTCGGCCAGGAATTGCGGCGTCTGCAAGTCGCGTTTGGTGATCTGCCTATCTGCCCCTTGGGGCGTGCCGTGCACGCCTACGTGGAAGCGCACATCGAGCAAGGCCCAGTACTCGAACGCGAGGGCCTCAGCGTTGGAGTGGTCAGCGGCATCCAGGGCAAACGCACCTTCGCGGTGACCGTCACGGGGGAAGAGTCGCACGCCGGCACATCGCGGCGCGCCGAGCGACGGGACGCACTGCTGTGCGCGATTGCATCGATCCAGGCGATGGCGGCAGAGTTCCATGACCCCGAAGACCTCGTGAGGTTTACGGTCGGACGATTTGACGTGACGCCCAACGCGCCCTCCGTTGTGCCTGGCTCGGTCCGGTTTTCGATCGACTTGCGCCACCCCGATTCGTCCGTGCTGATACGCCTGGGCGACGAGGTCGAAGCCATCTGCCGCCAGCATGCGCTGCCGTGTGCGGTGCAGGTCCTGGAGCTGAGCACAGCGATGTCGCTTGAGTTTCCGCGCCGAGTGCGTGACATCATCCGGCAAGCAGCGAACGAGCAGGCCATCGCGACGCTTGACATTCCGTCAGCCGCGGGCCACGACGCACGCTATCTGCACGCGGTGTGCCCATCGGGAATGATCTTCGTGCCTTGCAAAGACGGCATCAGCCACAACGAGGCGGAATCGGCCACGGCGCAAGACTTGGCCGACGGCGCTCGCGTGCTCACAGCGACGCTGGTCAGGCTGGCCTGCGCCGACGCGCCGCATCGCGTCTAGCTGAGCAAGGACAAAGCTAGGACGCGAGCCCGAGCTCGCGCAGCACTTCTTGTGTGTGCTCGCCCAACGTCGGCGGCGCTACCGCGCGCTGGTCGTCACGCTGCCCGTCGAGCCAGACAGGGCGGCGGATCGACGTGAGCTTTCCCTTGACTGGATGCTCCAGCGCATAGAAGCTGTCGAGGTGGGTGACTTGCGGGTCGCCGAGCACGTCTTCGATGTTGTTGATGGGTGAGAACGGCACATCCTGCCCTTCGAAACGCTGCACCCATTCGACCCTGTCGCGGGCAGCGAAGGCTCTGCCAGCGACAGCGCGCAGTAGCTCGTAGTTCTCGACGCGTTTTTCGAGCGTGTCGAACCGCGCATCGTGGATCAGATCAGGCCGATCGATCACGTTCAAGAACTGCTCCCAGAACTTTTGGCGCGAAGACATGTGCGTAACGACCATCTTTCCGTCGCGACATCGGAACGCGTACGCCTGAGAATTGCGGATTCGCAGGTAGGCATCGGCGTTGTCGCCGTTCTGGGTTAGGTAGGCGAACGGCTCGGGCATGAAGGCCACCGTCGCCTCCAGCATGTTGACTTCGACGCGCCGGGCGATGCCAGTGCGTTCGCGTTCAAACAACGCCGACAGAATACCGTAGGCCGCGTACTGGCCGGTCACGTTGTCCGAGATCGTGGGGCCAGTCAGGCGTGGATTCTCGGGGTCGAGAAACTGGCTCGACATGCCACCGAGTGCCTGCGCGATCGCGTCGTAACATGGACGGTCGGTGTAAGGCCCAACGGGGCCGAATCCCGTGATCGAACAGTGGATCAACGCCGTGTTGAGCGCGCGCAGCTTCTCGCTGGAAAACCCCAGCCGGTCCAGCACGCCAGGGCGGAAATTGTCGAGCAGCACATCGCTGCGTTCGATCAGCTTCTCCAGCGCCGTGCGGCCGAGATCAGTGCGCAATGAGATCGCGACGCTGCGCTTGTTGCGGTTGTAGGAGCAGTATTGCGCGCTGTACTGACCGCCGCCGTAGCTGCGAAACGGATCGCCGCCCTCGGGATTCTCGATCTTGATGACTTCTGCTCCCATGTCGGCCAGCAGCATGCCGGTCAAGGGGCCCGTGATCATGGTGGACAGTTCGAGCACGTGAATGCCATGCAAGGGACCAACCATCAGAAATATCCTACAGCCATTGTCGAAAGCGTATGCCGTCGCCCATCGCAGGGCGACTGCGCTTCATTTTCCGGCCTTGGCCTTGGCCTTGGCCTTCGCCTTCGCCTTGACCTTGGATGGCGGCCCGGCAACACCCTTCTTTGCGTCCTTCAGAGCGAACGGGCTGTGCACCGGTTTGTATGTCTTTTCATCCAGAAACTGGTGCAGCCCCGTGTTGTAGGACTGTTCAGGATCGCCCACGCTGATCGCCATGCGCTTTTCCTGCATGTAGTCTGCGGCCTGCCCGAAGTCCATCTGGCGCACCTGACGGATGACCTGCTTGGTCGCGCGCAGGGCGGCTGGACTCTTGGTCATCAGCTTCTTCGCGAGCTTGGTCACTTCGTCCTTCAGCTGCTCCTTCGGCACGGCGAAGTTGACGATGCCGATCCGCGCTGCCTCCTTGCCGTCGAAGGCGTCACCGAGACATGCGTGGTACAGCGCGTGGCGGTAGAGCACAGCGTCGGCAAATGCCTTGCTGACCATGCCGCCGGGCAGGATGCCCCAGTTCACTTCGGACAACGAAAATGCGGTGTCTTCGGCCGTGATCGCAAAATCGGTAGCGAGCAGATGGGTGAATGCACCGCCCACGCAATAGCCTTCGACCATCGCGATCGTCGGTTTGTTGAACATGTAGAGGCGGTCCCATTGCCAGCCGTTGGAGATCAGTCGGATGCGCTTGGCCTCGGCGGGATTGTTCTCGAGATCGCGAAAGTATTCCTTCAGATCCTGGCCTGCCGAGAATACGCCGCCTATGCCGGCAATCACGACGACCTTCGTCTCGGGGTCGGCTTCTAGCTCGTCCAGCGTGTCACGCATTTCCAGGTGCAGTCCCGGGCTCATCGCGTTTTTCTTCTCGGGACGATTGAGGTAAGTCCAGGCGATGCCCTCGCTCTTGATCACCTTGACAAATTTCCGCTTTGGCTCGCTCATGACTTGTGCCTCGATTTAGGTTGGAATGAAACGAATACGGCAGACAGGTACATCGCAATCGCCGCCCCGGGTACTACACTATTTCCACCAGACAAACCTGCGGTCCGCCCAGACGATCAGCCCGTATATCGCCATGCTCGCAACCGACGCGACCGTGACGGCCGACCAGACGCGCAAGAAGTCAATCTGCTGGGTTGATTCGTAGATGACGCGCCCCAACCCTTCGGAGGCGCCCAGCATTTCTGCGACGATTGCAATGAGCATGCTGCGCACCGCCGCCACGCGCATGCCATTGACGATCGCCGGCAGCGCGGCGGGCAATCGCAGCATCCATGCCGTTCGAAGGGCCCCGGCGCCGAAGCTGCGTAGCAGATCGACGGCAGCGTTATCGACCGACCTCAGTCCTTGCATGGCGTTGATGAACACGGTGAAGCTTGCGGCCAGTGTGACCATCATGATCTGGGAGGCCGGGCCGGTGCCAAGCCAGACGAGGATAAGCGGCGCGTAGGCCACCACCGGCACCGAATTCACGGCGACGACGATGGGCATGAAGGCGCGGTCCAGCGCGGGAACGAGCACCATCGCGACGGCCAGCGCAATTCCGACCGATGCACCGATCGCGTAGCCGCTGCCGGCAACGAACAAGGTGGCGCGCAAGGCCTGGAGCAGCATGCCCAGGTCGGTCCAGATGGCATGAGCGATGGTCGCCAGCCCCGGCAGCACGTAGGGCGGGATCCGGAACGCCGCGATGGCGCCTTCCCACGCGACCGCGATGACAATGAAACCCAGCAAAAGATAAGCGCTGCGGGAGAGCATCAGATGTCTCTCCCCCACCAGACGTAGCGCCGCGCGACCCACGCCAGCGCGCCATAAAGCGCGGAGCCGAGCAGCCCGCAGCAGAAGATGATGGTCCACAACCGGACCATGTCTTCGGCGTACATGGCCTGGATCAACAGGACGCCGAGGCCGACCGTGTCTCCGAACCATTCACCGACGATGGCGCCGATCAGACTCAGGCTGATGCCCAGCAGCAGGGACGCCATGATCGACGGCAGCGCCGCTGGCACGCGCAGCCTCCAGAACAAGGTCCACGACGACGCGCCGAAACTCTTCAGCAGGTTCACGCACTGGATGTCCGCACCGAGCAAGCCACGATGCGTGTTGACCGTGACCGGGAAGAACGTCAGGTAGAACGCGATGATCACTTTGGCCAGGATGCCGTTGCCAAACCAGATGATGATCACGGCGCCGAAGGCCACGACCGGAACGGTCTGCGACAGGATGAACAGTGGCAAGAACATGCGCTCGATGACGGGGGCCTGGGCGAACAGCGCGCCGGCGAGAAATCCGAAGGCCGCTCCCGCCACGAATCCAAGCGAGGTCTCGGTCAGAGTCCGCGCCACGCCGCGAGCGAGCGTCTGGTGGTTCGCCACCGCGTCGAGGAGGACCGACGACACCGGCGGTAGCACCGATCTGGTGGAACCAAAGCCACGCGCCAACCCCTCCCAGAGCAGCAGGCACACAACGATCGGAAGAACCGGCGCCAACTTCGCGTACAGCGACGTTAGCGTGCTCATTTTTCTGCCAAGAAGGACTTCATGCTTTCTTCCTCGATCGCTTCCAGTAGCGCTTTCTTGACGGACTGGAACTCTGTCGACGTCGTGATGCGAGGATTGCGCGGGCGCTCTAGCCGGATGTCCATGCTGAGCTTGATGCAACCGGGGCGGGCTGTCATCACCACGACCCGATCGCCGAGAAAGATGGCCTCGTCAACATCGTGCGTGATGAAGAGAATGGTCCGCTTGTGGCGTTGCCATATGTCGAGTAGCCAGCGCTGCATCAAGGTGCGCGTCATGGCGTCGAGTGCGCCGAACGGCTCATCCAGCAACACCAGCGGCCGCTCGAAACAGAAGGTGCGCATCAGGGCCACACGCTGACGCATGCCGCCCGAGAGTTGATGCGGATAGTGCCTTTCGAACCCGGACAGGCCAAACTCGGGGAACAGCGCGGCGGCCGTCTTGCGCGCTTCGGCGCGACCCATGCCCTCAACCTCGAGCGGCAGGATGACGTTGTCGATCACGCGCCGCCACGGCAGCAGCAGATCGCGCTGCGGCATGAACGAGACCTTGCCCAGAAGGTCGCGGGCTGACTGCGACATACCGCCGAAACCGACCGTGCCGCCAGCATCGGCATCGAGCAGGCCGGCCACGATGTTGAAAAGCGTGCTCTTGCCGCAGCCACTGGGGCCGACGAGGGTGACGAACTCGCCCTTGTCGATCCGCAGGTCGATCCCTTCTAGGGCAACGACTCGGTGTGGGTACGAATCGAACGACTTGGAAACTCCTGAGAGTTCCAAGATCGGGGCTCCAGACGCGGCGGCGGGCCGATGTGAGTCTCCCTGCATGCCCGTGGGTTCCTTGTATGCTCGTCAAGAGCAGCAATGCCCGTTCGCCCGGGTTCGCGCCGCGGGCTCAAGGCTTCTTGTAGGCCACAGGCACCGCGTCCCAAAACGTCGTGTTCAGGGCTTCCGACAGCGTGATCGGCACGGTCAACGCCTTGCGGTCGATCTGGAATTGGCGCACCACCTCGAGCCGCTCGACATCGAGCACCGCGATGCCTTTCTGGGTGCCCTGATCGGCCATCATCAGCTTCACGTATTCGGCGAGCATGGCCGCCTGGTGCTTTCGCTCCAGCCCCGGCGCTGCCTGCATCAGGATGTCGAGCGCCTCCTCTTGGTGTTCGGCGGCGTACTTCCAGCCCCGCAGTGACGCGTTCATGAATCCCTGAACCGCCCTCGGCCGCTCCTTGATCATGGTCTCGTTGGTGATAATGAAGTCGTTCGGAAAGTTCACGCCGTAGTCTTCGGCGCGGAATACCCTGACGTCGATTCCCTTGGATTGAAGCACGATGAGCTCGTTGAACAGCATCACCGTGGCTACGTCGACCTGGCCATCGATAAACGGGGCCATCGACACCGCCTGTGGAATGATTTTGACCGAGTCGAGTGGCACGCCTTCCTTGGCCAACATCGCGTACAGCGTGTTGTTCGCGCCCGTGAAGAACGTGGAGACCGTCTTGCCCTTGAAGTCCTTGGGCGACCGGATCCCCGAGTTGACGCGGGTGACATAGGCCGAAGGCGTGCGCTGCAGCATCATGCCGATGCCGACGATGGGCAGGCCCTTGGCGCGGCCGCCCAGCAGGTTTTCCAGCCCGCCCGCGACCGCGAAGTTGTCGGAGTTGGATGCGACCAGCGTCTCGCCGTTGAGGTTCGGACCTCCCGGGTTGATCGTCATGTCGAGCCCCTCGGCTTCGTAGAAGCCTTTGGCCTTGGCGACGTAGAAGCCGACGAACTGCGCCTGCGCAATCCACTTCAATCGCATCGACACTTTCTCAGCTGCCGCTGCCTGGCCCACTGCCGTCAGCCCGAGCGTCGCAGCGGCACTCACGACAATTGCACGCACAACATGGCCGAAGGCCGCACTCATGAATTCTTGCATTGTCGTTACCTCTGCTTGAGCGTTTGTTCACCATTTGGAGCCACGGCCTCTGCGTCCACCAAGCGGGCTGGCGGTGCGACGTGACCTCGACGGATTCGAGCCCCGCATGGCACACAAACGACCTGAGCTGATTGCCGTGTGCGTACAACTAGACTAGCTGCCCGAAAAAACAGTCTACCTCGTAATCTTATTCATAACAATCCATGTTGTACACATATTGGCATGCTTTGAATACATGAAACCACTGGATGAGTAGAATCATTCGGGCAGCGGCCGAGCACGTTCATGCCTACCTACAGCGCCCCACAACAGGAATATCGGTTCATTGTCAGGCGCTTTCTCGGGCTTGAGAGGTTTGCGTGTCTTCCGGGGTATGAAGACAGCAGCCCGGAAACGCTGAACGCGTTTCTCGACGGTGCAGCGCGCGTGTGCGAGGGCGTGGCCCAGCCTCTCAATCAGTCCGGTGACAAGGAGGGCTGTCGTTGGCACGACGGCGCGGTGTCCACGCCGAAAGGCTTCAAGGAAGCATACCGTCAGTTCGTCGACGGCGGCTGGGTGGGCCTGGGCTTCGCGCCCGAGGACGGTGGCAAGGGACTGCCAGGCGTGTTTGCTGAGATCTTCTCCGAGATGCTGTGCTCCGCCAACATGGCGTTCAGTGGCTACATCGAGCTCAGCGAAGCCGTGCTTGCCGCCGTGCGTACCCACGGCGACGCCGTGCAAAAAAGCCTGTACCTATCGAAGCTTGCCTCCGGCGAGTGGACCGGGGCCATGCACCTGACCGAAGCCCACGCGGGCAGCGATCTGCGACTACTCAAGACACGCGCGGTGCCGCATCCCGATGGCAGCTACCGCATCCACGGAAGCAAGAGCTTCATCACCAATGCGGAACACGACCTCGCGGAGAACATCGTCCACCTCGTACTGGCGCGAATCCCCGGTTCCCCTGCGGGAAGCGGCGGCCTCAGCCTGTTCATCGTGCCGAAGTTCCGACCTGAGGCCGACGGCAGTCTGGGCGCGCGCAATGCAATCGAGTGTGTGTCGATCGAACACAAGATGGGACTGCGCGCCGCGCCGACCGGGGTTATCCACTATGACGGCGCTGTCGGCACACTGATCGGCGAGGAGAACCAGGGCCTGCGCGCAATGTTCACGACCGTCAACGATGCGCGCCTTGGCGTCGCGATCCAGGGCCTCGGCCAGGCCGAGGTGGCTTACCAAAACGCAGCGCGCTATGCGAAAGAGCGCCAACAGGGTTACCCCATCGTGCGCGGCATGCGCGGCGACACGCAGACGGTCGCGATTGCCGCGCACCCCGATGTGCGGCGGATGCTGTTGACCATGCGCGCCTTCACCGAGTCCGCACGCGGGCTCGCCTTGTGGGTCGCGCTGCAGATCGACGTCGCCGATGCCCACCCGGACCCGGCCGAACGCGCCCGGGCCGAGAACCTGATCGCACTGCTGACCCCCGTCATCAAGGCGCATTTCACCGACTGGGGTTCGGAGGTTGCAAACCTGGCACTTCAGTGTTTTGGCGGCTACGGCTACGTGCAGGAAACAGGCGTGGAGCAGTTCGTTCGCGATGTGCGCGTCACCCAGATCTATGAAGGCACAAACGGAATCCAGGCGCTGGAGCTGGTGCGTCGGAAGTTGACATTGGACGGTGGACAGGGCGTGGCAGAGTTCTTCGGCATGCTTTCCCGAAGCATTGCCACTGCCAGTTCGGAAGTCCGGCTGTTGCCACTTGCACAAGCGCTGGACCGCGCGTGTTCCGATCTGCGGACCGCCACGGAGTGGATGCGGGAGCGGCTGGGCAGCGGGCTGCTGGAGCCCGCCGCGGGTGCAACCGACTACCTGAGACTGTTCGGGTTGGTGGCCCTGGGCTGGGTGTGGCTTGAATACGCCTTGCTTGCGACGCGCGCGCTCGAGGAGGAAGGCGGCGACCGCGCGTTCTTCGAGCAGAAACTGGTCGTGGCCCGCTTCTACATGCGCCGCATGCTGCCGGAGACACAGCTGCTGCTGCAGCGCGCGCAGCTGGGTTCTGCTGACTTGATGGCACTCGCAGACGAGGACCTATAGGAACTCCCCTCATGACCAAAGCCAACCCATCCAACGCCCCCCGGAAACACTATCAACTGCACCACGGCGGTCAATGGCGCGAGCCACATGGCAAGGGCGTTATTGATGTGTTCAGCCCGGCGACCGGTGCCCTGCTGGGGCACGTTCCGGTCGCGGACCCCGACGATGTGAGTGCTGCAGCGACCTCCGCTGCAGCGGGGGCTGCTGGATGGCGCAGCCTGGAGCCGCTGGAGCGGGCACGCCATATGAACAGCCTGGCGTCGCTTCTGCGCTCGCGCATCGGCGAACTCGCCGAGCTCGAATCAGCGATGACTGGGCGGCCGATCCGCGAAATGCGCGCGCAGATGGGCCGCATTCCCGAGTGGCTGGAGTATTTCGGCAGCATCGCGACCGGACTGGAAGGCGAGGCAAACCGCGTCAAGGGCGGCTTCATCACCCTGACCGCATACGAACCTGTCGGGGTTTGCGCGCTGCTGACGTCCTGGAACCACCCCGTACTCATTCTGGTGAAAAAGCTGGCCGCGTCGCTGGCGGCGGGCAATACCTGCTTGGTCAAGCCCTCGGAGCTCACGCCGATATCTTCACTGTTGTTATGCGAATGGGCGCGCGAAGCCGGCATGCCAAACGGCACCATCAACGTCGTGACCGGCGGCGGCGAGACCGGTGCGCTCGTGTGCTCGGCACCGGCAGTGCAGATGATCGACTTGACCGGTGGCAAAGTCACCGGCCGCAAGGTAGCTGCCGTGGCAGCTTCGCGTCTGATACCGTGCATTCTCGAGCTCGGGGGCAAGGCACCCATTCTCATCTTCGAGGACGTGCAGATCGAAGAGGCAGCCGCAGGCGCGGTGTTCGCCGCGTTCGTCGCGGCGGGCCAGACCTGTGTTTCGGGCACGCGCTTTCTCGTTTCCGAGCGCATCTACGAGCCCTTCCTCGAGGCGTTTCGGCGCCGCGCGGTCGCTCTGCGGGTGGGCGCACCCGACGACCTCGCCACCGACATTGGACCGGTGATTTCGGCGGCTTCGAGAGACCGCTGCCTGGACTACATCGCCCAGACCCGCGAACAAGGAGCCCGGTTACTCTGTGGCGGGAGTGTGCCGCCTCTTCCAGACTCGCTGAAGGCTGGCTACTTCGTCCAGCCAACGGTGTTTGCCGATGTCACGCCACAGATGAGTCTTTTTCGTGAAGAGGTATTTGGGCCGGTGGTCTCGGTCACACCGTTTTCCGACGAAGAACACGCAATCGCGCTGGCCAACGATAGCGAGTTTGCGCTGGGGGCGGGCGTCTGGACACGCGATGTCGGGCGTGCGCACCGTGTCGCGGGCAGTATTCGGGCCGGCGTAATTTGGATCAACGACCATCACAAGAACGACCCGCGCTCGGTGTGGGGCGGCTTCGGCGAAAGCGGCCACGGCAAGGAAAATGGCTGGGACGCCCTTAAAGGCCATATGCAGAAGCGCAGTGTGATCGTCCGTACACAAGCGGATTTCGATGATTGGTTTAGCGGCGGGAGCCGCTACGGTTGACTCGTGGCTGAGCGGCGGCACTGAGCTCTCGAGGAGCTGAAAGATGCGAGACAAGAAGATGAAGAGCCTCGCCTATTTAACCCTACACAATGGAGTGCGCAACCAGCGTCAGCCGACCGGTGCCCGACCGCCTGCGCCCGCCAACGAAGAGATCGCGTCGTCGTCGAAATGCAGCAGGTCGCGCAAGACCTCGGCCGTGTGCTCGCCCAAGATCGGCGGCGGTCGCATCGGGTGCTCCACCTGCTCGTCGAACCACAGCGGCGTGGCCAGCACTTTCACCGGCACGCCGCGGTAGCTGGTCTCGCGCACCGAGCGGTATTCGACGCTCTGCGGCGACTCGAGGGCTTCCTTGACGTTGTTGACCTTGCCGCAGGGAATACCAACGTTGTCCAATGTCTCGATCCAGTGGGCAGTCGAGTGCTGCTTGATCTTGGCTGTGATGGAAGGCAGCAGTTCGTGGCGATTGATAGCGCGAGCGCGGCGGTCGATGAACCGCGCATCTCGCGCCAGCGCGGGCTGACCTAG
>PLZH01000005.1:0-1117 GCA_003152055.1 Burkholderiales bacterium
GCATCGGCGCGCAGCAGCCAGCTGTCGACCGGATACGTGGTGCCTTGCGGCAGCACGACCATGCCGATGCTCACCGTCAGGTGCAGCGGCGGGTTTGCATCGGTGACGGGCTGCGATGCCAGTGTGCACTGGATGCGCTGCGCCACGAGCATCGCGCCGGCCTGGTCGGACATGCGCAGCAGAAGCAGGAACTCCTCGCCACCCATACGTCCCAAGATGTCCGTTTCACGCAGCGAGCCTTCGAGCACGCCCGCCAGCAGACAGAGGGCCCGGTCGCCCGCAGCGTGACCGTACATATCGTTGATGCGCTTGAAATGGTCGACGTCGATCGACAGCACTACACAGCCCTCACCGCCGCGCCGCAGGCGCAAATGCTCCGCGTGCAGCGCTTCCATGGTGGTGCGTCGGTTCAGCAGGTTGGTGAGCGGATCACGCGACGCGAGGTGGCGAAGCCGCCGGACCAGGCGCATGACCACCATGTAGCACAGCGCCAGATTGAAGATGACGGCCAGCGTGAACAGCGCCACCAAGAGCGCGGGCTCGATGCTGTTCGACGATGGAAAGATCAGATGGTGTGTACTGATGTTCAGCGCCCAGTTCGTGCGCCACGCAAACAACGCAGCGGCGCCGAACATCGGGCCCGCAACGACACCCGCAGCAATCCAGCCGAACTCCCGACGCATGCGCCCGGCGCAAGCCGTGCTGCTCGCCAGCGCGAGCCAGCANNGGGTGCCATCACCACTGTCGCCAAAAGCAGGGCGTGTTCGGACTGCTGGAGCGGCAGCCCCAAGAAGCTGAGGGCGCCTCGGCGCATCAGCATGAAGGCGAGCACGATGAAGAAGTTTCGCAGGCCGCTTTCGACGATCGGCGGCATCAACGGGACGAGGAGCCCGACCCCACCCGCGCCCGCACAGCTGAGGCAAAAGCCCATCCAACGCAGGCTCGCTGATCGCGACAGCCCGAGCGGCCCTCCAGCCATTCCCCACCCGAGGCCGAAGAGCAGCATCAGGATGCCGATGACGATGAAGAGGCTGTCGTTGGCGGACATGGAGCTGAACGGCGCGGGCGCTCCGCTGACAGGCAGTTATCGGGCGCGCGCCATTGCGCCTTGAGCCCA
>PLZH01000005.1:1179-2850 GCA_003152055.1 Burkholderiales bacterium
TGCTGCGCCGCAGCAATTTAAGGGCCCGATGGAGACGATTCAGAGAGCGCTCGCCGGGGCCGGGATGGCGCCGTTGGCTCGGCTCACATCAGCGCTCCCCATCCGGGTTGCCACGCGGCGACAGCGCTCATGCTCATCGAGTTCCGAAAGCGAAACATCTTGCTCGGTTCCTTCAAGCACCGTGCGGTTGAAGCGTGAAACGATGATCTCGCGCATGCGCCTTTCCAAGTTCAAAGCCGCCCGTTACTCCTCCAACCGGGCAATGTCTTGAATCTCACGTCCAGGGATGGAAGCTCCATCAAGCGCAATGCCTTCCTTTCCGTTCTCATGGTCAATAGCCACGAACGCCTGTCCGGGGACATGGCCGTGCGTCGTTGCAAAGAGCGCGACCACTTGATCACCGTTGTGAATGGCGTCGAGTACCTCCGCCACGGGCGCTACTACCTCCGGGCTAACCCAACGGTTGGATTTTGTGTCTACCACGCCCCAGACAACGTGGGTCACGTGCTCCTCGCTGTCCAGCCGCACTTTGGTCACCGCGAATACGCTCATGACATCCTTCGTCGTCTCGCGCGCACGCGCCCCTTGATAAGCCATCAGATTGTTCCCGGAGGTTGGTGGTTTGGTGCTTCAAGGCCGCGCTCAATGCGCCAGCGGTGGAGCTGTCGACAAGGTAACACAGTGGGCCGGCCCGGAGAGATACGCGGCTTCTGTCTGGCCGACGTCTCCGCCTGCACTGGCAAGGACGGCCAAATATCAGTCCATGTCGCGCAGCCAGATCTCGCGGGGGCCTTCGTTGCAATGCACGAGGGCCCGTTGAATCACGACCACCGTTGCGTTCCTGACTCTCTGGTCAGCGGCTTTGGTGCCAGGCGCTAAGGCCTTGTTGTGTGGCATACCGCACAGACCCCGCCTTTCGGCCAGTCCAAGCTTAAATTTCTCCCGTAGTCAATCAGAAAGACCACCATGAAATCAGACAGACAGTTGCAGAAGGACGTCAGTGCCGAGCTGGCTTGGGAGCCTTCGGTGCATGCTGCGCAAATCGGCGTCGAGGTCAAGGGCGGGGTCGTCACCCTGGCCGGCGAAGTGGGATCCTACGGCGAAAAATACAACGCCGAACGTGCGACACAACGGGTCTCTGGGGTCAAAGCCGTGGCTAGCGAGCTCAAAGTGGCTCTCTCGGAGACAGGCAAGCGCTCCGACTCGGACATCGCGCGCTCCGTGGAAAACGTACTGGAGTGGTCGACCGCGTTGCCAGATGGTGCCGTCAAGGTGCTTGTTGAAAAAGGCTGGGTGACGCTGACCGGCGAGCTGGAGTGGCAGTACCAGAAGAATGCGGCCGTCGACAGCATTCGATTTCTCCTGGGCGTCGTCGGCGTCAGGGACCAGATTGCTCTCAAGCCAATGATTGCGGTCAGCGCTGTCAAGGCGGACATCGAGGCTGCCCTGAAGCGGCGCGCCATTGCAGACGCTCACGACATTTCAGTCACCGTCAACGGCGCGGATGTGACTCTCTCCGGTATCGTTCACAGCTGGTCGGAGCGCGAACTCGCGAGAGAGTCCGCCTGGGGCACCCCGGGCGTGCGCAACGTCCTGGACAACATGACGCTGGTGTTCGAAACCTGACGACTTACCTCTAGCAGGAAACATCTTCCGCGCGGCATTACCTAG
>PLZH01000299.1:0-2245 GCA_003152055.1 Burkholderiales bacterium
GATGCGGCTGCGTCCGCCAACGTCTTCGTCTGGCCGAGCGCGACGCGCGTGAGCTACATCCTCAACGGCAACTATCGAGGCAACATCAACGGCCGTGCCGAGGTCGAATGGATCCGCGTCGGTGAGCGCTACCAGGTCAACGTCGATCTGTTTGCCGGCCCCGAGATTGCGCCGATCTTTTCCCGGCGCATGACGAGCGAAGGCAGGGTCGCCGAGAGCGGCCTGGTGCCCGAGCGCTACGACGAGGACACGCGATTCCTGGCCCGCGACCGGGGGCGCCTGAGCGTCGTCTTCTCGCCCGACTCGGTGGCGCTGGCCAACGGCCAGAAGCGCGAGCGGCTGCCCGGTGTGCAGGATGCGGCCAGCCAGTTCATCCAGTTCACGTGGCTGTTCGGCTCCAGGCCCGAGATGCTGCACGTTGGCGCCACCTTCGAGTTCCCGCTGGCGCTGCCGCGCAGCATGAAGAGCTGGACCTACGATGTCGTCGACGAAGACACGCTGTACACGCCCTTCGGCGAGCTGCCGGCGTTTCACCTGAAGCCGCGCATCGTCGAGCGCTGGCCCGGCGAGCTGACCGTCGAGATGTGGTTCGCGCCCGAGCTGCGCTTTTTGCCGGTGCGCATTCGCATCGAGCAGGATCCGGGGACCTTCATCGATCTCCTGATTGCGAAAAAACCCGAGATCGCCGCTTCCTGAAGCGTTGCATCATTGCCGTTTTCTGCGAGACCCGGACCATGAGCTACGAATGCATCCTCACCGAAACGCGCGGCAGCGGCGAGCGCCGCGTCGGCCTCGTCACGCTGAACCGCCCGAAGCAGCTCAACGCCCTCAACGACACGCTGATGGACGAGCTCGGCGCCGCGCTCAAGGCCTTCGACGCCGATGAATCGATCGGCTGCATCGTGCTCACCGGCGGCGAGAAGGCGTTCGCCGCCGGCGCCGACATCGCCATGATGGCGTCGTACGGCTTCGTCGATGCGTACACGAAAGGCCTGATCAGCCGCAACTGGGAGACGATTCGCGAGATTCGCAAACCCGTGATCGGCGCCGTCGCCGGCTTTGCCCTCGGCGGTGGCTGCGAGCTGGCGATGATGTGCGACTTCATCATCGCCGCCGACACGGCGAAGTTCGGCCAGCCCGAGATCAAGCTCGGCATCATCCCCGGCGCCGGCGGTACGCAGCGCCTGCCGCGCGCGATCTCGAAAGCCAAGGCGATGGACCTCGTGCTCACGGCGCGCATGATGGATGCGGCCGAGGCGGAGCGCGCCGGCCTCGTCTCGCGCGTCGTGCCGGCGGCCGAGCTCATCGACACGGCGATCGCCGCGGCCGAGACGATCTGCGGCTTCAGCGGCCCGAGCGTGATGATGGCCAAGGAAGCGGTCAACCGCGCTTTCGAGACGCCGCTCTCGGACGGAATCGTCTTCGAGCGGCACCTGTTTCACTCGCTCTTCGGCACCGAGGACAAGAACGAAGGCATGGAAGCGTTCCTCGCAAAGAGAAAGGCCGCCTTCAAGAATAGGTAGGAGGCTTCGCCACATCAACCCTCTGGCTGCGCGAGAGGAAAGGGAACGCTGAAGGCGTTTCAGCCTTCAGCGCGCAGCGACGGGAACAGGATGACGTCGCGGATGCTCGGCGAATCGGTGAGCAACATGACGAGCCGATCGATGCCGATGCCGCAGCCACCGGTCGGCGGCATGCCGATCTCCAGCGCCCTGATGAAATCNNGGATCGGCATCCGAGGCGCGGGCCAGCGGCGAGACCTCGACCGGATAGTCGACGATGAAAGTCGGCTGCCAGAGCTCGGCCTCGACCACCGCCTCGAAGAGACCGAACTGCAGCTCGGGCAGCTTCCAGTGCGCCGGCGCCGGCTCATGCAGCGAGGCCAGCCTTGCCCGTAGCACGTCGGCGTCGCCGGCCTCGGCATCGCTCAGGCCGGCATGTCGAACGAGCGATTCGCGCACCGTCATGCGCGCGAACTTCGCGTCGAGGTCGACCTCGCGGCCGCCATAGGTCAGCTTCGCCGAGCCGGCCGCCTCGCGCGCCGCGTGGCGCAACACCTCTTCGGTGAAATCCATCAAGTCGTGGTGGTTCCAGTACGCGGCATAGAACTCGAGCATCGTGAATTCGGGGTTGTGCCGGACCGAGATGCCTTCGTTGCGGAAGCTCCGGTTGATCTCGAACACGCGCTCGAAGCCACCGACGATGAGGCGCTTGAGGTAGAGCTCGGGCGCGATGCGCAGGAACA
>PLZH01000299.1:2302-7149 GCA_003152055.1 Burkholderiales bacterium
TGGCGCTGGCGATACTTCTGCTCGGCGTCGGCGATGCCGTGGAACTTGTCGGGCAGGGGCCGCAGGCTCTTCGTGAGCAGCCGCAACTGCGATAGCCGCACCGACAGCTCGCCCGTGCGGGTCTTGAAGAGCGTGCCCTCGGCACCGACGATGTCGCCGAGGTCGAGGTGTTTGAACGCCTCGTAGGCTTCGTCGCCGAGCGCGTCCTTGGTCACGAAGAGCTGGATGCGGCCGGTCGAATCCTGCAGGGTGGCGAAGCTCGCCTTGCCCATGACGCGCTTGAGCATCAGCCGCCCGGCAACCGAGACGGCGACGTGCAGCGGCTCGATCGCGTCGTTCTCGAGATGGCCGTACTTGCGCGCCAGCTCGGCGGCGCGGTCGCGCGGCTTGAAGTCGTTCGGGAAGGCGACGCCGCGGGCGCGAATCGCGGCGAGCTTGGCGCGGCGTTCGGCGATGAGGGCGTTTTCGTCGGCGGGGGTTCCGCCAAAGGAATCGTCTTTTTTCATCCGCGCCTTCTTGTCGTCAAATCTGGGATCTGCGGGTTCATCGGGACTGCGATTCGACGCGCGTCGAGCGATTCGCTCCTGCCTTCGTATCCGGGCATTCTCGCGTACGGGCCGAGCGTCATCGGCGCCGGCGTCGATAGTGCGAAATGCGACGCAAGGGACGCAAAATCCGGTTCTGCATTTNNGCCGAATGGATGCCTCGAACTTTTCCTCATGCAACGCAGAATCGCCGTCGTCGGCATGGGGCTCGATCGAACCCCAGCTCGTGCACTTCAAGACATGTTCGATTCGAGTGGTCAAAGGCATGCGGGTGTTTAGGAGCTGCAATCTGTGTGGCAGCGCGAGTCCGAAACTGCTGTGGGAGCGCAACGGCTATGCGATCGTGGCGTGTCATCAATGCGGTCTGCAGTACGTTGGCCAGGATCCGCAGGATATTGACTTTGCCGCTCTCTACTCGGAGGCCTATTACACGGGCGGCAGCGCGCAGGTGTTCGCCAACTACGTCGGCGAGGAGCTTGTACGTCGCGCAAGCGCTCGGCGCAGGCTGCGCTCGATGCGGCGGCGAACACCCCGGGCGCGCCGCCTCCTCGACGTCGGCTGTGCAGCGGGCTTTTCCCTTGTCGAAGCCCGGCGCTATTTCGAACCGCAGGGCGTCGAGATCAGCGAGTTCTCGTCCCGTGTGGCGCGAGAGCGATTCGGACTCGATGTCTTTACCGGCACGTCGCAGGACGCCAAGTTCGCCGCGAACAGCTTCGACGTGATCACGATGTGGGATGTCGTAGAGCATTTGTCGGATCCGAAGGCAGTCCTGACGGAGGCCTCCAGAGTCCTCCGGCCGGGCGGCTCGCTGGTACTGACTACCGGGGATGTCGGTAGCCGCTATGCCCGCCGCGCCGGTCCGAGCTGGCATCTTCTCGAGCCACCCTGGCATCTGTACTTCTTTTCGCGCGCCACGATGAGCGCCATGGGCGAGGCGGCGGGGCTACGGTTCCAGGCGTGCGCCTCGACCGGCGTTGTCTCCGATCTGCGCGTCTTGCGATCCCTGCCGGGACGGCTGGTGAGCAACCTGCTCGGTCTGGGCGACATCATGGAAATGACCTTGACGAAGTGAGCACGATTGCGCGAGGCACTTTCGTCAACCTGGGTGCGCGGCTTGCGGCAATCGCTCTCGGGGTCTCGATCACTGTCCTGACGGCGCGCATGGGGACGACCGCCCAGGGTCAGTTCGCTCTTCTGACTTCGGTCGAAACGCTGCTGCTGGCGCTTTTCTCGGGCTTTGGCGTGGCGCTGGCGCGCCGTGTCTCTTACGGGGGCGAGCGGCCGCGGCAAATTCTCGGTGCGACGATCTGGGCATGCCTGGCGCTGGGCACCGCCTGTGCGGTGGTCCTGGCCGGTCTGTCGATGGCATCGACGGGGGTCTACGGGTTGCTCTGGATCCTCGCACTGAGCGCGCCGCTCCTGCTGCTGCCGGCCAGCCTCACCGGCATCTGGCTGGGCCAGGGCCGCATGGGTCCGATCGGCCTGGTCACTGTCGCGGGTCCGCTGCTGACGTTGGTCTTCTTCGCCGGCTTCTGGTTTGCCGATCCGTCTCTGACAGCGGGCAAGGTCGTGGCGATGCTCCTGTCGTGGGCTCTGGCGAGGCTGGTGGTGGGCCTGGTCGTGCTCGCTAGATTCTGGTCCGAGGCGACCCAGGGCCAACAGGACTGGTCTCCACTGCGACGAGACATCCCCTTCATTGCGATCATCGGCTTGGCCAACCTCGTCGGGTTGATGAACTACCGGGTGGATCTGTTTCTCGTCGAGCACTATCTCGGATTGGCGTCGACAGGGGTGTACTCGATCGCCATCATGGTGGCCGAACTGCTATGGCTCCTGTCGTCCGCGGTCACCCAGGCCGCGTATGCGCGCATCGGATTGCCTGATCGCGACACCGCGGCACGCTTAGTCGTGCGCATCGTGCATGGCAACCTCATGGTGCTGCTCCTGGCCGCTCCGGCTCTCTACCTCGCTGCCCGGTTCGTCTTGCCATGGCTGCTCGGTCCAGCCTACGGCGATGCATCGCTGCTTCTCGTCATCCTCCTGCCGGGCGTGCTGAGCTACGGGGCGGCGTCACCCTTGTCGGCCTATTTCACCAATCACGCAGGGCGGCCGCAAGTGCCGGCCCTGGTGGCCGGCCTGTCGATGCTCATCAATGTTGCGCTCTGTGTCGCGCTGATACCGCGCATCGGCATCATCGGCGGTGCCGTGGCGACCACCGTGTCGTACGTGATCTCGGTGATCGTCTTGCTGCTGCTCTTTGCACGCCATGCGGGGATCAGCGCCGCGGTCCTTGCGAAGCCCGACCTGCGCGCAATGGGGCGATACGTTCTGGCAATTCTTGGCCGTGGCACGCTAGAGTCGCAAAACCGGACGCCATGACCTTGAAACGCCGCTCCTGCATTGCGGACGCCTTCGCCGGCACCGTGCCCGATTGCCCATGACGAGCGATCGCCGGAATTCGACGTGGGTGTTGCTCAGGGGGTGGCTCAACCGTGTGCGACGGACCCTGGCTCGCGCGCTCCTGTTTCGAATCGTCTTCGGCGAACGCGCGCGCTCCGGGCGAGCATTGCCGCTGACCCGAATTTCTCCGTCCACCTGTTTCGAGCACGAAGAGGGCCTGCAGCTGGCGGACAACGTCTTCATCGGACATTTCAACTTCATCGAGGCGCTGCACGGCGTGCGCATCGATGCCGGCGTGCAGATCACGAACTTCGTCAGCATCGTCACGCACAGNNCATATCGGCGCCTACTGCTTCATCGGGCCGCACAGCGTGATCGAGGCGAACACCCGGCTCGGCAAGGGCTGCCTGGTCGAATCGCATAGCCGCGTGCGCGGCGACTTCCCCGATTTCGCCGTGCTCGCCGGCAGCCCCGCGCTTGTCGTCGGCGACACGCGCGAAGGCGATGCCGAGTGGCTCGACAAGCATCCGCAGTGGCGAGCGCACTACGATGCCTGGGCGTCGGACGACGGTGTGCCGGCGCGATCCGCCTCGAATTGACCGATGCGGATCGCGATGATCGGAGACGGCGAAAGTCCACATCTGCTGAAGTGGGCGCGGGCCTTGGCCGGGACCGAAGGCGTCGAGCTGTGGGTGGCATCGAGCCGCGGTTTCGCGCCCGGCTTCGACGGCGTGATTCCTGCGAGCCGCCGCCTCGCGCTTCAGACCCGGCCCAAGCATGCCGGCGGCAATGCGAGGGTACTGGCGCAACTGCCGAGGCTCGGAGCCTGGCTGCGTCGCGTCGATGCCGACTGGTTGCACGCCCACTACCTCACCTCGCATGGCACCCTCGCCTGGCTCGCGAAGCGCCTGTTCGGTCTGAGGGCGCGTATCGTGGGCTCGGCCTGGGGCAGCGACATCCTCCTCACGCCCTTGCGCTCACCGGCCGCGCGCTGGCTCACTCGGGCCGTTCTGCGCGCCTGCACCCTGGCGACCAGCGACTCGGCTCACATGGCAGAACGGATGCGCGAGCTGGGGGCACGCGAGGTGATGGTCTTTCCTTTCGGCCTCGAGCGCTTGCCGCCGGAGCCAGCCGCGAAAGACCCGTTCCTCTTCTTTGCCAATCGCGGTCTCGAGGCGCTGTACCGGCCGGAACGCGTGCTGCAGCTCTTTGCTGCGGTGGCGGCTTCGTGGCCGAGTGCCCGGCTCGTGGTTGCCAACGATGGAAGCCTGGCGGCTACGCTGCCCCCCTTGGCGGCGAATCTGGGACTGCGCGTCGGCGAGCTCCGGCGTGGCAGCCAGGTCGAATTCGTCGGACGGATCGATTCCGAGGCGCAGGATCGATGGTACGCAAATGCGCAGTGGTACCTGAGCCTGCCAAGCAGCGATTCGGCGGCCGTGTCGGTGCTCGAGGCCATGGGCCACGGATGCATCCCCGTGCTCTCCGACTTGCCGGCCAACCGCGAACTCGTGCGCGACGGCGAGAACGGCTTGATCGTGCCGGATCACGGCTTCGAACCGTCATCGGTCCTGGCCCTCGCTGCGCACGCCGAGCGGATCGCACAGCAGAATCGGGCCTGGGTCGCCCGGCATGGATTGTTTGCACCCGCGGTCGCGCAGTTCATTGCCCGGCTGCGCCAGCTCGACGGGCCGTGAACATCCTGCTGGTGAACCACTACGCGGGCTCGACCCGGCACGGCATGGAGTACCGCCCGTACTACCTCGCGCGCGAGTGGGTGCGGGCCGGCCACCGGGTGCAGATCGTCGCTGCGTCTTGGTCGCATGCGCGCAGCCTGCAGCCCGAGGTGGCCGGCGAGCCCGTCGACGAGCGCATCGACGGCATCGATTACCGCTGGTTGCCGAC
>PLZH01000090.1 GCA_003152055.1 Burkholderiales bacterium
ATGGGCGGGCAGACCGCGCTGAACTGCGCGCTCGACCTGCATCGCCACGGCGTGCTGCAGAAATACGGCGTCGAGATGATCGGCGCCAACGAGAGGGCGATCGAAAAGGCCGAGGACCGGCTCAAGTTCAAGGACGCGATGACCGGGATCGGCCTCGCTTCGGCGAAGTCGGGCATCGCCCATTCGATGGACGAAGCGCTCGCGGTGCAGCGGCGCATCGCGACCGATATCGGCGGCAACGGCTTTCCGATGGTGATCCGACCGAGCTTCACGCTCGGCGGCACCGGCGGCGGCATCGCCTACAACCCCGACGAGTTCGAGGAGATCTGCAAGCGCGGCCTCGATCTCTCGCCGACCAAGGAGCTCCTGATCGAGGAAAGCCTCATCGGCTGGAAAGAATTCGAGATGGNNACCAACGAAGTGCTGATCGAAGAGTCCGTGCTGGGCTGGAAGGAATACGAGATGGAAGTCGTGCGCGATAAAAACGACAACTGCATTATCATTTGCTCCATCGAAAACATCGACCCCATGGGGATACATACCGGCGACAGCATCACTGTCGCTCCGGCGCTCACCCTGACGGACAAAGAGTATCAGGCTATGCGCCGCGCCTCGATCGCCATATTGCGCGGTATCGGCGTTGAAACCGGCGGCTCGAACGTGCAGTTCGCCGTCAACCCGAAGGACGGCCGGATGGTCGTCATCGAAATGAATCCTCGCGTCTCGCGCTCCTCGGCGCTGGCCTCGAAGGCGACCGGCTTTCCGATCGCCAAGGTCGCGGCCAAGCTGGCGATCGGCTACACGCTGGACGAGCTGAAGAACGATATCACTGGCGGCGCGACGCCGGCGAGCTTCGAGCCTTCGATCGACTACGTCGTCACCAAGGTGCCGCGTTTCGCCTTCGAGAAGTTTCCGGCCGCCGATTCGCGCCTGACGACGCAGATGAAGTCGGTCGGCGAGGTGATGGCGATCGGCCGCACCTTCCAGGAAAGCCTGCAGAAGGCGCTGCGTGGCCTCGAGACGGGCATCGATGGATTCAGCGAGCGCAGCAGCGATCGCGAAGAGATCGTCCAGGAGATCGGCGAGGCCGGCCCGGAGCGGCTGCTCTTCGTCGCTGACGCCTTCCGTATCGGCATGAGTGCTGCCGAGATCTTCGAGGAGACGGCGATCGACCCGTGGTTCCTGGCGCAGATCGAGGAGATCGTCGCGACCGAGAAGGCGCTCGCCGGCCGTTCGCTCGAAGGCCTCTCGGTCGCCGAGATGCGCTACGTCAAGGCCAAGGGGTTTTCGGACCGGCGCCTGGCTCGCCTGCTCGGAACGAGCGAAGCGGCGCTGCGTTCGCAGCGCCATTCGCAGGGCGTGCGCCCGGTCTACAAGCGTGTCGACACGTGTGCCGCCGAGTTCGCGACGCAGACGGCCTACATGTACTCGACCTACGACGAGGAGTGCGAGGCCGCGCCGACGGATCGAAAGAAGATCATGGTCCTCGGCGGCGGACCGAACCGCATCGGTCAGGGCATCGAGTTCGACTACTGCTGCGTCCACGCCGCGCTCGCGATGCGCGAGGACGGCTACGAAACGATCATGGTCAACTGCAATCCGGAGACGGTCTCGACTGACTACGACACCTCGGACCGCCTCTACTTCGAGCCGGTGACGCTCGAGGACGTGCTCGAGATCGTCGCCAAGGAAAAGCCCTTCGGCGTCATCGTCCAGTACGGCGGCCAGACGCCGCTTAAGCTGGCGCTCGAGCTCGAGCATGCCGGCGTGCCCATCATCGGCACGTCGCCGGATTCGATCGACGTTGCCGAGGACCGCGAGCGATTCCAGAAGCTGCTTCATGAGCTCGGCCTGAAGCAGCCGCCGAATCGAACCGCCCGCACCGAAGAGCAGGCCTTGCTGCTCGCGCACGAGATCGGCTACCCGCTCGTCGTCCGGCCCAGCTATGTGCTGGGCGGCCGGGCGATGGAAATCGTGCACGGCGACAAGGACCTCGAGCGCTACATGCGCGAAGCCGTCCGGGTGAGCGAGAAATCGCCGGTGCTCCTCGACCGCTTCCTCGACGACGCGATCGAGGTCGACGTCGACTGCATCGCCGACGGCACCGATGTGATGATCGGCGGCATCCTGGAGCACGTCGAGCAGGCCGGCATCCATTCCGGCGATTCGGCGTGCTCGCTGCCGCCGTATTCGCTGCCCAAGGCGCTGCAGGACGAGATGCGCCGGCAGACGAAGCTGATGGCCCGGGCGCTCGGCGTCGTCGGCCTCATGAACGTGCAGTTCGCGATCCAGGGCGACACCTCGGGCGCAGGCGAGAGCGCGGTCGTCTACGTGCTCGAGGTCAACCCGCGTGCCTCTCGCACCGTGCCCTTCGTCTCGAAGGCGACCGCGCAGCCGCTCGCCAAGATCGCGGCGCGCTGCATGGTCGGGCAAAAGCTCGCCGCCCAGGCGCTCGTTCGCGGCGAAGTCGTTCCCGACTACTTCTCGGTCAAGGAAGCCGTCTTCCCGTTCAACAAGTTCCCCGGCGTCGACCCCATTCTCGGTCCCGAGATGCGCTCGACCGGCGAGGTGATGGGCACCGGCCGCACCTTCGGCGAGGCGATGCTGAAGAGCCAGCTCGGCGCCGGCTCGAATCTGCCCACCCAGGGCACCGTCTGCATCACGGTGAAAAACGGCGACAAGGCGCGTGCCGTGGTCGTCGCCCGTGATCTGCATGCGCTCGGTTTTCAGCTCGTCGCGACCAGGGGAACGGCGGCGGCGATCAGCGAGGCAGGCATTCCGGTTCGCGCCGTCAACAAGGTGAAGGACGGCAGGCCGCACATCGTCGACATGGTCAAGGCCGGAGAGATACAGCTCGTCTTCACCACCGTCGATGAGACGCGCACCGCGATCGCCGATTCGCGGCACATCCGCCAGGCCGCGCTCGCTCATCGCATCACCTACTACACAAGCATGGCCGGCTGCGAGGCGGCGGTCGAAGGCATGAAGCACCGCGACGATCTCGAAGTGATGTCTTTGCAGGAGCTGCACGCCGAACTGCACTAAACTGCCTTCAACCAGCGCCGCCGCCGGAAGCTCCAGCGGCGGCTTCTTTTTTGCTCTCGAGGATCGATGATGGCGACGATTCCACTCACCCGCCGGGGTGCCGACAAACTCAAGGAGGAGCTCGCACGGCTGAAGTCGGTCGAGCGCCATGCCGTGATCCAGGCGATCTCCGAAGCTCGCGCCCAGGGCGATCTTTCCGAGAATGCCGAATACGAGGCGGCCAAGGACAAGCAGGGCTTCATCGAGGGCCGCATCCTCGAGATCGAAAGCAAGCTCGCCGCGGCGCAGGTCATCGACCCGTCGACGCTCGACGCGGAGGGCCGGGTGGTCTTCGGTTCCACCGTCGATCTCGAAGAGGAAGACTCGGGGACGAAGGTCACGTACCAGATCGTCGGTGATGACGAGGCCGACCTGAAGCAGGGCCTCATCTCGATCAGCTCGCCGATCGCGCGCGCCCTGATCGGCAAGGAATCGGGCGATATCGCCGAGGTCCAGGCACCCGGCGGTATCAAGAGCTACGAGATCGTCGGCGTTCGATACGCGTGAAGGCGGTAACGCTGGCGCGGCTCGGTGCGTGGCTGGCCGGCGTCTGGGCCGGGCTGATGGCGGGCATCGGTTTCGTCGCAGCTCCGGTGCTCTTCGCCGGCTTGCCGCGGGCCGATGCGGGACGGCTTGCCGCGCGTCTGTTCTCGCTCGACGCAACCATCGGAATCTGCATCGGCGGCATCCTGGCGATCGTCGGCCTGCAGCTCGGCCGGGATCGCGCCGAGCGCGGCATGGGTTCGCGGTTCGGTCGCGAGCTCGTGCTGGCACTTGCCGCGCTGCTTTGCGTCGTCATCGGCTACTACGCACTGCAACCGATGATCGAGTCGGCGCGTGCCGGTGAGGGCTCGCTGTCATTTGGCGCACTGCACGCCATTGCTTCGTCGTTCTTCGTCGCCAGGCTGGCGATCGTCGCCGTGCTGGCGTGGCTGCTTGCGAGGCCCTTCGCCTGACACTCAGTCGGTCTGCGACTTCTTGATGCTGACGACGCGCTTCTTCGCGCGCTTGAGCTGGCCGCCGGCAGCGAGGCGCATGTTGCCCAGCACCTTCACCTTCTTCACCTGCGGCCGATGGTTGCCGCTCTTGGAAAACTTCAGAACCTTGACGACTTTCGGTCCCGGCATGCGGCCTTCGCGCTCGGCTTTCTCCTTCGCCACCGGCTCGCGCCAGAGAACTAGCAGCTTGCCGATGTGCTGCACCGGCACCGCGGCGAGGGCCGAGCTCAGCTCGGCCAGCAAGGCGTCGCGAGCGGCCCGGTCGTCGGAAAAAACGCGAACCTTGACGAGCCCGTGCGCCGCCAGCGCCGCGTCGAGCTCGCGACGCAGCGCCGGCGTTGCACCCTCGGCGCCGACGCTGACGACCGGGTCGAGGTGATGCGCCTCGGCGCGCTTTTGCTTGCGTTGCGTCGGCGTGAGGAAGAGGGCGGGCACGCGCCTATTATCGTGCGAGGAGAAGGGCGGGCTCGGATGGCGACGCGAGGCAAGGGCAAGAAGCTGAACAAGGCGTGGCTGCACGATCACCTCAACGACCCATACGTCAAGCTCGCCCAGCGTGAAGGCTACCGGGCCCGCGCCGCGTACAAGCTGAAGGAGATCGACGAGCAACTGCAGTTGCTTCGCCCCGGCCAGCTTGTCGTCGACCTCGGCGCGACGCCGGGCGCCTGGAGCCAGTACGTGCGTCGCAAGTTCGGCCGCGGCGCAACCTCCGACACCGGCCTGCCCGGCCCTATGCACGGCACGATCATCGCTCTCGACGTTCTCGAGCTCGAGCCGGTCGATGGCGTCGATTTCATTCGCGGCGACTTGCGGGAAGCGGAAGTGCTGGAGGCGCTGGAATCGCGCGTCGGCGATCGGCAGGTTGACGTTGTACTGTCGGACATGGCCCCCAATCTTTCCGGCATCGCTGCCTCGGACGCGGCGCGGATGGCTGAGCTCGTCGAGCTCGCCCTCGACTTCGCGCGCGCCCACCTGACGCCGGGTGGCGCCTTGGTATGCAAGGTCTTTCACGGCAGTGGCTACAGCCAACTCGTCGAACTCTTCAAATCCGAATTTCGGAGCGTCAAGGCGATGAAACCGAAAGCCTCGCGGGCGAAATCGGCGGAAACCTTCCTCGTGGGTATCGGTCTCAAGGCGCGCCCATCCGGCGCCGATATTCAGACGTAGCCAAGTTCCGGCCATGTGGAATCGGCCTGCGTCGCGGGGTTGCGTGGACTAAAATCGGCCGCAAATGCCGTCGGTGGTGCTGATCGGGTTTTGCCCCGGGCCAGCGCCCTGATCTGGAAATGGAGTCGCGGTGAACAATCAATGGTTTTCCAAGGTCGCGGTCTGGCTCGTGATCGCGCTGGTACTTTTCACCGTATTCAAGCAATTCGACCGTGCCGGCGTACAAACCGGCGCGATCGGATATTCCGATTTCCTCGAGGAGGTTCGCGCCAAGCGAATCAAGAGCGTCCAGCTCCAGGATCTCGGCGGTGGCACGACCGAAGTCCACGCCAAGACCAGCGACGACAAGGAACTGCATACGACGGCGACCACGCTCGACCGTGGCCTGATCGGCGACCTCATCAACAACGGTGTCAAGTTCGACGTCAAGCCGCGCGAGGAGCCCTCGTTCCTGCTCTCGATCCTCGCTTCGTGGGGGCCGATCCTGCTCCTCATCGGCGTCTGGATCTACTTCATGCGGCAGATGCAGGGCGGCGGCAAGGGCGGTGCCTTCAGCTTCGGCAAGTCGAAGGCGCGAATGCTCGACGAGGCTAACAACACGACGACCTTCGCCGATGTCGCCGGCTGCGACGAAGCCAAGGAAGAGGTGAGGGAGCTCGTCGACTTCCTGAAGGACCCGCAGAAGTTCCAGAAGCTGGGCGGCCGCATTCCGCGCGGCGTGCTTCTCGTCGGGCCTCCGGGTACGGGCAAGACCCTGCTCGCCAAGGCAATCGCCGGCGAGGCGAAGGTACCGTTCTTCTCGATCTCGGGTTCCGACTTCGTCGAGATGTTCGTCGGCGTCGGGGCGGCGCGCGTGCGCGACATGTTCGAGCAGGCGAAAAAGAGCGCGCCCTGCATCATCTTCGTCGACGAAATCGACGCCGTCGGCCGCCATCGTGGCGCCGGCCTCGGCGGTGGCAACGATGAGCGCGAGCAGACCTTGAACCAGATGCTCGTCGAGATGGACGGCTTTGAGACCAACGTTGGCGTCATCGTCATGGCGGCGACGAACCGGCCCGACATCCTCGA
>PLZH01000293.1:0-463 GCA_003152055.1 Burkholderiales bacterium
GAAACGGTAGGAACTTCAGGCTAGGGATTGCCGAGGCTAGTCTCGCCGCAGGATCTCGCGCGGGCGCCTCGTGATGACACAACCGCGGCTGGCTCCCATGGCGACCAGGCGTCGCCTTTCACATTTCTGTTGTGGTTCATCGGGGGCCTTTCGCTCACTGCCGAACGGCGGTAAGTAAAGGTACGCCGGTCGGCTCCGCGGCACCGCCCATTTCGTGGAGAACAGGACATCGCCTACGCCAGGGCGGCGGACCCATCTTCGCGCGCATTGAGCGAGTCGCGGCTCCGGCGCCAGNNGGCGGAAACGCCGGCTCGCCCAGGCCAGTGACGGGAAAGTCGGTCTTCAAGAAGTGCACTTCGATCTTCGCCGGTGCATCGGCAATACGAATCATCGGGTAGTCGCCGAAGTTGCCTTGCACGATTCGGCCGCGTTGGATATCCAGTTCCTGAAACATCAGCGCGCC
>PLZH01000293.1:518-3271 GCA_003152055.1 Burkholderiales bacterium
CCAGCCTGGACAGCCACCTCGCGCAGCACATGTTTCATGCGGCCGACGTCATAGGGCATGCCGCGACCGTCGGTACCGGGGACGATCTCTCTATCCCCTAACAGCTCCAGGCGAAATTCGAGCGGGTCGCGCCCGGCCGCCAGTGCAAGCTCGTCTATGAAACTGTGGAAGACCCAGGCGAACACGTTGCTGCCCGGCGCGCGCCACGGACCCATGGGGATGCCGCACTCGAGGGGCGTCTGCTCCAGCAGGCAGTTGGCCACCCAGCGGCCGGGGAACTCATCGCCGCTCAGGCTGGCGCCGCTACCGGGCTGCAATACCGACTTGCCGTCGCGCTGCACGCGGTTGGCGAATGTGACGAAGTGGTTGTGCCAGCCCACCAGCTTGCCACGCGCGTCGAGCGCGCCGCGCAAGAAGTGGAAGCCGCCCGCGCGAAAGTGGTCGTGACGCAGGTCGTCCTCGCGCGACCAAGTGAGCTTGACGGGCGCGGCTACTCGCTGAGCGATAGCCGCGGCCTCGACGATGTAGTCCGCACTCAGGCGCCGGCCGAAGCCGCCCCCGGAGCGAGTCAGGTGCAGCGTGATCTTTCCCTTCGGCACGCTCAGTGTGGCGGCCACCAGGTTTTGTCCGGCAGCCGGGTTCTGCGTGGGCGCCCAGATCTCGAACCCGCCGTCGCGGAACCACGCCGTGCAGTTCTGGGGTTCGATGCTGGCGTGCGAGATGAACGGGTAGCTGTAAGCCGCCTCCACGGTCTTCGTGGCGCCGGCAAAGGCCGCCGCGGGATCGCCGTCCTTGCGCAGCACGTTCGCGCCAGGCTGCTTGGACACCGCGGCCGCTTGGGTGACGAAGCCCTCCCAGCTCTGCGCATTCACCACCCCTTCGTCCCAGTTGACCTTGAGCTGCCTGCGCGCGCTGAGCGCCACCCAGGTGGATTCCGCGACGATGGCCACACCAGGCATCAGGCCGTTGAGGTTGCCGGTGCCCTCGACGACAAACGCGTCGCGCACGCCCGGCAAGGACTTGATCGCTTCAAGGTTGGCGCTGACTACCTTGCCGCCGAACGCCGGACACTTTTCGAACACCGCGTAGAGCATGCCCGGCAGCTTCACGTCGATGCCGAAGAGCGGCTTGCCGGTGACGACGGCGGGGTTGTCCACGCCGCCCACCCGCGTGCCCAACAATTTGTAGTCCTTGGGATCCTTCAGGACCACGCGGGAGGCGTCGGGAACCGGCAGCGTGCCGGCCGTTGCTACCAGCGCGCCATAGCCGAGGCGGCGCTGGCTCGCGCGGTGCAGCACGGAGCCGGAACTGGCCACGCATTCGTTGGCCGGCACGTGCCAGGTCAGGGCCGCCGCCTGAACCAGCAGGGTGCGTGCGGTGGCGCCCAGGCGATGAAAGTCGTTGTAGTTGTTGGGCGTCGAAGTGGAGCCCCCCGCGCTCTGGCTGCCGTAGGCCGGGTCCAGATCGCCCTGGACGATGCGCACGTCCTTCCAATCGACTTCCAGCTCTTCGGCGATGACCATGGGCAAGGCCGTCTTGATGCCCTGGCCGATTTCCGGCTGCTTGGAGATGAGCGTGACCACGCCGCTGGGCGCGATCCGGATGAAGGCGTTGGGATGGAAGTCAACGTCGGCCAAGCCGGCGGGCTTGCCCACCACATCGGCAGCGGTGAGTGGGCGCAGGTAGATGCCCAGCAGAAGGCCCGCGCTCCCCTGCGCGGAACTGCGCAGGAAGCTGCGTCGACCAGCGTCTCGCGGCAGGACGCTGGTTGGCCCGGTCGTGTTCATGCTGACCCCTTGGCGTTCTCGCGCGAGATCTCGGCGGCGCGGTGGATGCCGGCACGGATGCGCAGGTACGTGCCGCAGCGGCAGAGGTTGCCGGCCATCGCACCGTCGATGTCAGCGTCGCTCGGCTGCGGGTTGTCCTTCAGCAGCGCAGCGGCAGTCATGATCTGGCCCGCTTGGCAATAGCCACACTGCGGCACGTCCAGCTCGATCCAGGCCTGCTGCAAGGGGTGTGCGTTCTGCGGAGCCAGTCCTTCGATAGTGGTGACCTGCTTGCGGCCAACCGTGGAGACTGGCGTCATGCAGGCCCTGGTGGGCACGCCGTTCAGGTGCACCGTGCAGGCACCGCACTCACCGACTCCGCAACCGAACTTCGTGCCGACCAGATGCAAGGCGTCACGCAAGATCCAAAGCAATGGTGTGTCTGCGGCGGCATCGACCTCGCGCGTGCTGCCGTTGATGTTCAAGGTGTAGTGGCTCATGGCGAAAATGGAGAACCCTGTGACGGCACATTGCAAAGTCCCTGCCGCTGTGCAGGGGACATGATCATTGCGCAAAACGGAGAAGGGTGGCGGATGTTTACATGATCTCGCGGTTCGCTTGCGGCAGGGCGCAAGCGGTTCGGGCAGAAAGGTTCCCACGGAAAGCGACTAACTCGCTCGCGCTTGCGCCGGCAGACTGAAGTGCAATGTAGTCCCTTGCCCCGGCCGACTCTCTGCCCAGACCCGGCCGCATGGCGCTCAACGGCGCGCCGCACGATGCTCAACCCCACCCCTTGACCGTCGAAACTCGGTCCGTGCAAGCGCACAAAGGATGCGAACAGCCGCGGCGCCGCAGCCGAATCGAAACCGACGCCGTTATCACGCACGTACACACGAGCTCGCGAGTCGTTCTGTACCCACCGACCTTGATGCCACCAGACTTGCTGTCCACCGTGAACTTGATCGCATTGCCAATCAGGTTCGCGAA
>PLZH01000293.1:3332-4412 GCA_003152055.1 Burkholderiales bacterium
CTCTCTCTCTCTTCCGTCAGAACGTGATGGTTAGCGACTCGTCCTCATGGCGCATGAACGCAGAGGACGCCGTCACCTTGCAGATCCAGGTCTGCTGTTTGTTGAGTTCGACGCTGGTGAGGCATGACGGATCGAGCACTGCACCGCAGCACCCTTCGACGTGGCGAGCTGACCAGTAGCGAATCCACTTCGTCGTACGCGATCGTGCTTCCTTCGCTAACGCCTGACAGGCTGCATAGTCGTCCGCATTCCACAGAGCCCGCTTCGTATCCCGTGGCCCTTCCGTGAGGTCGAGCGCCCTGCCCTCGACCTTCGCTTTGAACAGGGTGAACTCGGCGATCAGCCCTCCCATACGCAGACCGTCGCTGTCCATCAAGAACCGCCACCGCCAGTACGCGAGCTCTGTGCAGGCGGTCTCGACCTTTTCAGCGCCATACCAGATGCCTAGCGCGCCGGCTTCCCGGAAACGTGACGGGTACGGCGAGGGGTACCGAAAGGGGCTAACCAGAAAGTAGTGCTGCTCTTTCGGAACGGTCGGAAGCGGCGGTTTGCTGGCCTCGAGAATCCGCTCGAGCTCGACTTGCTCGTCCGCGGTATCGACCAGCTTCATCGTTGCGACGATATGCTGGGCTTCTACCCCTCGCCAAAGCCCGATGCGACAGACCTGTACAGCGTCCCACCACGACTCTTTCCAAAGCGCGTTCTGCTCTCCGCGCTTGCGGCTCAAGAAGTTGCCCGCATTGCGTCAACATACTGAAGCGTCATCACCAGACCCTGCGGCGACTCGATCAGCTCCCGCGGCGTTCCATTGAGCGCCCGGTTTGGACTGTTGAGCCAAGCCGAGGTTTGGGCGTCGTCATTGCCCACGAGTGCGTCCAAAGACCGAAACAGCCTCACCAGCAGCGCGGCGAGCTGACCCTCCTTGCTGTCCGGTGCCAACGTCCACTCACCTCGCGACAAACGACTCACCGTGGCCTCGCTGACGCCAACAATCCTCGCGAGTGCGGAGCCCGACAAGCCCAACTTGCGTGACGCGCGCCAAGTCGCTTTCGACAAGACGCTCCCCGCGCTGACAACGGG
>PLZH01000139.1 GCA_003152055.1 Burkholderiales bacterium
TCCCCGACACGCCGGCCAGCCAGGTACGCCCCGGAGCCGGCTCGAAGAAGCGGCTGTTGCCCTCGTTGACGATCACCGAGCCGGCGTAGCGGCGGTCGAACAGGTTGTCGACACGCGTGAACCCGCTCAGCTTCCAGGGTCCGAACAGGGCGACGTAGCCCAAGTTGGCGCTGGCCACGAAGAAGCCCGGCGCGGCGTCCGAGTTGGTGTCGTTGACGAACACCCGGCTCAGGAAGCGGCCGTCGACGCCGCCGCGCCAGCCCTGCGGTGGGGCCCACCCCAGCGCCGCGTAAAGCGACTCGCGCGCCACGCCCGGCATGCTGTTGCCNNTTCAGCGTGCTGAATGCGGCCTGCGCGCGCAGGTAATCGGCATAGGTGTTGGTCCAACCCAGCTCCAGCCCCGTTCGCTGAGTGGCCCCCGCGTTCTGGTAGGTCGAACGGCCACCGACGTTGGTCAGCGTGACGATCTCGTTCTGAGTGCGCGTGTCGAATACCGCGGCCGATAGCTCGCCGATATCAGCGAGGCGCATCTTTACGCCCAACTCCAGGTTGTCGCTGGTGGCTGGCTGAAGCCCGAAGTTCAGGCCTGTCGCCCCGGTCGGGCGGTAGGCGAGTTCGTTCAGCGTGGGCGTCTCGAAGCCGCGCCCGGCGGTCGCATAGAAGTGAACGCTGCTGTTCAACGCGTACATCAGTCCGAACACGGGAAGGGTCGCGCCAAAGCTGGTGCCGCCGCTGTCGTCACCGTTGGAGGCCGTGATGAAGTGGTCCTTCGATTCGATGNNTGGGCGCGGTGCCCACGAAGTTCAGGTAGCCTTGGCGGAGCTGGTCGAGCGTGTCGGCGGCCAGGCCCGCTACGAGCGTGAAGGGCCGCTCGGCGAGGCTGCTGCGCAGGGTCCAGCGCATATCGGTGCCGCGGTAGTCGCTGCCCAGCGCGATCACGCCGCCGGGACTGAGCGGGTTGGCCTGGGCGCCCAGGGTGATGGCTTGGAACTGCTCGGTGTTGCGATGCCCGCTGTAGACCATCACGCGCAGCGCATTGGCGCTGTCGAGCCGGCGCTCCCAGATCAGTCCGGCCTGCGTCTGGTCGATGCTTTTGCGGGTGTTGAAGGCCGTCGCGGCCGGATCGACGCCGCGCGGGTCGGTGTTGTACAGCGCGCGCGTCAAGCCCAGCGGGTCCTGGGCTTTAGGCAGCGCCACGCTGTTGGCGATGACGGTGAGCGTGCTGGCATCGTCCAAGTGGACGGTGAGCTTGGCGTTGGCGATGTTGCGCTCGGCCGCGCTGTGGTCGCGGTAGCCGTCGGTCTGGAAGTGGCTCGCGCTGAGCACGTAGCCGATTGCGCCGGTGCTGCCGCTGAGCTTGGTGTTCTCGCGCAACACGCCGTTGCTGCCCGCGGCGATTCCGAAGTCCACCGTGGGGGTGGATGCGCCGTCTTCGGTGAAGACCTGGATCACGCCGCCTGCAGAATTGCCGTACAGGGCGGAGCTGGGGCCGCGCAGGACTTCGATGCGTTCGACCGAGCCCAGATCNNGTACACGCGCACGCCGCGCAGGCCGAAGCTGGCGCGCGCGCCGAAGCCACGCACCGAGATCTGCACGTCCTGGGCGTAGTTCTGGCGGTCGCGCGCGAGCAGGCCTGGCACGGCGCCCAGGCTCTCGGAGATGTTGACCTGCGCGCGGTCGTTGCGCACCGCGTCGCCGTCGACGCGGTCGATCGAGGCCGGCACGTCGAAGGGCGCCGCCTCCACGCGGGTGGCCGTGACAACCACCGGCGGCAGCACCGCCGGGGACGGATTCGCCGCCGTCTGCGCAAGCGCCCAACGCGAGGCGAGAAGCAACAACACCGCAAGACCGAGCGGCGCGCGACGTGCCCGCAGGGTGCCGGGTTCAGCGTGGTGCGCGGAAGGGGATCGGCGGAGGAGCGGCATATGTTTGCATTCGCGGCGTGTTTGATGCCGTCATCTTGCCATCCCGATCAAGGTGCGGCTGAAAAACTGGGCAGCGCGAGGCAGCGCCACGCTACGTCCCGGGATATTTCCGACCGTGACCTCGATCGCAGAGTAGCGGGAAGCAATGATCTTTAGCGTCCGTTTGCGGGCAGCCGAGCGCAGGCCGGCAGCCTGAATTGCAGCGTCCCGGCTCGGGCGACAACCGCGCCTCTCGCCGCGCGGGGCGCCAGCCGACTCGCCCGGCGAGAAGAAATCTGCCGATGGTGTCGGGATTGCGGACCGGATCGCGATCTACGGAAAACAAGGTTGCGCATTCGGGACCGCGAGCCTTGTGGATTTGTCCACGGAGCCGCCATGACACCCTCTCGTCAGGAATTCACTGCGCCGATGACGCTTCGCAGGGGCGTTCTCGGTTTGATCGCCACGGCAGCGTCGGTGGGTTCAGGCGGGGCCCTCGCAGACGACTTCTCGGTGGGCGTCGGCGCGGGTGGCGACCGCGGCCGCGTCGACTGCGTCGCCTCGTTCCCGTGCGAGCGCAGCAGCGCGGATTGGAAGCTCTTTGCCGGCTACCAGGTCAACGAGGCCGTCGACGTGCAAGCCGTCTGGTTCGACGCGGGCCGCTTCAAGGGCGGCGATACGACGCCCCTCGGTACCGAGTTCGGTGGCACCTTCAAGCTCAGCGGCTTCGGCCTCACTGGCGGCTACCGTTGGGAGTTCGCGACGCCATGGAGCCTTGCCGGGCGCGTGGGGCTCGCGGCCATGCGCACGCGCTTCGACTACGCCAACACGATCTGGGGCAGCGCCAGCAAGACAACGGTCCAGCCGCTACTCGGCATTGGCCTGGCCTACGCGATTACGCCGACCGTGCGCCTGAGCCTGGACTACGACCTGACCCGCTTCAAGGTGCACACGACCCGCGGGCCCTTGCAGATGCTCGGCCTCGCCGTGCAGTACTCGTTCTGAAACGGACCGACTCCCATGAATGCCATCCACACCCTCGAGCGACCGGTCTCGCTTCCCGGCTTCGGCGATGCGAGGCGTCGCATCGTGCTTGCGGGCATCTGCCTCGCGCTCGCTGCCTGTGGCGGCAGTGCCGACGCGCCGCCGCCCCCCGAAACGGTTCCGACCGTCGTCACCCAGCCGGCCGACCAGAGTGTCGTCGAAGGCAGTGCCGCCACATTCAGTGTCACCGCCGACGGCGCTGCGCCGCTCGCGTACCAGTGGTCCAGCAGCACGGACGGCATCGCCTTTACTGCCATTGCCGGCGCCACCAGTCCCAGCTCCAGCACCGCCGCGACCACGCTGGCGCAAAGCGGCACGCGCTATCGCGTGGCCGTCAGCAACAGCCTGGGCAGCGTCACGAGCAGCGCGGCGGTCCTCACCGTCACGCCCGCCCTCGTCGCACCGACGATCACCATGCAGCTGGCCGACCAGAGCGTGATCGCACCCGCGACCGCGACCTTCAATGTGACCACCACGGGCACGAGTCCGTCGTACGAGTGGCAGGTCAGCACCGATGGGGGAGAGACGTTTGCTCCCATCGTCGGCGCGGCCAATGGGCCGAGCCTGACGGTAGCGCCCCCTGTGCCAACATGACGTGCTGCATCTGTTCCTGAGAGATCAGTGAGCGACGAGGTAGTAATGATGAGCCATGCGCAGCGCATGGGCGAATACCTTCGCTTTCGCAGCTCGATCGGGCCGCGCGTGTCGGAAATGGCGATTCTCGTCACCGCCCGGCAATGGTCGCAGCAGGTCGAGTGGGCAATCCACGCGCCGATCGCCATTCGCGAAGGCGTTGCCGCAGGCACCGTACAGGCGGTAGCCGAAGGGCGGCGGCCGGCGGGCATGCCGCAGGACGAAGCGCTGGTGCTCGACTTCTCGACCGAGCTGCATCGCGATCGTGGCGTCAGCGACGACACCTGGCGAGCGGCGGTTCTGCGCTTCGGCGAGCAGGGCGTCGTCGACCTGATCGGCATCAACGGCTATTACGCCTTTCTCGCGATGGTCATGAACGGTGCTCGCACGGAGGGGCCGGCGCCGGAAGGCCGCCCGCGGAGCGACTTCATGGGCTGACGCAGTGACTTCCTCTTGCGCCGCCGGCGGCGCCAAGAGATCACGCGTTGGTCTCGCTCGCGCCCTCATTCGCCGTGCATGTATCGCAACATCGAGCGGCGCCCGCGGCTGATGTGCCACCAGAGCAGCGGCGGCGCGGCGAAGCCGAAGATCCAGTGCAGCCACTCCGTCGCTCGCCGGAGTTCTTCGCCGCCGAAGTAGTACAAGCCATAGCCGCTCAATGCCAGCAGGAGGATCGTGGCGGCCGCGACGCAGCCGGTGCTCCGGTTGCGCCGGCGACGCCAGGCATTCACCATGTGGCCGTAGAGCATGGTTCCGGCCAGGTAAATCGTCAGCATGGCCGCGGCACCATGGATCTTCATCATCCAGGGCTCGAGCGGGCTTGGCATTGCGTCTTCGGCAGTCTTCAGATGCACGAAGAGCCAGGCCGCGCCGCTGGCCACCAGGACGGCAATCAGTGCGTACAGCGCGCGCCGGCGGAAGTCGTCGAGTCTCGTGCTGTGATGAAGCGGGTGCAGCCGCGTACGGCGCTTCATGCCGGTGCATTGCCCGCAGATCGATGGAGCACGATTTGCGCGCCGTAGGTGCTCAGCATCGGATGGCTTCGGTTCCCGGTGACCAGCACGACCTTGGCGAGCGCATCGGCCATCATGCAACGCGGCGCCAGCACGCTGGCCCCCCCTGCCGCCGGCAGCGGCGTTCGTTGGCGGGCGTCGATGAGCGCCGATCGTCGATCCGCTGGCGTCGCCGCGGCAAGCGAAAGTCCGCTGGTCGCCGAGCTGGCCAGCGCCATGTATCGAACGGCGATCGAAGCGACGAGCCGGGAGGGGTCGGCGGGATCGCGCAAATGGACTACCGCAGCTTCGCGCCCGAAGTGGCGCAAGTCGCCGCCCGCATTGACGAGGGCCGACGCCACGCCGAAGCCTTGCAAGACCTCGATCGCGCGATCGACGGCGTAGCCCTTGGCGATGCCGCCCAGGTCGAGTGGCGCGGCGCCGCGTTCGACCATGACCTGGCCGTTTGCTGGGTCGCCCGTTTCATCGTCTTGTGCCGTTCGCACGGGCGGCAGCAACCCGAGCGCGATCAGCGTACCCGCGACCGCGCAGTCGAAGGCGCCGCTCGACTCGGTCTGCAGCGCCTCGGCACATCGCAAGACCTCGGCTGTCCTCGGATCGACGGGCACGAGAACGCCCGGCCGGGCCCGATTCAGGCGGCTGAGATCGCTGCTTCTTTCATGAAAGCTCATCAATCGATGCACGACGCTTATTTCGGCAAAGGCAGCGTCGATGGCAAGCTGGGCGCGCTCGACGTCCGCCGCTTCGACGCGTATATCGACCAGCGTTCCCAGCAGCGGCTTGGCCCGGCGCAGGCTGGCCGAAGGCTGGGCGGCGAGCGGAGCCGGCTTCAACACGGATCTCGGATCAGCTCTTGGCGAGCGCGACCCGGGCGTAGGTCGCGATGCGCCGGATGCCGTCGGTCAGATGCGTGCACGACAGCGTGGCGCCGCTGATGTTGGCGATGTCGTCGCCGATCGCCAGCGGCGCGTTAACCGTCTTGCCGACGAACTGATTGCGCCAGGCCTTTGTCCGCACCTCGCCGCCGTGCGCTTCGCGATAGGACAGGATCTCGATGTCCTTGATTTCACCGTCGGGAGCCAGCGCCACCGCGTAGTCGATCAACTCGAATTTGCCGATGACGCTGTCCGTCACCACGTATCCGAGCACCTGCTCGCCCGACATGGCCGCCGTTAGCTGCCAGAATGCGGTGCTGAACGGGGCGCCCGCTTTTGACGCGATTAGACGCGTCTGCTCGGGCGTCAGCG
>PLZH01000154.1 GCA_003152055.1 Burkholderiales bacterium
CTCGAGCATTCGAAAAAACTGCTGCTGCTGCCGTTTGCCACGATTTCGGCATCGTTCCCGAAACTGGTCCGCGATCTCTCCCGGGACCAGGGTAAGGAAGCCGACCTCACGATTCAGGGCGACGCCATCGAGATCGACAAACGCATTCTGGAGGAGATGAAGGACCCGCTCATTCATTTGCTGCGCAACAGCATCGACCATGGCATCGAACCCCCTGGCGAGCGCACCAGGCATGGCAAGGCGCCCCGGGCCACGATCATGCTCACCGCGACCCAGATCAGCGGCAACAAGGTGCAATTGCTTGTCTCAGACGACGGCGCGGGCATCGACACCAACAAAGTGAAAGAGTCGGCGATCAGGCACGCCCTGATCTCGGCAGAGGAAGCCGCCCGACTCGACGAGCGCGAGGTGCAGGCGCTGGTTTTCCAGTCCGAAGTGTCCACCAGCCCGATCATCACGGAGTTGTCCGGGCGCGGACTTGGGCTTGCGATCGTTCGCGAGAAAGCCGAAAAACTGGGCGGGAAAGTCTCGGTCGAGAGCCGCCCTGGCCTGGGGACCGCTTTCCGCATCATCTTGCCGGCGATGCGGGCGACGTTTCGCGGCATCCTGGTCGAGGCGGCTGGGCGGCTGTTGGTGGTGCCGACCGCCCAGGTCGAGCGCGTGGCGCGCGCTAGGCCCGACGACGTTCAAACNNGGCGAGCAACGCATTGCGTTCGCTGTGGACGCCGTTCTGGACGAACGGGAGGTGCTGGTCAAGCCGCTGGTGAAGCCCCTGTCACGAGTGCGCAACGTTGCCGCCGCCACGATACTGGGCTCTGGCGAGGTCGCGCCGATTCTCAACGTGGCCGACCTGCTCAAGTCCGCGCGAAAAGTTTCCGGCGCACGGGCGCGGGTGGCCACCGGTGCGGCGCTGGCGCCAGTCGAAACCAGAACGGTCCTCGTTGTCGAGGATTCGATCACGTCGCGCATGCTGCTGAAAGGCATCCTGGAGTCGGCGGGCTACAACGTAAAGATCGCTGTGGACGGGATGGAGGCGTTCACCCTGCTACGCGCCGAGAGGTTCGACCTGGTTGTTTCCGATGTGGAAATGCCGCGGCTGAACGGGTTCGACCTGACGGCAAGGATTCGCGCCGACAAAAAACTGGCGGAACTTCCGGTGGTGCTGGTGACAGCACTGGAAACGCGGGAGGACCGCGAGCGCGGCATCGACGCCGGCGCCAATGCCTATCTCGTCAAGAGCAGCTTCGACCAGAGCAACCTGCTCGAGGCCGTACGGCGGCTGATTTAAACGAGTGAACCTTTTCATGACCGACCGCAAGATCAACGTCCTGGTGGCGGAGGACTCGACGGTGACACGCATGTTTCTCGTTCACCTGCTCGAATCGGATCCGCAGATCCGCGTCATCGGTGCCGTCAGCGACGGCCAGGCGGCGGTTGATTTCGTCAAGGAGAACAAGCCCGACGTAGTGCTGATGGATCTCCATATGCCGCGCCTTGACGGTTTCGAGGCGACGCGCCGCATCATGGAGACCCAACCGGTGCCGATCGTTATCTGCAGCGCCACCGCCAACGCCAAGGACGTGGTCATCGCCTTCCAGGCGATGGAAGCGGGAGCAATCGCCTGCATCGAGAAGCCTCTTGGCCACGAGCACGGCGATTTCGAGGCGCTGGCCGCGCACCTCCTGGAAACGGTGAAACTGATGTCCGAGGTCAAGGTCGTGCGCCGCACGGCCCACTCGCGGCTGGCGCCTTTGTCTGCGGCCCTTCCTACCCCAGCCGCGCAATCGCAGCGCGCTCCGGCGCAGATCAAGCTGATCGGCATCGGCACATCCACCGGCGGGCCGCCGGTGCTGCAAACCATCCTCGCAGGACTGCCGAAGGACTTTCCCGCGCCGGTGCTCGTCGTCCAGCACATCGCGCACGGATTCCTGGCCGGCATGGTCGAGTGGTTGAACCAAACCACCGGCTTGCAGATTCATCTCGCTTCCTACGGGACAACCCCGCTGCCGGGCCACGTGTACCTCGCGCCCGACGATTTTCACATGGGCATCGGGGCCAACGGCCACATCCTTCTGACCAAAGAGGAACCGGAGAATCATCTGCGGCCAGCGGTGTCGTACCTATTCCGGTCGCTGGCCGCAGCGTACGGCCCGAACGCGCTGGGGGTGTTGCTCACCGGCATGGGCAAGGATGGCGCGGCCGAATTGAAGCTGATGAGAGACAAAGGCGCGATCACGATCGCGCAGGACCGGGAAAGCTCGGTGGTGCACGGCATGCCGGGCGAAGCCATCGCACTGGGCGGCGCCACGCACGTGGTACCGGCCGACAAGATCGCCGATGCGCTGATCGCGCTGGTCAGCCACAGAAATGGCATATCGAGGAATTGAGACCATGGGCACACGAACGCAACCGTCCAATTCGCCCGTGCAAATCCTGATCGCGGAGGACAGCNNTGATGCCCGAAATGGACGGCTATGGCCTGTGCAAGGCAATCAAGTCCGACGAGAAGTTGAAGGACGTCCCGGTCATGCTGGTGACCACGCTCTCCGATCCACAGGACGTTATCCGTGGGCTGGAGTGCGGAGCCGACAACTTCATCCGCAAACCGTACAACGAGGATCTCCTGCTGTCGCGCATCGACTACCTGCTGATGAACGTCGAATTGCGCAAGAACCAAAAGATGCAGATGGGACTGGAAATCAACCTGGGAGGCCGCAGACATTTCATCAGTTCCGAGCGCCACCAGATACTGGACTTGCTGATCTCGACCTATGAGCAGGCGGTCGAAATCAACAGCGAGCTCAAGCTACGGGAAATGGAACGGACCCATTCCAACCAAGTG
>PLZH01000027.1 GCA_003152055.1 Burkholderiales bacterium
ACGTGAAATCAATTGGTCAATCTACCCTCGGAAGCTTGATGATGGGGTGTGTAACAGAAGGTACGCCAAGTGTCGGTTTCCCTTCAAGCTGTCACTTTTGGACTTTCATTCTGTCACCGACAGTTCCGCGGGGCCGTTAACTCACGGGCGCTCCGCCGCGAGCACCGCCTCACAACGTCCCTCGGGCGGCGCTGGCCCNNGTTCTGATGAGTCAATGCGCCGGCGTGTGATGGTTGTCGTTGGACGATTGACGTCGGCGCGATGTCTTTTGACGGTCATCTGCCTGCGGATTGAGCAGATTTGGTGCTCTACAGGGGCGTAGTCTGCGTTGGCGTGGCGCCTGGGGTCGCCGACGATTGCCCTGTAGAGCGGCGCCATGGCCGTGGCGCTCATGGAAGTGTCAGTCGTGAATGGCGTGTGACCGATTCCTCACCTGCCTGGGACAGCTCGCGTTGATCGCGACCCAGCGCGCGAGTTACGCTGTTTCCGGCGCCCGAGATTTGCGCGGTCGGCCGCCAAGCTTTCCATTGGCACGGGCAGCGGCAGCTTTTGCGACAGTCGCCGCCCTGCCCCCCACCGCGCCAATCTGCGTCATCCACTGATTGGTGCCTAAGATGCCTTTGACCAGAGCGGGGACGTACAGGTCGGCATCCAGCTTTGGCCAGTGCAAGCCGAGGCCTGCAGCTGAAACCTCGATGGTTCGAAGGTCAGTGGCTTTGGCGCCGGCCAAGCCTTGAGCATGCTCGACCGGAAATTCAAATGCGCACCCGTTGTTCAACTCCACATGAATGCGGCCAGCTTCGTACCTGGCGGCGGTGGCCAATGGTCCTCGCGCCAGCAGACGGCGTCCGCGCTCAGAGGCCTTGGCAAAGGTTGCTTCATCGATCGTCGACACGTGGCGTTTAGTGGTGCCCATGGATTCGTCCCCATTCGCTGCAAAGGCGGGCAAGGTGGTTCAGGAGGTATGCCTCGACCCGTTTCAGCTGCCCCAGCCCGAACCCCCGATGTTGCTCAGCAGCCGTACCTGCCCAAGGTCGCAGAACAATTCAAACCGCGCGTGCTCTCCGGCTCCGATCACGTGCACATGAGGCGGATGGTGATCGTTCGGATAGATCACCACGCGCCAGCCCTTGAAGATCGGGAGAACGGTTGGCATACATCAGTCTAACCCAAGCGCGGTTGGGTTTCAAGTCAAATGACCAGGCCGGAGGGCTAACCGGCGTCTGCTGCTCCATGTTGGTCATCGACACGCGGGTGTCCAGTAGATTGCTTTCAACTCCGCAAAGTCGGCGTCCGGGCGCGTTCAAGGCACCCACCAATACCGCACCACGTGGAAGAACATGGGTGCGGCGAAGACCACGGTGTCGAGTCGGTCCAGCATGCCGCCATGACCTTCGATCATGGTGCCCCCATCCTTGACACCGCGATCACGCCTGAAGGCGGACTAGATCAATCTGACTCGCCTCCGGGAGAGATTGCGGGCCCTCGCAACCAAGAAAACAGTAGCTGAATCAACGAGTCAGCTGCAAAGCGAAAGCCGCCCAACAGGGTGGCTTTTTGCTTTGTGCCCATCCTGTGCCCATTTCGTGTCCTGGCCGTGCCCAGCCGTTTTCGAGACTGCTTCCAAATGACCATTGGGTGCAGTGCCCCGTGCGGCATTTGGCGACCAGCGCAACGACCATTGGGTAATGGGCCCAAGAGTCGAGAGTGGCCTCGACCATTGGGCCGAAATCCGGGCTGTGCCGCATTTGTGCCGCTTGATCCCGTCCCGCGCCGATGTTGTGCCCAAACAGTGCAACGCGGCGTTTGCCGATCATTGCACTCCTGTGCCCGTGCCCAAGNNTCGTGTATCTGAGCAAGGACAGCATCCGCAGCATGGAGCGCGACCTGGGCCGCAGGCCGGTCTCGCGCCTTTCGGAATGGTTCGACGCCTACAAGGTGAAAACCACGGACGGCCGCACGATCACCGTCGGCCATCGCACCCAGCGCGTTTGGAGGAAGTGATGCAAGCCCAACCGATTCCGAACCCGGCGCTCTCGTTTTCGCTTCAGGAACTGGAGCAGATTGAGACGACGATCCAGGCATCCGAGCGACTGCTCGCGACGCTGCACGGGCGGCGTGAAGCCCTTACGGCCGAGCTGGACCGCATCACGCGCCCGCAGGCCGTGGTCGCCCGAGTGGCACGCAAAACCATAGGCCCGGGCCTTGAGTACCGCGGCGTGATGACGGTTCACTGGAGCTACATCGACATCCACACCGACCTGCTGCGGCGGCTGTGGACCGAGTTCCCAGAGCGCCGCGAGGCGATGGCGGCGGCAATGGGCGCGCACGGGGCGACGCGGGCCTATGTGGCGAAGACCCGCGAGGAGCTCTTCCCCGGTCAGACGCCGGCATGGGCGCTGCGGTACAGCCGGATGCTTGTCGAGGGCTGGTACGTGGACACGAACCTAACCGCGAGCGCATGCGCCGCATCCTCCCGGCGGCGGTCAGGGCCGCCGGCCTCGCATGGAGCCAGGACGTCAAGGCGTACTGGAAGGCGACGCCTGCCCCGGAATGAGCGGGAGCAGTCGAGGAAGGATGCCGGCCGCCCAACCGCACTTCGACTTGACCGAATATATCTGTCTTGGTATATATTGGTATGGTTCGCATGACACGAAACGCGGCGCGCGAGAAGCCCCTGCACTGGGTCGGCTCGTCAAAGAAGGACTACCAGGCATTTCCCGGCGAGGTGCAGGACGACATGGGCTACGCGCTCGGCGTCGCGCAGCTGGGCGGCAAGCATCCGCACGCCAAGCCGTGGAAAGGCGAAGGGCCGGGCGTGTTCGAGATTGTCGAAGACCATCGTGGCGACACGTACCGCGCCGTCTACACGGTACGTTTCGCGGAGGTCGTGTACGTCCTGCATGCCTTCCAGAAGAAGTCGAAGGCCGGCATCAAGACGCCACAGGACGACGTGAAGCTGAGAGGGGAGCGCCTCAAGCGTGCCCAGCAGGATTTTGAAAGGACTCGGACACCATGAACACGATCACGCGCGGAACGACCAACGTCTTTGACGACCTTGGCTATGCGGATGCCGCAGAACGGCAGACCAAGACGCGTCTGGCGCTCGCAGTCAACGACATTCTGAAAAGCCGAAAACTCAAACAGCGGGAGATCGCGGCGTTGCTCGGTGTTCCGCAGCCCAAAGTCTCAGCGCTGAAGAACTATCGTCTCGATCAGTTCTCCGTCGAGAAGCTGATGGAGTTCCTGACTGCGCTGAATCAGGATGTCGAAATCATGATTCGGCCCCATGCCATCGCGACCGAGTCGGGCCATATCTCCGTGCTCGCAGTCCAATGACTGCGCTGCAAAACTTGGAAGAGGCAAACGGCCGACCGGAGNNGCACCATGGCTCTACATTACCGGCACGAGACGCAGATCGCCGCTCGGTTCCTCCTCGGGCAGGAGCGATCGCTGGAGCGAGCGTCGGTGGTGCGCTAGGGTGATCAGCTCGATCAGCGATCCGACCGCGGCGTAGAACTCGCGGATCGCCGACGCTACCTTGGTACGCGGTTCTCCGCCATGAATGAAGGCGTTCACCGCCACGAGCCAGTGATCCCCGCTCGAGTGGGGGTCCGGTAGCTTGATGACAACGGTGCGCCACGTCTCGATCGTCCGGGACTTGCGTGTCGCGTCGGCCACGACGATCGCCGCGGCGCTGATGGCCGCGCTCAGCGTGAGCGCGGCCAGGACCATGAAATGAAGACCGGCGACGCGCGACTCAACCTCTTCGAACGGTGGGGTCGTGAAGCTTGCGAGCAACGGAAACTCGGCCCACTGAACCGGCGTGAAAGCCGACGCCGTTACGCTGGTTCGCAAGCTCTTGCTTCAGGCCCGATGCGTGAAGGAAGCGCTCATGGCTGGCGACCAGTTCGGTCGCCGTGTTCAGCAGCCAGCGGCGACGTTGGGCCCCTTGGTGCGGCTTGCGCGAGAATGCGTAGGTCCAGTCGCCTGTCGGAGCGTTTCCATGGAACTCACTGCTGTCCTTACGCCTGCCGAGGAAGGTGGTTTCGTCGCGTTGAATCCCGAGACCGGAACCACAACCCAGGGCGAAACCATCGAAGAAGCGGTGGCAAACCTTCAGGAGGCCACTGAGCTTTTTCTGGCCGAGTTCCCGCTCGCGCCTGGCTCGCGCGGACACGCCGTGGTCACGACGTTCACCGTCCCCGCGCATGCCTAAACTACCTCGCGTCTCTGGCGCGCGGGCAGTGCGAGCGCTCGAACGGTTGGGCTTCGTCAAAGCTCGTCAAAGTGGCAGCCACGTGGTTCTTCGTCG
>PLZH01000097.1 GCA_003152055.1 Burkholderiales bacterium
GCCAGATCCCTCGGCGCCAGAGCTTTCAGCGAAGCCAGCGCCTCAATCGCGAGCGAACATTGCCTCGTGCGACTGCCGCAGTTGCCGCTTGAGCAGTTTGCCGCTCGGGTTCTTGGGCAGCGTCTCGGCAAAGACAATGCGCTTGGGTGCCTTGAACGCTGCCATGGTGGCCGTGCAATGCGCCAGTACCTGGCTCTCGGTGAGTTGCTGTCCGCTCTTGACGACGACAACGGCAACCACTGCTTCGACCCAGCGCGGGTGGGGAATGCCGACCACCGCGACCTCAGACACTTCGGGCAGGCGATAGATGACTTCCTCGACCTCGCGACTGGCCACGTTCTCGCCACCAGTCTTGATCATGTCCTTCTTTCGATCAACCACCGTGATGAAACCGTCGCCATCAATGGTCGCCAGATCGCCAGAGTGAAACCAGCCGCCCTCGAACGCGGCCGCTGTCCGTTCGTCGTCGTGGAAGTAACCGAGCATCAGATGGGGCGAGCGATGGACGATCTCGCCCACGTCGCCCGGCGCGACGTCACGCATCGCATCATCCACGACGCGCGTTTCGACATTGAGCACTGCGCGCCCGCACGACCCGGGTTTGCGCAACTGATCTTCCGGGCCCAGCATAGTGGCCAGCGGCGCGATTTCAGTCTGGCCATACAGGTTCCACAGCTTCACCTGTGGCACGCGCTGCGCCAACTCCCGCAGCACCTCGACCGGCATGATCGAGGCCCCGTAGTAGCCCTTGCGAAGACTGGATAAGTCGGTGCGCTCAAAGAGCGGCGAGCGCAGCAGCGAGATCCAGACGGTCGGCGGGGCGAAGAACGAGCTGATGCCGTGGCGCGCGATCAACGGCAACAGGTTGTCGGGGACCGGACGGGCGGTGATGACATTCGTGGCACCGACATAGATCGATGGCCCGAGGAATACGTCGAGTTGCGCGCAATGGTACAGCGGCAGTGCGTGCAGCGCGAGGTCGTCGCTGGCGATACTGGCGTCGACGATGCAGCTCACGTACTGCCACAGCACGGCGTCGTGCGTCAGCATCGCGCCTTTCGGGGACGATTCGGTGCCGCTCGTGTAGACGATCTGCAGCACATCGCTGCCGTTGAGATCCACGTCAGGCAGTTCCCCGTCGCTGCCTGCAAGCGCGTCGAAGGCGATCATGTCGGGTTCGGGAACACTGGCCTCCTCCGAGGGAAGCCAGACGAAGTTGCACACCGGGGTGTCGTTCGCTGCCGCCGCGCGTGCCAGCCGGGCCAGCTCGCTGTCGGTGGCGAGCATCGTCGCGCCGGCATGCCGAAGAATGTACGCGGCCTCGTCTGCCTTGAGCATGAAGTTGATGGGCACGACCACGGCACCCAGGCGCGCCAGCGCAAAGCGCAGTGCCGCAAAGGCATGCGAGTTGCGCGCAAGTATTGCCACGCGCGTGCCCTTGGCAACGCCGTGCGCGGCCAGGCCAGCGGCGACGCGCTCGCTGGTGCGATCGAACTCGGCGTAGGTCCAGCGCGTGTCGCCGCAGACGATGGCCAACTTGTGGGGCGATCGTGCGGCACTGCGACGCAGCAGGTCGCCCAGGGTTTGACGATGAATGACGGGATCCACTGTGTCTACCCCTTTGGCTGAGCTACGGTCCTGTAGATTGTGGATCTCGAGCGCGACGGGCTCTTGCGCCGCAGAAGATCGGACGAAGGACCGCTTCGAGAGCGTCGTTGAACATCGGCAATGGCTCGGGGCTTGGCTTCCAGGACCACATCCCGGCGCTGCTCGCGACCTCGAACTGCATTCCCTGCATGCTGCCTTACACCACGAGCCAGTTCATGCCGAGAGCCAAGGGCGACCGGCCGGACGTGATCCCTCGGAGCACGGCCAATTTCGCATTCGTCGGCCAGTATTGCGAGATTCCCCGCAACGTGGTTTACACCGTCGAGTACTCGGTTCATTCCGCGCGGCTGGCCGTCGCCTCGCTCCTCGGGTTCAGCCAGGACATTCCCCCGACCTACGAGGGGCTGGACCACCCCAATGCGCTGGTCGACGCGCTGAGGCGAATCCTCCAGTAGCCACACCGCAGCTGACGTTCGCGGAGGTCGGGTACCACCACGTTCGGCCGGTGGAGTAGTCGTTCGTGGCGATTGCCTGGCTTTCGCCAGAAATGGTGCACTGATATTGCGGGATTTGGCTTCGTGGAAGAAGTGCGGCGCGATCAGATTCGGTGCGGCGCAAGGTGGCTTGCGGGTGTACGCTGTGCACTGCAGGGAGGCACCGCGTGGCGAGATCTGGTCACTGCTAAAGCGAGGACCGATCGATCGGCCGCCGGCATCACCAGGAGCGTGCAATGTCGGGCCATGTCTACCAGCGCGTGGAATTCTTCGGACCATCGATCATTCGCACTGGGGAGATCCGCCGTGCCTTCAAGACGGCGCCCAAGACCCTGCGCCACACCGATTGGTTGAGGGTGATCGAGACGCGTGGCCGCATCGGCCGACGGCAAGATCGGGCACTTTCGGGCCACCTTGAAGGTCGGCATGCGCCTCGAGGATTGAGCGCGCTGCGGAGCCCCCCGTGAACCGCGGCGTCTGGCTGATGTGCTCGCTCGCGCTACTGGCGGTGCTGGCCGTTGTGCGCGAATCGAACGCCGCGGGCGTGCCGCCGGTGTTCGTGCTGCGCATCGACGGCGCCATCGGCCCAGCCACTGCGGAACACGTCGCACGCTCGCTGGAACGGGCGGCGCGCGAGCATGCGCAACTCGTCGTGCTGGAGATGGACACCCCGGGTGGGCTGGACACCGCGATGCGCAGCATCATCAAGAACATCCTGGCGTCGCCGACGCCGGTAGTCGGCTTCGTGTCACCGCAGGGCGCCCGTGCAGCCAGCGCCGGCACCTACATTCTTTACGCCACGCACATCGCGGCGATGGCGCCGGCCACCAACCTTGGCGCCGCAACGCCAATCGCCATCGGCCTACCCATGCCCGGGCCGGGCGCGCAACCTGCTGGCCGGCCTGACAGCGCGGCTTCCGGGTCCGAGGTGAGCCAGGATACGCTTACTGCCAAGCGCGTCAACGACGCCGCTGCCTACATTCGCAGCCTGGCCCAGCTGCGTGGCCGCGACGTCGCGTGGGCCGAGCGGGCGGTACGTGAGTCCGTGAGCTTGGCCGCCAGCGATGCGCTATCGCGCGGGGTAATCGATCTCATCGCCGTCGACTTGAACGACCTGATGCGCAAGCTCGACGGCCGAGTGCTGACACTGGGTAATTCCCGCGTGGACAGCATGAAGCTGGCCACGGCGCAGGCCGTCGTGGTGAGGCTCGAGCCCGATTGGCGGGGCCGGCTGCTCGCGGTGGTCAGTGAACCTAGTCTGGTGCTCATGCTGATGATGATCGGTGTCTACGGCCTGTTGTTCGAGTTCGTGAATCCGGGTTTCTTGGCGCCCGGCGTGATTGGCGGCGTGTGCCTGCTGCTCGCAATGTGGGGGCTGCAGATGCTGCCGATCAACTACGCCGGCTTGGGCCTGATCCTACTGGGCATCGCCTTCTTCGTCGCCGAGGTCTTCGTTCCGAGCCACGGCGCGCTGGGCATCGGCGGGGTCGCGGCCTTCGGATTCGGTGCCCTGCTGCTGATCGATAGCGACTCGCCGGGTTTCGGCATTCCGCTGTCGCTGATCGGCATCGTGACGCTGGTGTCGGCCGCGTTCGTCATCGGCGTCGCCGGCATGGCGGCGAAGGCGCGCCGACGGCCGGTTGTCAGCGGCGCGCCGCGAATGATCGGGGCGTCGGGCGAGGTCATCGAGTTCGGCGGCGGCGAAGGCTGGGCCGCGGTCGACGGCGAGCGCTGGAAGGTGCGCGCTGAGCAGCCGTTGCGCCCTGGTCAGCGCGTGCGCGTCACACGCGTCGACGGCCTCACCCTGGACGTGAGCCCGGCCGCAGAAGCACCGCCAACGCAAGGAGTCCCGCGATGATCGCCTTTTCGATCTTCCTCGTTCTGCTATTGCTGCTAGCGCTGCTGGCGGCCAGTTCGCTGCGCATCCTGCGCGAGTACGAGCGCGGCGTGGTATTCCAGCTCGGGCGGTTCTGGCGCGTCAAGGGCCCGGGCATGGTGATCCTCATTCCCGGAATCCAGCAGATGGTTCGCATCGACCTACGCATCGTGGTGATGGACGTGCCGAGCCAGGACGTGATCTCGCTCGACAACGTGACGCTGAAGGTCAACGCGGTGCTGTATTTCCGCGTCGTCGATCCGCAGCGCGCGGTCATCCAGGTGGAGAACTTCCTCGCCGCGACCAGCCAACTCGCGCAGACCACGCTGCGCGCGGTGCTCGGTAAGCACACCCTCGACGAGATGCTGTCCGAGCGTGAGCGGCTGAACCTGGACCTGCAGAAGATCCTCGACGGCCAGACCGACGCCTGGGGCATCAAGGTCACCAACGTCGAGATCAAGCATGTTGACCTGAATGCAACCATGATCCGCGCGATCGCGCGCCAGGCCGAGGCCGAGCGTGAACGGCGTGCCAAGGTGATCCACGCCGAGGGCGAACTGCAGGCCGCCGAAAAGCTGGCGCGAGCCGCAGAGATCCTCGCGCAACAGCCGCAGGCGATTCAGCTGCGCTACCTGGAAACGCTGACGGTGATCGCGGCGGACAAGAACTCGACGATCATCTTTCCGTTGCCGATGGACATCATCTCGCCGCTGCTCGATGCGTTCAAGCGCCGTGCGCTGCCGTCAGAGTAGTCGCCCCAAAGGGCTGCCGGCCTCCTCAATCTTGATGAGTGCTATGAGTGCTAATGAGTGCTTTCCACTGAGCTGCCTGCCTTATCCGTNNAGCAACCGACCCTAAAGTATGTAGCAATAATAACTTGAACACTTCCGGGACGCAGCATATCATGGCGAGGTGAATTTAGCGCCGACCATCAAAGCCAAGTATTTGGCGCTGGCAGGCCGGCTCGATGAGGCGACATTGCGGCTGTGGGTGGCCGCCGAAGCGCGCAGCCTTGGGCGGGGCGGCGTGAGCGTTGTGGCCAAGGCTGCGGGGGTGTCTCGGACAACCGTATATGCCGGCCTTGCGGAACTTGATCGGGAGCCGGCTCGCTTTGTCCCGCCTGCGATTGACAAGGTCCGCGTGCGTGCCCAAGGCGGTGGACGCAAGACGTTGGTCAGCGCTGATCCCACACTGCTGCGGGACCTGGATGCGCTGGTGGAGCCGACGACGAGGGGCGACCCCATGTCGGCACTTCGCTGGACCTGCAAGAGCACGACGCGTCTGGCGCTGGAGTTGAATCGCCAGGGCCATCAGGTGAGTCAGCGTACGGTGTGCGACCTGCTGGCCCAGATGAACTACAGCTTGCAGTCGGTGCGCAAGACCCGCGAGGGTGCCCAGCACCCGGACCGGGATGCGCAGTTCCACCACATTGCCAAGGCGGTGGCGCAGTATCAGCGCGAGCGCCAGCCCGTGATCTCGGTGGACACCAAGAAGAAGGAGCTGATCGGAGACGTCAAGAACGCCGGGCGCGAGTGGCAGCCGGCAGGGCAGCCCGAAGAGGTACGAACCCACGACTTCATCGACGAGCAGTTGGGCAAGGTCGCGCCCTACGGCGTCTACGACGTGACCGCCAACGAGGGCTGGGTCAGCGTGGGCATCGACCACGCCACGGCGGAGTTCGCCGCCCAAAGCATTCGGCGCTGGTGGCTGGAGATGGGCCGCCCGCTGTACGCCCGTGCCAAGCGCCTGTTGATCGCGGCCGACTGTGGCGCCAGCAACGGCTACCGCGTGCGGCTGTGGTGGCTGCAACTGCAGCACCTGGCCGATGAGTTGGGGCTGACTGTACAGGTCTGCCACTTCCCGCCGGGCACCAGCAAGTNNACAAGATCGAGCACCGGATGTTCTGCCACATCACCAACAACTGGCGAGCTCGACCATTGCTGACGCGGCAGATCGTCGTCAACCTGATTGGCGGCGTGACCACCGAAGCCGGTCTGCGCATCCGGGCTGAACTCGACGAGAAGACCTACGCGGCCGGTGTCAAAGTCACAGACGAAGAACTGGCCGACGTGTCAATTGAGCGCGATGAGTTCCACGGTGAATGGAATTACCGCATCAAGCCGCATCGCACTCGTCGCAAACCTTGAGTGTTCAGGTTATTGTTGCTATGTGCCTTAGCGGTGGTGCGAGACCTGCAAGCAGCTCGGCGCTAAGCGGTCATTGACTGCATGCGCCGGAGGTTCGTCGGTTCGTCGAGTAAGGTTTCCGCCCGACCTGACGCGCCTGACGCAGTTCAAGATTCGGCGCAAACGGGGCTTGGCGAGCGCGATGCCAAGGTACAGAATAAACTGGGTTTCGGTCCGAGTGACAAGATGAGATTCGCTATCCATCGCGTCTCTTCGACGCTCTGCACAGCGTACCCCAGTTGCCGGCTTGGAACCGAACCGTCCCGGTGGTTCTTCAAGCCAACAGGAGGGCAACATGTTCAAGCATCTTCTACTGCCGACGGATGGTTCCCCGTCGTCCAACGACGCGATCCAGAAAGGCATTCAGTTCGCCAAGAGCGAGCAGGCCCAAGTGACAGGCGTCTATGTCATGCCAGAATTCCACGTGATGACCTATCGGGTCGAGATGGTGGAAGACACCAAGCCGCAGTTTGCCGTGGACTGTCGCGCTCACGCGGATCAATACCTCGACGTCATCCAAGGGGCGGCGGATAAGGCCGGCGTCACCTGCCACACCGTGTCTGTCACCAGCGACCACCCCTTCGAGGCGATCATCAAGACTGCCGAGAAAAAGGGTTGCGATCTCATCGTCATGGCGTCTCACGGAAGGCGGGGGGTGCGGGGACTGCTGTTGGGCAGCGAAACTCTCAAGGTCCTGACCCACAGCAAGATACCCGTTCTGGTGTATCGCTGAGCGGAACGACGGTCACAGGACAGACGGCGCCATTGGAGACTTTCGGATCGCGTGATCCTCGTGCCTTCGGCGATCGGGGTTTCCTGGGCCGCCCGTGCAACTTTGAGGGGCGTTCGCGATGCAGACGCTCCTTTTTTCGTTGACGGAACGGATGTTCAGACGCCGCAACCTATCAAACGACTGCTGTGTGTCGCCGAACCTCGGTTCTAGCGACACGTCCGATTGACGTTGTCGTTGCCGCAGACATATCCTCAAAACATGTCGCAGAAAACGATTTTGGAGAACATGACCCCGGGTACCTCCCTAGAACGCTGGCTTCCAGATCGGCCATTCAATGGGCTTCCGCCCCTCCCACCAGACACCGAGCTCGAGACCAAGCCTGTGCTAAGCAATGCGTCCTGGCGCGCGCGGCGCTGGCCGCCCTCAAACAGGCGACCGAACTCATTCCGAACCAGACGATGCTGATCAACACGATCCCGCTGCTGGAGGCGAAGGACAGCTCGGAGATCGAAAACATCGTCACCACGGCCGACCGTCTGTTCCAGTTCGCTCAAGGGGCAGACCGAGGCGCAGACGCCGCCACGAAGGAGGCGTTACGCTACCGCACCGCGCTCTATGCGGGCTTCGAGTCGCTATCGAAGCGGCCTTTGAGCACGACAACTGCGGTCGAGATCTGTCTGAAGACCCTTACCAAGATCGAGACAACAGGCCGGGTAGATCCCGACTCCATCGTCTATGACGAAGCTTCCAAGCGTGTCGTCACCCACAAGGACAGCCGCGCCCGCGGCGAACCATGAAGCCCGATACTTTCACGCCGCTCGTGGTCGGTGAGAAGCCGTAGCCTTCGGGCGCTCCGAGCCCTTCGCTGATCAGTTTCATCCACTTCAACCTGAGGCAGCGGTTCATTGCCAGGGACGTGGCCTCGTGTCGAGCCGGGCGCCGGATCAGGCGTCGACCAAGGCGCCGCGGCTGACGCTCTCGCCGTCTTCGGGCCGCAGCGTCCAGAACGACAGTGACGACAGCAGGGTCACGACGCCCAGCGTGACGAAGGCGTGGTGCAGCGCGCCACTCACGGCGAGCCGATCGCTTTGCGGCAGGTCGCCCAGGAACCAGGCCGTCACGAGCGAGCCGCTGGCGAGACCGAAGCTCAACGACATCTGCTGCATGGAGCTGGCGATGGTGCTGGCCATGCTGGAGTCTGCCGCGTCGATGTCGGCATAGGCCATCGAGTTCATGCTGGAAAACTGCAGCGAGTTGAAGAAGCCCTGGGCCAGGCCCAGCAGAACGATGAGCGGCAGCGGCGTTGCGGCCCCGACGAGCGAAAACAGACCGATGGTCACGCCGATCATCAGGGTGTTGACGATCAGCACCTTGCGATAGCCGAGGATGGCAAGAACGCGCGGGGCGATCAGCTTCATTCCCATCGCCGCTGCGGCCGCCGGCATCATCAGGAGGCCCGATTCCCACGCCGGCAAGCCCAGTCCCAGCTGGTACAGCAGCGGCAGCAGAAACGGCAAACCACCGATTCCCAACCGCGTGACGAAGCCACCCACCACCGAGACACGAAAGGTGCGCAAACGAAATAGCGCGAGACGCAGCAGCGGATGCTCCGTGTGGCTCGCGTGAAAGCCGTAGGCGGCGAGCAGACTCCCTGCGAGCAACAGCAGGATCGCCGTCGAGGTCACGTCGAGATGGTGCTCGCCGAACACTTCCAGCAGCCATGACAGGAGCGCCGTCCCGGCGCCGAACAGGACCAGCCCGACGACGTCCAGCGGTCGCGGCGCGTCGCCGTGGTAATCGGGCAGATGCCTATGGATCAGCCATTGCGCCACTAGACCCACGGGGACGTTGACGAAGAAGATCTCGCGCCACGACAACCAGTGCACGATCAGGCCGCCCACCGTCGGGCCGAGCAGCGGCCCGATCAGCGCCGGCAGGACGACGAAGTTCAACGCCACCAGCAGTTCCGACTTTGCAAAGGTGCGGATCACCGCCAGCCGCCCGACCGGCATCATCATCGCCGCACCGATGCCTTGCAGGATGCGCGCGGCGACGAGCATCGGCACGCTCACCGACACTCCGCAGAGGATCGATGCCACGGTGAACAGGGCCACCGCCGAGGCGAACACCCGCCGCGTTCCAAAGCGGTCGGCCATCCAGCCGCTAATCGGGATGCATACCGCCAAGCTTAGGATGTAGCTCGTGACCACCGCCTTCAGGCTGAGCGGCGTCACGTGCAGGCTGGCGGCCATGGCCGGCACGGCCGTGTTGACGATGGTCGAATCCAGCTGCTCCATGAAAAGGGTCGTGGCCACGACCCAGGGCAGGTAACGCTTGACGGTCTCTCTATCCATGAAGGACGCTACAGCCCCATGTCGACGCCGGATTCCAGGTTCACCGCAAGCGCCGATCGGCGTCTGTCATGGGCCTATTCCACGAACAGCATCGCCGGGTGCTCGAGATGGACCCGCAGCAACTGCACGAAGCCAGCGGCCTGCGCGCCGTCGACCACTCGATGATCGAACGACGAAGACAAGTTCATCATCTGCCGGGCAACCACGGCGCCGTCGCGGATCTCCGGCCGCAGCGCGATGCGATTGACGCCGACGATGGCCACCTCGGGATGGTTGATCACCGGCGTCGACATGATGCCGCCGAGCCGGCCGAGACTGGTGATCGTGATGGTCGAGCCGACGAGTTCGTCGCGAACGACCTTGCCGTTGCGCGCGGCGTCGGACAGGCGCACGACTTCAGCGGCGCTCGACCACAGATCTCGGGCCTGCGCATCGCGCAGCACCGGCACCATCAGGCCGTTTTCGGTCTGTGTCGCGATGCCCATGTGCACCGCATCGTGGCGCGTGATCACGCCCGCTTCGTCATCGAAGCGCGCATTAACCTGCGGAACCTCTCGCACGGCGAGCACGACCGCGCGGATCAGAAAGGCCAGCAGCGTCAAGTGCCCGCGCCGCTCGCCCCACTTCGCGTTCAGTCGATCGCGCAAGGCCTCGAGTTCGCCGACATCGACCTCCTCGACATAAGTGAAGTGCGGAATGCGTCGCTTGGCCTCCTGCATCTTCTGCGCGATCTTGCGGCGCAGGCCGACGATCTTCTCGGCGTGCGTGGCCGTCGCGTCCGGCAGGTCATGGCGCTGCGGCGGCGCCGAAGGCAGCGAGCGGGTTGCGTTGCGCGCGAGGTAGGCATCGAGATCACTTTGCATGACGCGACCGGCCGGGCCGCTGGCCGGCACTGCCTGCAGATCGACGCCGAGCTCCCAGGCGCGCGCGCGCAGCGCCGGCGAAGCGATCGGTCTGTCGTGCGAGGCGGATCGCGCCGGTGCGGCGCTCGGCGGCTCGCGAATCGGCACCGGTGTTGGTGACTGCAGCGGAACTGCGGGCCCCGGCGCCGATGCTGGCGACGGCATGGGGTTCGCTCTCGTCGCCGAAGCCGCGGCCGCCGCCGGTACACCCGCCAACTCGATGCGGATCAGATCGGCGCCGACGGCCAGCATTTCTCCGACTTCGCCGCCGAGCGCCAGCACCTGCCCGGCCACCGGCGAGGGGATCTCGACCGTAGCCTTGTCGGTCATGACATCGGCCAGCACCTGGTCTTCGGTCACCGCATCGCTGGGCTTCACGTGCCAGGCGACGAGTTCGACTTCGGCGATGCCTTCGCCGAGATCCGGCATCCTGATCACATGAACGCTCATGGCTCGAGCACCTTTCTCAGTGCCGCCGCCACGCGTGCCGGACCCGGAAAATAGTCCCACTCCAGCGCATGCGGGTACGGAGTGTCCCAGCCGGTCACGCGCTCGATCGGCGCTTCGAGGTGATAGAAGCAGTGCTCCTGCACCAGCGCCGTCAGTTCGGCGCCGAAGCCGCTGCTCCGCGTGGCCTCGTGCACGACCACGCAGCGCCCGGTCTTCTTGACCGATGCGACGATGGTTGGCAGGTCGAGGGGCCAGAGGCTGCGCAGATCGATGATCTCCGCGTCGATGCCGCTGTCGCGCGCCGCAGCCTCGCTGACGAAGACCATCGTTCCGTAGGTCAGCACGGTCACGTCGGCGCCGCGCCGAAACACCGCTGCCGAGTCGAGCGGCACCTTGTAGTGCTCCTCCGGTACCTCGCTCGAGGGATGCGCCGCCCAGGGCACCACCGGCTTGTCGTGATGGCCGTCGAACGGTCCGTTGTAGAGCCGCTTGGGCTCGAGAAAGATCACCGGGTCGTCGCATTCGATCGACGCGATCAGCAAACCCTTGGCGTCGTACGGATTGCTAGGCATCACCGTGCGCAGTCCGCAGACGTGCGTGAAAAGTGCCTCGGGACTCTGGCTGTGCGTCTGGCCGCCGTAGATGCCGCCGCCGCAGGGCATGCGGATCGTGATCGGGGCGGTGAAATCGCCGGCCGAACGATAGCGCAGCCGCGCCGCTTCGGAGACGATCTGGTCGGATGCGGGATAGAAGTAGTCGGCGAACTGCACTTCGACCACTGGGCGCAGGCCGTAAGCAGCCATGCCGATCGCCGCGCCGACGATGCCGCCCTCGGAGATCGGCGCATCGAAGACGCGCGAACTGCCGTACTTGGCCTGCAGCCCCTCCGTGCAGCGGAACACGCCTCCGAAGTAGCCGACATCCTGACCGTAGATGACGACGTTGTCGTCGCGCCCGAGCATCACGTCCATCGCCGAGCGCAGGGCCTGGATCATGGTCATCGTGGCCACGGTCGCCCTCCTGCCTGTCGCAGCTGCTCGCGCAGGTGCGCCGGCATGTCTTTGTAGACATCCTCGAACATCGTCGCGACCGGTGGAATGTGGCCGTCGAGCAGCGAGCCGTACTGCGCGGCCTCCTTAAGCGCCGCAGCGACCTCGGCATCGAGCGCCTTCTGCGTCGCTTCGTGCTCCTGCTCGGACCATTTGCCGAGGCCGATCAGGTGCTGCTTCAGCCGTGCGATCGGATCGCCGAGGGGAAACTTCTGCCAGTCGTCTACCGGCCGATAGCGCGACGGATCGTCCGAGGTCGAATGGGCGCCGGCACGATAGGTGACCCATTCGACGAGCGTCGGCCCGAGGTTGCTGCGAGCGCGCTCGGCGGCCCATTGCGATGCCGCGACGACGGCGAGAAAGTCGTTGCCGTCTACGCGCAGCGAGACGATGCCGCAGCCGATACCGCGCGCCGCGAAGGTCGTGGCCTCGCCACCGGCGATCGCTTGGAAAGTCGAGATCGCCCACTGGTTGTTGACGACATTGAGGATGACCGGCGCCCGGTAGACGTGGGCAAAGGTCAGTGCCGTGTGGAAATCGGACTCCGCCGTCGCGCCGTCACCGATCCACGCCGACGCGATTTTCGTGTCTGCCTTAATCGCCGAAGCCATGGCCCAGCCGACGGCGTGGATGAACTGGGTCGCGAGATTGCCCGAGATCGAGAAGAAGCCGGCACGCCTGTACGAATACATCACCGGCAGCTGCCGGCCCTTGAGCGGATCGCGCTCGTTGGACATCAGCTGGCAGATCAGCTCGACCATCGAGATGTCATCGCGTGCCAACAGCAGGCCCTGCTGGCGGTAGGTCGGAAAACACATGTCGCCGGGCTCCAGCGCCAGCGCATGTGCGGTTGCGATCGCCTCTTCGCCTAGGCACTGCATGTAGAACGAGATCTTCTTTTGCCGCTGCGCGATCATCATTCGCGCATCGAACGCCCGCGTCTTCATCATCGCGCGCATGCCGCGGCGAAGCCGCTCCGCGTCGATCCGGGGAACCCACGGCCCGACGGCCTGCCCCTCGTCGTCGAGCACACGCACGAGCGTGTAGGCCAGGTCGCCGGCGTCGCTTGCCGCGATGTCGACGGGCGGCCGCCGCACCTCGCCGGCGCGCGACAGATGGAGGTACGAGAAGTCGGTTCCATGCCCGGGCCGGCCGGTCGGCTCGGGCACGTGCAGACGAAGAGGCCCCTGGCTCATGCGCGATTCTCCATCTCCGCCGCGACCACGAGCCCGTGGTCCCGCTTACTCGAAGCGCGGCCCGTCCGGGCGCCTTGGGCCGTACCAGATGCCGAGGCGGGATCGGTCTCGAATACCGGCGCGCCCTGCGAAGAAAACGCCGGCGAGCGACTTGAGCAATTCCCAGCCTGAATAGGTGCGCAGCTTGCGCCCGGAAGTGAGCACCGCTTGGCGAAGGATCACGAAGTCGCCACGGATTCGCAATTGCCGGCACAGGCGAATCTCTTCGGCCGCAAAGAGTGCTTCGTCGAAACCGCCAACGGCTTCGAATGCCACGCGCGAGCAGAACAGGAAGCAGCCGCCGGTGATTCGAAACCGCCGCGCCAGCCAGATGCTCGCCGGCAGCGCGAGCTTGGCCCAGCGCGGCGTCGGTTCATCGAAGCGAACCGCGGCGCCGCCGCCGATTGCGCCGGCGGTCATCACGCGCTGAAGTGCCACGACGACGTCGCTTGCAATCAGCGTGTCCGCGTCGACGAAGACAAAGGTGCTGCCCGACGCAGCGCTCGCGCCGGCGTTTCGCGCTGCCGCGATGTGGCGCAGGTCGACGTGTATGACGCGGGCCCCGGCCGCCGCGGCCAGTTGCGCGGTTCGATCCATCGACGCGTCGTCAACGACGATGATTTCATGCACCGCGTCGGCAGCCGCCGCGGCCGTGGCAATGGACCGGACCGTCGCGGCGACCGACGCTTCTTCGTCGTGGGCAGGAACGATGAACGACAGCATCGGCCCGGTGGCGCGCACGCCTGGCGTTGCATTCGCGTCAGCGTCCACGTGGGAATCCCTGCGCTCGATGGAACGGCCGATTCAGGCTTCGCCAGGCCGGCAGATCAGCCCTGAGCCGGGTCAGGTCGGCCTCCCGCGTGTACATCATGTGACCGGCATCGTAGTAGTGGTGTCGAATGTGGGCCAACACCTCGGCAGGTGTGTCGAGCTGCGCCAAGGACCAGTCGTTCGCGCTGTACGGCGTGCCGAGATCGTAGCAACCATTGCCGACGAAGACTTTGAGATGCGGGTTGCGGCGCAGCGCGCGCGAGGTTGGGGCTGGTGGTGGCGAAGCCGTTGCCCTTGGTGTCGCCACGGTTCCAGTTCCAGCTCTTGTGCACATCGTGCGACAGCACTTCGTAGCGTGTCTCGGTGCTCATGCCGAGCTGTTCACCGAAGTATGCCATCGCCGCCATCGTGTACGGGGACGCGACGGCTTCGATGCCTGGATCGAACTCCCACTCGCGAGTGCGGCTCGCCGCCATCGGACCCGAATCGCGCGCTTCGAGGCGANNCGAAGGTTTCGGCCACCGTGGGCGCTGCGACGGGCGACTTGGCGAGCGAGCCCTTCAGCAGCCCGTGATATTGCGAGACGTTGGCGAAGGCGGGCAGGAAGAGCGAGTACGGCAGGTCGTTCGTAGGCGCAAAGACGATGCTTCGCAGGTCCATCGCGCACGAGATCAGGATGAGGCCGCAAAGCGCCACGCCCGAGCTCTGCAGCTTGTCCGCCAATGCCGCGCCGCGCATCGTGCCGTAGCTTTCGCCCGCCGTGCAGACCGGTGAGCTCCAGCGCGTCAGCCAGATTCGCATCACTTCGGTCAGCGCGGCGACGTCGCCGTCAACCGAGAGGAGCTTCTTGCGCGCGTCGAGGCTGGCAGTCGTGGACCAGCCGGTATGCGGCGGGTCGATGAAGACAAGGTCGAAGTGCTCGAACCAGCTGTGCGGGTTGTCGGCCATGGCGAACGGCGCCGTCGGCATTCTGGCGTCGTAGGGCATCACGACGCGCTTCGGGCCGAGCGCGCCGAGATGCGGCCAGACGGGCGCCGAGCCCGGACCGCCGTTGAAGGCGAAGCACACGGGACGCGCGTGAGGGACGGCGCCTTTCAGAACATAGCTGGTCGCCATCACGGCAGCCTGTGGCTCGCCGAGCACTCCATCGAAACCCTCGTCGACGACCGGCACGAAGGCCGCGTTGACGCTGTAGTCGAGCGCCCTGGCGCCCAACGTGATGCAGCCGCTGCTCTGGCTGGCAGCCTGCGCGACGAGCTTGTCGACGCGCTCGCGCATCTTCTTGTCGGATTCCTTGGGATCGCTGTCGGGCTGAGGCGCGTCGGCCATGAAGTCTCCTGTGAAGGAAGAGACCGCGCGTCAGGCGGCGAGGAACGAAGTAAAGAGGCGCCGGCTCATGCCGCCGCCGTCGGAGATGAGGCCGATAGACCGTTGCATCCAACAAGTCTAGCCAGCCGTGCACCGAGTCGGTCTGTCAATGAGTTGGGCCCGACGGGCATTTCCCGTCGATAGCTTCTCGCCCATGCCTCGAGCCCTCGCGCCTGGGGCAACACCGCAGGGCCCTGTCGGACGTGTCCGACGTCGATGTCGGACAAGCGCGCGACCCGTCATCCAAGAGCGGAATTGCACGCTCCGCGCACCAATAATCTTCTTCGCCAAAAAGACAAACCGACCGATCGACGAAATCGGAACGTGCCGGGGAAGTCCGGCCGAGCCAATCAACCACTACGAAGGAAAAAAGAGATGAAGACCGTTGCATTCCTTGCCGCCGCCGCCTGCGCCGCGACATTTGCGTTTTCCGTCCAGGCCGCCGAGAGCGATGCCAAGTTGCAGAAGGACCAGGCCGAAAGCACCTACAAGATGGCCAAGAAGCAGGCCTCGACCGACGAGAAGTCGGCGATGGCGCAATGCAAGAGCATGAGCGGCGACGCCGAAAAGCAATGCAAGAAGGACGCGACGGCCACGCATAACAAGACGATGGCTGACGCCAAGGACGCCTACACAAAGGCGAAGGCCGACTACAAGGCGATGAAATAGG
>PLZH01000316.1 GCA_003152055.1 Burkholderiales bacterium
AGCGTCACCATCAGCCGCGTCAGGTCGGTGCCGCGCAGGATGAGCGCGCTCGTCGCCGTGCCGAGCAGCGCGCTCGCGACGATGGCGACGCCCAGGCCGACGAGCGGATCGGGCATCACGTCCTTGGCGAAGAGCGCCGCCGCGTAGGCGCCGAAGCCGAGAAACGCCGCGTGCCCGAGCGAGACGATGCCGGCGTAGCCGAGGATGAGATCGAGCGAGACGGCGAAGAGCGCGACGATCGCGATCTCGTTCAGCAGGAGCGACTGCCCCGGCAGCAGCAGCCACGAGAGCGGCAGCGCCGCGAACAGCGCCAGCTCCCACCAGCGCCAGCGCGCATAGCGGCGCAGCGAGCGGGCGGCCGGCGAGAGCGCGGCCTTGCCAGTGCTCATCGCCCGCCCGCCCGCGCGAAGAGGCCTTGCGGCCGCACCGTGAGGATCGCGATCATCAGGCTGTAGACGATGAAGGCACCGAGCTTGGGCACGTAGTACTTGCCGGCGACGTCGGCGATGCCGAGCAGGAGCGCGGCGAGCAGGGGGCCGGTGATCGTTGTCGTGCCTCCGACCGAGACGACGATCAGGAAATAGATCATGAATTTCAGCGGAAAGCTCGGGTCGAGCCCGAGCACCTCGGCGCCGAGCGCACCGCCGAGGCCCGCGAGCCCCGAGCCGACGGCGAAGGTGACGAGGAAGATGCGGTTAACGTCGAGGCCGAGGCCGCCGGCCACGCGCGGATCGTCGACCGAGGCGCGCAGCCGGCTGCCGAAGCGCGTGCGCGAAAGCACCCACTGCAAGGCGATCGTGAGCAGCGCGCAAAGCACGATGATGAAGAGCCGGTACTTGCCGATGCCCACCGCCTCGATCGGCAGCCGCCCCTGCAGCCAGGCGGGCAGCGTGATGTTCTGCTGCATCGAGCCGACGAAGTAGTCGACCGCGGTGACGGCCATGAAGACGAGGCCGATCGAGAACAGCACCTGGTCGAGATGCGAGTGCGCGTACATCGGCCGGTAGAGCGTGCGCTCGAGCAGCGCGCCGAGAAGCGCTGCGCCGACGAAGGCGATCGGCAGGCAGGCGAGAAAGGGCACGCCGGCACGGTTCATCAGCAACACCGTGATGTAGCCGCCCGCCATCGCGAAGGCGCCGTGCGCGAGGTTGATGAAGTTCATCAGCCCGAGCGTGACGGCGAGCCCGACCGCCAGCACGAACAGCAGCATGCCGTAGGCGACGCCGTCGAAGAGCAGGGTCAGCATGGTCGGTGGGTAGAACCGGTGTCCACGGCGGATTCTCGGTCATCGATGGGAGGACACGCTTCGTGGCGTACGCTTGCGGCTCTTCAGGAACGACGGTGGTGACATGACACGAGCGCGGCTCGCCGGATGGCTCCGCTGGCGACACGGCAAGCGCCCGACGGACCTGGCTGATTTCGAGTCGCTGGCTCAGTCGCTGCTGTCGGGCAAAGGTGAAGCATCTGGCGTGGCGCTGGCATCGCGCCTGCTCGATGCCTACGCGACCCTTCCCGATGCGGCACGGGGATCGTTCTTCGAACTGCTGCTGGAGCGGTTCGGCCCCGATCTGGAGATGCTCAAACGTGCGCTGGCCGGCTTCGAGCGGCGGCCGGACGCGCAAGCGGTGACAAGGTTGCACGCTGCCGCCGAGCCGCGCAGGCAGGAGTTGATCCGCCGCATGAATCTGGCCCCGGCCGGCACGCGGCAACTCGTTCGCATGCGCGAAGACCTGCTGGTGGCCATGAAGGAGCAACGGTCCCTTGCACCCGTCGAGGCCGACTTCAAGCACCTGTTTTCATCCTGGTTCAACCGGGGCTTCCTGGTGCTGCAGCGCATCGACTGGTCGACGCCGGCGCATGTCCTGGAAAGGATCATTCGCTACGAGGCCGTGCACGCGATCACCAGCTGGGACGACTTGCGGCTCCGCCTCGAGCCGCCCGACCGGCGCTGCTTCGCCTTCTTTCATCCGGCTCTGAGCGGCGAGCCGTTGATCTTTGTCGAAGTTGCGCTGACGCAGGAGGTGCCCTCGGCTATCGGGCCGTTGCTGCAAGGCAATCGTGCCCCCGTGTCGCCGAAACGCGCCACCACCGCCGTCTTCTATTCCATCTCGAACTGCCAGGCCGGGCTGCGCGGGGTCTCGTTCGGAAATTTCCTGATCAAGCAGGTCGTCGACGATCTGAAGCGGGAACTCTCGACCCTGAACACGTTCGTCACACTGTCGCCCTTGCCAGGCTTCGTTCAGTGGCTGACGGCGGCGCGGCGTGACGAGGCTGGGGTGCTTTGCGCGAGCGATAGCGCACGGCTGCGCGATCTCGAAGACGAGGGCTGGCACCAGCGAGCTCAGAAGTCGTTGCGCGATGCCCTGTCGCGCGCGGCGGTCCGGTTCCTGTTCGAAGCGAAGGACGATGCCGGCAAGCCGCTGGACCCGGTGGCCCGGTTTCACCTCGGAAACGGGGCGCGGCTGGAAAGGCTCAACTGGCTCGGAGACGTATCGGCGACCGGCCTCGCGCAAGGTGCCGGGTTCATGGTCAACTATCTGTACGACCTCGATGCGATCGAACGCAACCACGAGGCCTTCGCCAACCTCGGTGAAATAGCCGCGAGCGCTGCGCTGCGGCGCCTTCATCGCAACAACGTCGGCTGAAAGGCCGCAACCGCCTCATGCCAGACACTTCATTGCCCACCGTGCGTACGATCCGGCCTGACCGCGAGGTTCTCACGCGCCAACGCCTGCCCTACTTCGTCGGCATATCGGGCGACACCGTGGGCGCACGCGGCCTGTCGATGCATCTGGTGGTGATCCCACCCGGCGCGCGGGCCGAGCCGCATCTTCACCAGCGGTACGAAACCGCGATCTATGTCCTTCAGGGACGGGTCGAGACGCGGTACGGCCCCAGCCTGTCGCAATCCGTGATCAGCGAAGCGGGCGACTTTCTTTTCATCCCGCCTGACATGCCGCACGAAGCGATCAACATGAGCGCGACCGAACCGGCGCGCGCCATCGTGTCGCGCAATGACGCAGCAGAGCAGGACCGGGTCATCCCATACCGGCTGTCCAGCGACATTTGACGCTCTGCGCCGGCTGTCCGCCGAGGTCGGGGCAGCGGCTCGCCGGTCGGCGCGCTGGCACCGCCGCGCGACCGCGCGAGAAAGCACTTTCAGAGCGTCGGTGGCAGCTCTTCCGAAAGGATCCTTGCCTTCATTTCAAACACCGCCTGCGCGGAGGGAACTGAAGCATCTCCGCTGGGCGACGGATTGACTGCTGCACGGCCCGACGCGGCCAACGCCAACGCCGCCGCAGGCG
>PLZH01000326.1 GCA_003152055.1 Burkholderiales bacterium
AGTTCCTGCTCCGCTTGGCCAAGCGGAGCAGGAACTCGTGTGCGCTCTGGACCGTCGCGCCGAGGTCCGCGTGCTCGTCGGCAAGGAGCTTCGCGTCGGTCCAGATCGGCTCACGGTCCTTGCGCCAGAAGAGGTTGAGCGACCAGCGCGGCAGTTGCTCGCCCGGATACCACTTGCCTTGCCCGAAGTGAAGCAGGCCGCCTTCGCCGTACTTGACGCGCAGGTGCTCCATCAGCTTGCCGCTGAGGATGCGCTTGGTCGGTCCGAGCGCTTCGGTGTTCCATTCGCCGCCTTCGCGGTCGTCGATCGAGACGAAGGTCGGCTCGCCGCCTTGCGTCAGGCGAACGTCGAGGCGCTGCAGGTCGGCGTCGACCTGCACGCCGAGCGCGTCGATCGCGCTCCACTGCGCGTCGCTGTAGGGCAGCGTGACGCGCGGCGCTTCCCAGATGCGCCGCACCGACATGTGGTGCTCGAAAGTCGTTTCGCATTCGTCGATGTCGCCGCTAATCGGCGCCGCCGACGACGGCTCGGGCGAGCATGCGAGCGGGATGTGACCTTCGCCGGCGTAAAGGCCCGAGGTCGGATCGAGCCCGATCCATCCGGCGCCCGGGAGGTAGACCTCGCACCAGGCGTGCAGATCGGTGAAATCGACTTCGGTGCCGCTCGGCCCGTCGAGCGACTTGATGTCGCTCTTCAGCTGGATCAGGTAGCCCGAGACGAAGCGCGCGGCGAGGCCGAGATGGCGCAGCAGCTGCACCATCAGCCAGCCGCTGTCGCGGCACGAGCCGCTCGCGTTGACGAGCGTCTGCTCGGGCGTCTGCACGCCCGGCTCCATGCGGATGAGATAGGCGACGTCCTTCTGCAGCCGCTGGTTGATGCCCATCAGGAAGCCGCTCGTCGGACGCTCGGTGGTATCGATGCCGGCGAGGTATTGGGTGAAGCGCGGCGTCGCCGGGCCTTTGAGCAGAAAGGGCGCCAGCTCGACGCGCAGCTCGGGCTCGTAGGCGAAGGGGAACTTTTCGGCGCTCGGCTCGAGAAAGAAATCGAACGGATTGAGCACCGCCATCTCGGCGACGAGATCGACCTCGACGCGGAAGAAGGTCGTCTTCTCCGGGAAGACGATCCGCGCGAGGTAGTTCGACTGCGGATCCTGCTGCCAGTTGATGAAGTGCGTCGTCGGCTCGACGCGCATCGAGTAGCTCAGGATTCGCGTGCGCGAATGCGGCGCCGGGCGCAGGCGCACGACCTGCGGGCCGAGATGGATCGGCCGGTCGTAGCGGTAATGCGTAACGTGATTCAGCGCAACGTGAATTGACATGAAGGCTTTCGCGAAGCGGGAGGGTTGTCGGCTCGACAGCTGGCCGGGTGCCGGGCCGCCCCAAGACCGGCTGCGTCCCCTCGGGGGGCAGCGCCGCGGCGCAGCCGCAAGCGTGGGGGCCTCATTTCAGGCTGCGACCGGCACGAGGAAGTCGCGGCCGATCCCGGCACCCAGCGCGTTGACGCGCTCGAGGAACTGGGTCAGGTAGGCATGCAGCCCGGTGGCCAGGATCTCGTCGATCCGGCCGTAGCGCAGATCGGCCTCGAGCCGGCCGGCCAGGCGCAGCGTGTCGCCCGACTGGTCATTGGCGACTTGCTGCAGGTTCGTCACGACCTCATGCATGCAGGCGGCGAGCGAGCGCGGCATGTCGGGCCGCAGTATCAGCAGCTCGGCCACTTTCTCCGGGCGGATGACATTGCGGTAGACCTTGCGATAGACCTCGAAGCCCGACACCGACCGCAGCACCGCCGACCAGTGATAGAAGTCGAACTCGACGTCCTTGCCGCCAACTTCATCGGCACCTTGCGCTGGGCCCTGCACCGGCCCTTGCGACTGTGCTTGGGATTGCGCCTGACGGATGTTCGGCTCGCGCTCGCGACCGGGCCCGCTGCCGAAGCCGAATAGCTCGACGTCGACCGCGTGGAACTTGACGTCGAGCAGCCGCGCTGTGTTGTCAGCGCGCTCGAGGAAGCTGCCGATGCGCAGGAAGTGGAAGGCCTCGTCCTGCAGCATGGTGCCCACGGTGACTCCACGCGAGAGATGCGAGCGGAACTTGACCCATTCGAACGCTTCGCCCGGGCTTTTCTGGAACGCGTCATCGGCGACCATGCGCTGGAACTCGAGCCAGGTCTGGTTCTGCGTCTCCCAGACCTCGGTCGTGAGCGTGCCGCGCACGGCGCGCGCGTTCTCGCGCGCCGCCATCAGGCAGCTGCGGATCGACGAGCCGTTCGCCGCATCGCTCACCATGTAGTCGATGACGCTCTTCGGGGTCACCGCGCCATGACGCTTCGCGAAATCGCCGGTCAGCTCGCTGATGCTGAGCAGCCCGCGCCAGCCGCGCTCGGCCGCATCGTCGGACTGCGGCAGCAGCGACATCTGGTAGTTAACGTCGAGCATGCGGGCGGTGTTTTCGGCCCGCTCCATGTAGCGGGCCATCCAGAACAGGTGGTCAGCCGTCCGCGACAACATGGCCGTGTCCTTTCATGCCTCGAGGATCCAGGTGTCCTTGGTGCCGCCGCCCTGCGACGAGTTGACGACGAGCGAGCCTTCCTTCAGCGCCACCCGCGTCAGTCCGCCCGGCACCATCTGCACCTTCTTGCCGGACAGCACGAAGGGTCGCAGGTCGATGTGGCGCGGCGCGATGCCGCTCTCGACGAAGGTCGGGCAGGTCGAGAGCGCCAGCGTCGGCTGCGCGATGTAACGCGACGGATCGGCTTTCAGCGCGGCGCGGAAAGCCTCGATCTCGGCCGCCGTCGCCGCCGGGCCGACGAGCATGCCGTAGCCGCCGGCGCCGTGCACCTCCTTGACGACGAGCTCGGCGAGATGGTCGAGCACGTAGGCGAGATCGCCGGCCTCGCGGCAGAGGTAGGTCGGCACGTTGGCGAGGATCGGCTTTTCGCCGAGATAGAACTCGATCATCCTCGGCACATAGGGGTAGATCGACTTGTCGTCGGCGACGCCGGTGCCGATGGCGTTGCAAAGCGTCACGTTACCGGCGCGATAGGCCGAGAGCAGCCCGGCGCAGCCGAGCGTCGAATCGGGCCGGAACGCGAGCGGATCGAGGAAATCGTCGTCGACACGACGGTAGATGACGTCGACCCGCTTCGGGCCCTGCGTCGTGCGCATGTAGACGAAGTTGTCGTCAACGAACAGGTCCTGCCCCTCGACCAGCTCGATGCCCATCTGCTGGGCGAGAAAGGCGTGCTCGAAGTAGGCGCTGTTGTGCATGCCCGGCGTCAGGACGACGACCACCGGATCGTTGACCGCCGCCGGTGCGACCGAGCGCAGCGTCTCGAGCAGCAGGTCGGGATAGTGGGCGACGGGCGCGACGCGATGCCGGCTGAACAGCTCGGGGAACAGCCGCATCATCATCTTGCGGTTCTCGAGCATGTAGGAGACGCCGCTCGGCACGCGCAGGTTGTCCTCGAGAACGTAGTAGCTGCCGGATCCGTCGGCATTGGCGGCGCGGACGATGTCGATCCCCGCGATATGCGAATAGATGCCGCCCGGCACTTCGACGCCTTTCATCTCGGCACGGAACTGGGTGTTGCGGAGAATCTGCTCGGCCGGCACGACACCCGCCTTGAGGATCTCCTGGCCGTGATAGACGTCGTGGATGAAATGGTTCAGCGCCGTCACCCGCTGGCGCAGGCCGCGTTCCATCTCGCGCCACTCGTGCGCCGGGATCACCCGCGGAATGAGGTCGAAAGGAATGAGGCGCTCGGTGCCGTCGCCGTCCTCGTCCTTGGCACCATAGACGGCGAAGGTGATGCCGACACGGCGGAAGATGACCTCGGCCTCCTCGCGGCGCGAGCGCATCACCTGCGGCGGCTGCGAGGCGAGCCAGCGGTCGTAGCCGCGGTAGTGCTCGCGGACCGCACCGCCTTCGCCCCGCATCTCGTCGAAGCCCGCAACCATTCGAATGCCTCCAGAAGGTGAGGGTAGCAAAGTCCGCGCCACCGGCGATTCACTCGCCCGCGGCGGCGCCGGTGTAGTGACAGTAGCGGGGTGCCGCGTCGCACTCGCAGCGCCCCTCGGCGGCCCCGGCCGCGATCCAACGCCAGGCACCGCAGGCCGGGCTCGCGACGATGGCAACGCTGCGCTCGCGATAGCGCGCGACGACCTCGGGCGCCGGGTGGCCGAAGCGATTACGGTAGCCGGCCTGGAAAACGGCGATCTTCGGCCGGACGGCCTCGATGAAGGCGACCGAAGGCGAGGTACGGCGCCGTGATGCGGGACGACCAGCACGTCGCACTGCAAGCCGCGGCCATGCGCGGCGACGAGCAAGGCTTCCTGCTCGCGCTCGATGTCGCCGCCAAGCAGGGCGCTTCGTCCGCCGCCGGAGATGCGCAGGACGCACGAGCACGAGCAGGGCCAGAGCGAGCGCAAGAGCAAGAAGCCGGGTCCGCCACGGCAGCGGCATGACGACGAGTGCCGCGGCGGCGAGGCCGGGGATATGCGCCCAGAGCGGCGCGACCGGCATGACCCAAACGCGCCCGGGATCGCCGCGAGGCGCCCGAGCAGGCTGTCGAGCGCCCACCGCGGTGCCGCCGAGCGACCTCAGCGGCGCGAACACCGTGCCGAGCAGGGCGAGCGGCGTGACGACGAGTGTCGCCGCCGGGATGGCGACGAGGTTGGCGAGAAAGCCGACGAGACAGACCTGCTGGAAGAAGACCGGCGTCAGCGGCGTCAGACCGAGCGTCGCGATCACCTGCCTGCGCAGGTCGGTGCGAACATGGGCGAAGAGGCGTGCTCGCCAGCCGCGCCAGCCCGGCAGCAGCGAAGGCGGCTCGCTCGCTGCTGCCGGGCTGGCGACGATGCCATTAGCAAGCCGACCGCCGCGAACGAGAGCCAGAAGCCCGCCTGCGTCAGCGCCCACGGATCAAGGGCGGTGACGACGACGGCCGATGCAAGCAGCACGAGCAACCACGGCCAGCGCACGCCCGCGCTCCTGCAGCAGCGTCACCGTGGCAAGCAGGCGAACATCGTCACGTGCAGGCTACTGATCGACATCAGATGCGCGACACCGGTGTTGCGAAAGAGGTCGCAGTGGTCGCGCTCGATCGCGCTCTGGTCGCCGACGGCGAGCGCGGCAAGCACGCCAGCGGCGCGACGGTCGGCGACGTTGGCGTAGATCGCATCGCGCACGCGCTGGCGCAGGCGCTCGACGGGAAATCCCGCCGCCTCGGCGAGCAGGAGCGGCGCCGGTGCGTCGCCCACGTGGCCGGTCGTGTACACGCCTTGCTCGAAAAGCTGCAATTCGTAGTCGAAGCCGTTCGGATTGAGGTTGCCGTGCGGCCGGCGCAGGCGCACCGGGAAGCGCCAGCACTGGCCGGCGCGCAGTTCACGCTGCGGCTGCGGCAGCGCCGCGTCCTCGTGAAAACCGCTGTACCCGCCGAGTGCGATCAATTCTGGCAGGCCCGCGCGCTCCCGCACTTCGGGATCGATCGCGAAACGAAAGCGCAAGCCCCTCGGGCCCTGCTGCGGCAGGCCGGTGACGACGCCGACGACGACGAGATCCTCGCCTTCAATCTCCGGCGGCAAGGAATCGCGAAGACGTCCCGTTGCGTGCCAACCCGAGACTGCGAAGCCGGCAAGCGCCGCGGCGGCGACGCCAAGCGCGACGCCGCGTCAGGCCAGGTGGCGCCAGAGCACTGCCGCAGCGAGCAGGAGAGCCGCGCTGGCGCAGGCCGCGACATAGGCCGACGGCGCCAACAGCGAACGCTCGTGCAACTGGATGCCGACGCCGGCCAGCCACGCCAGCAAGAGCGCGGCGATCCGCCTGCCGGTAGCCGGTGCTCGCGTCCCGGAAAGCGTAGATGCCGGGGTGTACGATCTGCGCCCTCCCCGCGCCCCCGAACCACCATGTCCTCGATCTACGACCGCCTCACCGATCTCGACATCTCCCTGCCGCCGCTTGCGATTCCTGCCGGCGCCTACGTTCCGTTCGTGCGCAGTGGCAACCTCGTGTTTCTTTCCGGCCATATCGCCAAGCGCGACGGCAAGGCCTGGGTCGGCCAGCTCGGCCGCGACATGACGACGGCGACCGGCAAGAAAGCGGCGCGCGCCGTCGCCGTCGATCTGCTCGGCACGCTGCACGCTGCCGTCGGCGACCTCGACAAGGTCGAACGCATCGTCCGTATCACCAGCCTCGTCAACAGCACGCCCGATTTCACCGAGCATCATCTCGTCACCAACGGCTGCTCGGAGCTGTTGGGCGAGGTCTTCGCCGAAAAAGGCGCGCATGCGCGCAGCGCCTACGGCGTGGCGCAACTGCCGCTCGGCGTCTGCGTCGAGATCGAGTTGATCGCCCAGGTTTCCGAGTGAACGCGACTCGGCGGGGCGGACCGTCGTTCGGGCCGATCGGCCGCACTGCGCCGACGCGCTGGCTATTCGCTTTCGTCGCCGTCGCATCGTTCGGCGCCCTCGCGGCGGCACTCGTCTCGCAGTACGCCTACGGCATGGACCCCTGCCCGTGGTGCGTGCTCGAGCGATTGATCTTCGTCGCGATGGGCGTGTTCGCCTTGCTCGGCCTCGTCTGGCGCCGCCCGGCGGGAGGCCGCGTCGCGGCCACGTTCGCCTCGTTGCTCGCCCTGGCGGGTTTCGCCGCGGCGATGTGGCAGCACCTCGTTGCCGCGAAATCGGCGTCGTGCAACCTGACGCTTGCCGATCGCATCATGACCGCGACGCAGCTCGACAAGCTCGTGCCCAGTGTGTTCGAGGCGCGCGCCAGCTGTGCCGATGCCGCCGTCAACCTTGCCGGAATTCCCTACGACTTCCTGGCCGCCGCGTTCTTCGCGCTTTGCGCGATCGCGATGGTCCGCGCCCTGCGCCTCGCCGCCTGACGGCGCGCCGCCGCGACGGTGATGGCGTCAGTCGTCGAGCGGCGTGCTGAGCGCGACTTCGTCGGAGATCGCTTCGAGCAGCGCCAGCATCGCCGTCTCGGAGTAGGCGCCGGGAACGAGCGCCTGGCAGATCGATTGCGCAGTGCGCAGTCGCTCGTAGACGGCGATCGCGGCCTCGATCTCGAGCTGCGGCGCATGTCCGGCCTGCAGGACGTCGAGGCGCTGATCGAACGCATCGGTCGTGTCGTGGACGATTTTCTTCATGGCAATCCTCGGCGAGTCGGGGTCGCGAAAGCAACGATCGTAATCTTGATCGAATGCGAAAGTGTGCTCAGCTCGTCGCCGCCGCGACGACGCGCATTGCCTTTTGCATCGTGTCCTGCCGGCGCCCCTTGCGCGCCCGGCGACCGACGTGCGCTTCGAGCGCGGCGCCGCGCAGGGTCTCGTCGCGCAGCTTGCCGCCGCGGCCGCTGCCGAGCAGGCGCAACGCGTCGCTGAAGGCACAGACGCTGACCAGCGCGTCCTTGGCGTCGAGGTCGACGAGAGTCAGCCCACGGCCGCCCTTGCTTTGCAGCTTCAGCTCGCCGAGACCGAAGACGAGCAGACGACCCTCGAGCGTGAGGCAGGCGACGCGCGACGCGCCGGCCGCGACCCCGGCCGGCGGCAACGGCTTCTCGTCGCCTTCGAGCGCGAGAAAGGCCTTTCCGCCACGTTGCCGCGAAGCGAGATCGCCGGCGCGCGCGAGCAGGCCAAAGCCACCGGTGCCGGCGAGCAGGAGCAGCTGCGCCGCATTGCCCGCGAAGTAGTGCGCCGGCTGCGTGCCGGGCTGCACGTCGACGAGCGAGGTAACGGACAAGCCGTCGCCACGGCCGCTCGGCAGCATGGCGACGGCGGCCGTGTAGACGCGGCCGTCGCTGCCGAAGACGAGCAGCGCATCGACGCTGCGGCAGGCGAAGGTTCCGTAGAGCCCGTCGCCGGCCTTGAAGGCGAGCTGGCCGGCATCGACGTCGTGGCCTTTCAACGCCCGCACCCAGCCTTTGAGGCTGACCGCCACGGTGACCGGTTCGTCGACGACGCGCAGTTCGGCGACGGAGCGCTTCTGCTCCTCGATCAGCGTCCGGCGTTCGTCGCCGTAGGCTTTCGCGTCAGCCTCGATCTCGCGCACGACCGTTCGCTTCAGCGCTGCCGGGCTGCCGAGCAACTCGCGCAGCCGGCCTTCCTCGGCACGCAGCTCCTTCAGCTCCTGCTCGATGCGGATCGCTTCGAGGCGCGCCAGCTGGCGCAGCCGAATCTCGAGGATGTCGTCGGCCTGCCTCTGGCTCAGCGCGAAGCGCGCGACCAGTGCCGCTCTCGGCTCATCGGCGGCCCGGATGATAGCAATCACCTCATCGATGTTGAGCAGCACGAGCTGCCGCCCTTCGAGAAGATGGATGCGTTCGGCCACTTTCGCGAGCCCGTGCCGCGAGCGCCGCTCGACCGTGCGCAACCGAAAGCCGCTCCACTCGACGAATATCTGGCGCAGGCTCTTCTGCGTCGGCCGGCCGTCTGCTCCGACCATCGTCAGGTTGATCGGCGTCGAGCTCTCGAGGCTGGTGTGCGCGAGCAGCGTCGTCAGCAGGTCAGCCTGCACCGTGCGGCTGGTCTTGGGCTCGAAGACGAGGCGAACCGGCGCGTCCTTGCTCGATTCGTCGCGTACCGCGTCGAGCACGCAGAGCACCGAGGCCTTCAATTGCAGCTGCTCGGCGCCGAGCGTTTTCTTACCCGGCCTGAGCTTCGGGTTGGTGAGTTCTTCGATCTCCTCGAGCACCCGTTGCGCGCTCGTTCCCGGCGGCAGCTCCGTGACGACGACCTGCCACTGACCGCGCGCCAGGTCCTCGATCTTCCAGCGCGCCCGGACCTTGAGCGTGCCGCGGCCGCTCGCGTAGACGACGCGGATCTCGTCGGCAGCGCTGATGATCTGGCCGCCGCCGGGAAAATCGGGCCCGGGCAGCAGGCGCGCGAGCTCGTCGTCCCCAAGCTGCTCGTCGCGGATCAGGGCGACGGCCGCGGCCGCGACCTCGCGCAGGTTGTGGCTCGGGATCTCCGTCGCGAGGCCGACGGCGATACCGCTCGCGCCGTTGAGCAGCACGAAAGGCAGCCGGCCCGGCAGCAGCTTCGGCTCCTCGGTCGAGCCGTCGTAGTTGGGAACGAAATCGACCGTGCCTTCGTCGATCTCGTCGAGCAGGAGGCGCGAGATCGGCGCCAGCCGCGCCTCGGTGTAGCGCATCGCGGCGGCGCCGTCGCCATCGCGCGAGCCGAAGTTGCCCTGGCCGTCGACGAGCGGGTAGCGCTGCGAGAAATCCTGGGCCATGCGCACCAGCGCCTCGTAGGCCGCCTGGTCGGAGTGCGGGTGAAACCGGCCCAGCACGTCGCCGACGACGCGTGCGCTCTTCACCGCCTTCGGCCCCGCACCGGTGGTGAAGGCCAGGCCCATTCGCGCCATCGCGTAGAGGATGCGGCGCTGCACCGGCTTCTGGCCATCGCTCACGTCCGGGAGCGCCCGGCCCTTGACGACCGAGAGCGCGTATTCGAGGTAGGCGCGTTCGGCGTATTCGCCGAGGGCAACGATGTCGTCTTGCGAGGGGGTCGAGAAAAGGTCGTCGATCACGGAGTCTGTTTATCGGGGGAAGCATTCGCGCAGCTTCAGCTTCCAGAATTTGCCGGTCGAGGTGCGCGGCACGGCGTCGATGACCTCGTAGCGATCGGGCAACTGCCATTTCGCGAAGCCGTGCCCAAGCAGGTGGGCGCCGAGCGACGCCGCATCGATCGCTTGCCCGGGCTTGAGGACGATGCAGGCGAGCGGCCGTTCGCTCCACTTCTCGTCGGGAATGGCGATCACCGCGGCCTCGGCGATCGCCGGATGCGCCATCAGCGCGTTCTCCAGATCGACCGACGAGATCCATTCACCGCCGGACTTGATGAGATCCTTGGTCCGATCGGTGATGCGGACGAAGCCGAGCTCGTCCATCGTCGCGACGTCGCCGGTGCGCAGCCACGCGTCTGCGGTGAACTTGTCTTCGCTGACCGGCACCTCGTGATACGAGCCGGTGATGAAGGGCCCGCGCACCTGGATCTCGCCCATCGTCCTGCCGTCCCACGGCGCGTCGCTGCCGTCCTCGGTGCGGATGCGCACGTCGACCAGCGGCACCGGCACGCCGGCCATCGCGGCGCGCCTGAAGCGCTCTTCGTCGCCGGCGTCCTTCAGCTCGTTGCGCAGGTACGAAATGGTGGCGATTGGCGAGGTCTCGGTCATGCCCCAGCCCTGGATGATCCAGACGCCGTGCTTCGCGAACGCGCGGATCAGCGCCTCGGGAACCGCAGCGCCGCCGACCAGCGAGCGCAGCCCCGCCGGCAGCTTCCAACGGCCGGGCTGCTCGGCCTGTGCGCGGTCGAAGGCCTGGATCAGGCCCATCCAGATCGTCGGCACGCCGAGGGCGAGCGTCGGCGGCTCGACCTGCATCAGGTCGAGCAGGTCGTCGGGTTGCAGGTGCGGCCCCGGGAACACCAGCTTCACGCCGAGCATCACGGCCGCGTACGGCACGCCCCAGCTGTTGGCGTGAAACATCGGCGTCACCGGCAGAATCGAGTCGGTCGACTTCAGGTCCCAGCAGTCGCCGAGACAGCCGATGAAGGTGTGCAGCACCGTCGAGCGGTGCGAATAGACGACGCCCTTCGGCCGGCCGGTGGTGCCCGACGTGTAGCACATCGAGACCGGATCGTTCTCGTCGTGTTCGACATAGACGAAGCCGTCGGGGTCGCCGGAATCGAGCAGCTGCTCGTAGTCGGTGTATCCGCCCTCGACCGGCGCGCCGGAGAACGGGAACACGATCACGCGCTCGAACTTGCACTTCGACGCGAACTGGCGGTACAGCGGCAGCAGGATGTCGTCGACGATCAGGAAGCGGTCTTGGGCGTCGTTCGCGATCCAGCCGATCTCGTCGGGCGCGAGCCGCAGGTTCAGCGTGTGCATGACGCCGCCCGCCGCCGGAATGCCGAAATAGCACTCGAGATGCGCGTGGTGGTTCCAGCACAAAGTCGCGACGCGATCGCCCTTTTCTAGGCCGAGCGCTCGCAGCGCCGCCGCCAGGCTGCGCGTGCGCCGGTAGTACTCGCCGTAGGTGTGCGTGCGCAGCGACTTGTCGGGCAGGCGCGAGACGATTGGGTTGCCGGAAAAGATCTTGCCGGCGCGCTCGAGCAGATGGTTGAGGGAAAGCGGCACGTTCATCATCGTCGAGCAAATCACGGTGGTCTCCTTCTCTGGCTTGAAGCCGCTCCCGCCGATGCAGCGTCTGCGGCCTCGAGGCGCGCTTCGTGCTCGGCACGCAGCATCGACATGACGATCAGCGATTCGTAGCTGGCGCCGCTGCGCACGCTTTCGCGCAGGCGGCCTTCCTCGACGAAGCCTTCGCTGCGATAGAGCGCCAGGGCGCGTTCGTTCTTTTCCTTGACGTCGAGCCAGAAGCGGTGCGCTCCGAGGTCGCGAAACGCCATCTCGGCGAGAAGGCGAACGCAGGCCCGCCCGTAGCCCAGCCCCTTCGGCTGGAGGACGAGGCGCTTGAGCTCGACCGACCCATGCGGATTCCGGCAGCCCTGGAGGATGACGAAGCCGGCTGAAGGCCAGCCCTCGCCTGCCTCGACGATGAAGTGACGAAAGTCCGGAAAGCGGACCGCGCCTTCGTGCTGGACGCGCTCCCACGGCGTGATGAACGGGCGGTTCGCCGGGTCGTCTTCGACCGAGCCGACGAATTCGAGATCGGAGAGCATGGTCGGCCGCAGCCTGAGCGACAGCAGCCGCATCAGACGTCGACCTCGACCGCGTCGCCGTGCAACTCCATCAGCTCGCGGCGCGCCTGTGCTTCGCCCTTGCCCATAAGCCTGGTCAGCACCGAGGTCGTGGCAGCGTGGCCGGCGGCGCCGAAGCCGACCTGCAACAGGCGCCGCGTCTCGGGATTGAGCGTGGTGTCCCAGAGTTGCACGGCGTTCATCTCGCCGAGGCCCTTGAAGCGGCTGATGCTCCACGAGCCCTCGCGCGCGCCTTCCTTTTTCAGGCGGTCGGTGACGGCCTGCAACTCGCCTTCGTCGAGGGCGTAGATCTTGGCGGCGGGTTTCCGGCCGCGGGCCGGCGCGTCGACGCGAAACAGCGGCGGCTTGGCGACGTGGATGTGGCCGCGCTCGATGAGCTTGGGAAAGTGTCGGAAAAAGAGCGTCAATAGCAACACCTGGATGTGCGAGCCGTCGACGTCGGCGTCCGAGAGGATGCAGACCTTGCCGTAGCGCAGCCCGGAGAGATCGGGTTCGTCGCCGGAACCGTGCGGATCGACGCCGATGGCGACGGCGATGTCATGAATCTCGTTGTTGGCGAAAAGCCGGTCGCGCTCGACTTCCCAGGCATTGAGCACCTTGCCGCGCAAGGGCAGGATCGCCTGCGTTTCCTTGTCGCGGCCCATCTTGGCGCTGCCGCCGGCCGAATCGCCCTCGACGAGAAAGATCTCGTTTTGCGTCAGGTCGCGGCTCTCGCAATCCGTGAGCTTGCCCGGCAGCACGGCGACGCCGGAGCCGCGGCGCTTTTCGACTTTCAAAGAGGCGCGCTGCCGCGTCTGCGCCTGGCGGATGACGAGGTCGGCGAGTTTCCTGCCGTATTCGACGTGCTGGTTGAGCCAGAGCTCGAGCGCGGGCTTGAAGCAGTTCGAGACCAGGCGCAGCGCATCGCGGCTGTTGAGCCGCTCCTTGATCTGGCCCTGGAACTGCGGATCGAGCACCTTCGCCGAAAGGACGAAGCTGGCACGCGAGAACACGTCTTCGGGCATCGGCTTGACGCCCTTGGGCAGGAGGCCATGCATGTCGATGAAGCCCTTCACTGCGCCGAACAGGCCGTCTTTCAGGCCCGATTCGTGGGTGCCGCCGGCCACCGTGGGAATGAGGTTGACGTAGCTCTCGCGCACCGCGTGACCGTCTTCGGTGAAGGCGACGCACCAGGCAGCGCCCTCGCCTTCGGCGACGTCTTCGCTCTCGCGGCCGTCGGCGTGATGGGCACCCTCGAAGAGCGGAATCACGGGGTCGGCCGGCAACGACTGCATCAGGTAGTCGGCGAGCCCGGTCTTGTACAGCCACTGCTGGCGCTCGGCTTCGGCGCGGCCGCTCTTTTCGATGGTCAGCGAAACGGCGATGCCGGGCATGAGGACCGCCTTGCTGCGCAGCAGGTGCGTGAGCTCCGGGCGCGGCAACTCGACGCTCTCGAAGTAGCGGGGATCGGGCCAGACACGAACCGATGTGCCGCTCTTTCGCTCGCCGGCAGCGGCCTTGCGAACGGCCAGCTGCGTCACGACGTCGCCGCCGCTGAAGGCGATCGATGCAACCTGGCCGCCGCGCCAGACCGTCACCTCGAGGCGCTTCGCCAGCGCGTTAGTGACGCTGACGCCGACGCCGTGCAGGCCGCCCGAGAAGCTGTAGGCGCCACCGGCGCCCTTGTCGAACTTGCCGCCGGCGTGCAGCCGCGCGAAGACGATCTCGACGACGCTCACGCCTTCTTCGGGATGCAGGCCGAAGGGGATACCGCGGCCGTCGTCGTCGACGCTGACCGAGCCGTCGCCGTGCAGGGTGACGTCGATGGCGGACGCGTGTCCGGCGAGGGCCTCGTCGGCAGCGTTGTCGATCACCTCCTGCACGACGTGCAGCGGGCTTTCGGTGCGGGTATACATGCCCGGCCGCTGCTTGACCGGCTCGAGCCCTTTCAGCACCCGGATCGATGCTTCGCCGTAATTGCCCGCCTTGCTTGCCATGGCGGGGCATTCTAGGCAGCGCGTTCGGGCAGCCTCGCGGCCGCGCGGCACCGTCTCTCGCGCCCTGCAACAATCACTTGATGAACACTCCCGCACTGCGCTCGCTCGGCCGCTCGGGCCTTCGGGTTTCGCCGATCTGCCTCGGCGGCAACGTCTTCGGCTGGACTGTCGACGAGGCCACGTCGTTTCGTCTCCTCGACGCCTGGGTCGACGCCGGCATGAACTTCGTCGACACCGCCGACGTGTATTCGAAATGGGTGCCTGGGCATGCCGGCGGCGAATCGGAAGCAATCATCGGCAAGTGGCTGCGGCAAAGCGGCAGGCGCGATCGGATCGTTCTTGCGACCAAGGTCGGCAAGCCGATGGGAGAAGGCCGGTCGGGGCTGTCGAAGGCCTACATCAAGCGCGCCGTCGAAGCCTCGCTGCAGCGCCTCCAGACCGATGTCATCGACCTCTATCAATCGCACGACGACGATCCCGCGACGCCGCTCGAGGAAACGCTCGGCGCCTTCGCCGAGCTGATCGAAGAAGGCAAGGTGCGGGCCATCGGCGCCTCGAACTACGGCGCCGATCGATTGGCCGAAGCGCTTGCGGTCAGCCAGGCGAGCGGCCTGCCACGATACGAATCGTTGCAGCCGCTCTACAACCTCGTCGAGCGCGCCGACTATGAAGAAGCGCTCGAGAAGGTCTGCGTCGAGCACGGCCTCGGCGTCATCAACTTCTACGCGCTGGCGAGCGGCTTTCTCACCGGCAAGTACCGCAGCCCTGCCGACTTCGGCAAGAGCCCGCGCGGCGGCGGCGCGAAGAAATATCTGAACGCGCACGGCCTCGCGGTGCTCGGCGCGCTGGACGCCGTCGCCGAGACGATCGGCGCGACGCCGGGGCAGGTCGCGCTCGCCTGGGAGATGGCGAGGCCGAGCATCACCGCGCCGATCGCGAGCGCCACGTCCGTGGCACAGCTCGACGAGCTCGTCGCCGCGGCGCGGCTCGTTCTCGACGCACCGTCGATCGCGATGATCGATCGCGTCAGCGGCACGGCGCCTGCCTGATCGCCCGACCTTCCCTGCGACGGAAAGCCGTGTCGTGAACGAGCCTTCGCCCTGGCTGCTGCGCTGGGCGCACCTGATTGCGCCGGGTGGCCGCGTCCTCGATCTCGCCGCAGGCTCCGGACGCCACACGCGCTGGCTCTCGGCGCGCGGCCACGCAGTGACGGCGCTCGATCGCAACCCCGAAGCGATGGCCGCGCTCCGCGACGTCGCCGAAGTCATCGTCGCCGACATCGAGCTCGGGCCTTGGCCGCTAGTCGGCCGAAGCTTCGACGCCGTGGTCGTCACCAACTATCTGTGGCGTCCGCTCCTGCCCGCCATCGTCGCGGCGACCGGCCCGGGCGGCCTGCTGCTTTACGAAACTTTCACCGCCGGCAATGCGACGGTCGGCCGTCCGGCCAACCCGGACTTTCTACTCTTGCCCGGTGAACTTCTCACGGCCGCGTCGGGTCTGCGCATCGTGGCTTATGAAGACGGCTTCCTCGCCGACCCGGATCGTTTCGTGCAGCGCCTCGCCGCCGTGCGCGAGCTACCGGCAGCCACGCCGCCGCGCTATCCGCTCGCGAAGGCTTCGCCCAGCCCGGGTCGGTAGAATCGACCGGCCCAACGGCAGCCCACCCATGAAACCCATCACCGGCAGCATTGTCGCCATCGTCACGCCGATGCACGACGACGGCCGCCTCGATTGCGAGGCGCTGCGCCGCCTCATCGACTGGCAGATCGCCGAAGGCACGCAATGCATCGGCGTCGTCGGCACGACCGGCGAGTCGCCGACGGTGAGCGTCGAGGAGCATTGCGAGGTCATCCGTGTCGCGGTCGAGCACGTGAAAGGGCGCGTTCCGGTGATGGCCGGCGCCGGCGCCAATTCGACCTCCGAGGCGATCGAGCTCTCGCGCTATGCACTCAAGGTCGGCGCCGACTGCACGCTTTCGGTCGTCCCCTACTACAACAAGCCGTCGCAGGAAGGCATCTACCGCCACTTCCGCGCCATTGCCGAAGCCGTCGACATCCCGATGGTGCTTTACAACGTGCCCTCGCGCACGATGGCCGACATGCAGGTCGACACCGCGCTGCGGCTCGCCGGAGTTCCCGGTGTCATTGGCATCAAGGAGGCGACCGGCGATATCGAGCGCGCCGCCTGGCTCATCAAGCAAGCGCCCAAGGGTTTCTCGATCTACTCGGGCGACGACGGCACAGCGGTCGCGCTGATGCTGCTCGGCGGCCACGGCAACGTCAGCGTCACGGCCAACGTCGCGCCGGGCGCAATGCAGGCGCTGTGCGCCGCGGCGACCGCCGGCGACGCGCGCGAAGCGGCGCGCATCCAGTTGAGCCTCCTGTCCGTGCACAAGGCCTTGTTCGTCGAACCGAGCCCGGCACCGACCAAGTGGGCGCTCAGCCGTCTCGGCCGCTGCGGTCCCGGCGTTCGGCTGCCAATCACGCCGCTCAGCCCCGCCGGCCAGGCCGTCGTCGAAGCGGCGCTGCGCGAGGCCGGCCTGTCGTGAGCGGGCGGCGGCGCTGAAGCCGGCACCACAGCCGCGCCGCGAACGAAACGACGGCGCGAGTTCGTCTGGCGATCGACAAATGAACTCGGCGCGCATTGACGCGCCATCGATGGAGACCTGAAGAGTGAGCTTCCCCCCGACTTTCCGTGCCGTCCTCGCCGGCCTCCTCGGCGCGGCTGCCCTCACCGGCTGCTCGACGATCGAGGATCTGTTTTCCAGCGACAAGGTCGACTATCGCTCGGGGAGCACGACGCGCCCGACCGGCCTCGAGGTGCCTCCGGACCTGACCCAGCTCTCGCGCGAATCGCGCTACCAGCAGCCAAGCGGCAGCATCAGCGCCTCGACCTTTCAGACCGTGACGGCGGGGCCGGCCGCGGCCGCCAGCGCAACCCCGGTGACTGCGCCGCAAGCGGTCGGCGCCTTTCACCTCGAGCGTCTCGGCAACGAGCGCTGGCTGAGCACGAGCCAGTCGCCCGAAGACGTCTATCCCAATATACGGGCATTCTGGAAGGACAACGGATTCAAGCTCGTCGAAGATCGCCCCGAGGCCGGCGTGCTCGAGACCGACTGGACGGAAAACCGCGCCAAGCTTCCGAACGACATCATCCGCAGGACGGTCGGCAAAATCTTCGACAACGTCTACTCGACCGGCGAGCTCGACAAATTTCGTACCCGCATCGAGCGCACGCCGACGGGTTGCGACATTTACGTCAGTCACCGAGGCATGGCCGAGGTCTACGATGGGCCGCGCAAGGACAGCACGGTGTGGCAGCCACGGCCGGCCGATCCGCAGCTCGAGGCCGAGTTCCTGTCGCGCCTCATGGTCAAGCTCGGCGCCAAGGAAGAGCAGGCGAAGGCGCAGGTCGCCAGCGCGGTAGTACCTGTCGGACCGGCGCATGCGCGGCTGCTAGCCGATCGACCCGGGCCGACGCTGCAGCTCGACGACAACTTCGACCGCGCCTGGCGCCGGGTCGGCATCGCCCTCGACCGCAGCGGCTTCACGGTCGAGGATCGCGACCGGACGCAAGGCCTCTACTTCGTCCGCTACGTCGACCCGAAATTCGCTGGCCGCGAGGAGCCGAACCTCTTCACCCGCATGCTGAGCTTCGGGCGCAAGAACAGCGACGAGGGCTCGCCGCTGAAGTACCGCGTCAAGGTCACGGGTGAGGGCGCCAGCAGCAGCGTCGCCGTCCTCGATTCCCAGGGCAAGCCGGAGAACAGCGACAACGGCAAGCGCATCGCCGGCCTGCTCCTCGACGACCTGAAGTGACGACTCAAGGGCCTGTCCTCGGGCCCGCGGCGTGATCCGTTTTTGCAGTCTCGGCAGCGGCAGCAGCGGCAACGCCACCGTCGTCGAGGCGACGAGCGGCATCAGCACGACACGGCTTCTCGTCGACGCCGGTTTTTCGCTGCGCGAGCTTGAGACGCGGCTGGTCCGTGCTGGCCTCGGCGCCTGCGACCTCGACGCGATCTTCGTCACCCACGAGCACGGCGATCACGTCGGCTGCGCCGTCGCCATGGCGGCGCGCTACGAACTGCCGCTCTGGATGAGCCGCGGCACCTGGCGCACGCTCGGCGAGCCTGTCGCGCCGGCCGGGCTTCGCTTCGCGCGCGACGACGAGTCGATCGCCGTTGGCGACCTCGAATTGCTTCCGTTCACCGTCGCCCACGACGCGGCCGAGCCGCTGCAACTGCGCTGCAGCGACGGTAGCGTTCGCCTCGTCATCCTCACCGATCTCGGCTCGATCACGACGCACATGCTCGACAGGGTCAGCGGCTGCGACGCGCTCGTTCTCGAGTGCAACCACGACGTGGCCATGCTGGCGGCGTCGCGCTATCCGCCGTCTTTGAAGGCGCGGATCGGCGGACGGCTCGGCCACCTGAGCAACGCGACGGCCACCGACGTGTTGCACCACTGCATGAACGCACGCCTGAAGCACATCGTCGCCGCGCACCTGAGCCGCGAAAACAACCGGCCGGAGATCGCGCGTACGGCGCTTGCCGCAGGCTCAGGCGGCACCGGCCAAGACATCGTCGTCGCCGATCCGCTGCGTGGATTCGACTGGCTGAGCATCGCCTGAGGCGTGGGCCGCGGAGAAGAAGCTGCCGCCCGAAGGCGGCGCAATGCAAAGAGCCGCCCGAGGGCGGCTCTTTGCAAGCGAGCCGCAGCTCTTACTTCGTCGCGGCCGAAGCGGAATCCATCGCCGACGAGGCAGCCATAGCACTCGACGAAGCCGACTCCATCGCTGACGAAGCAGCCATCATCGACGACGTGGCAGCCGCAGATCCGGAACTGTCGGTCGTGGCGGGCGGCGTCACGATGGTCGTCGAAGATGGCGGCGTCGACGTCGTGGTCGTGGTGTCTTCCTTCTTGCTGCAAGCGGCGAAGGAAACGGCGGCGGCGAGCGTAACCATGAGCAATGCTGTTTTCATATTTCTCCTCGATTCAGGTGTTTCGGACAATCCGGTCATTGTGGGAACCCCTTAGTCGAGGATCCCATCGTTCAAGGACAAGGAAAGCGGTGGCATTTCCAGTGCCTAGCTAATCATTATAGGCACCTTAAGGGCTTTCCCTAGAGGCCGAGCATCGTCACCGGAAAGGCTTCGGCAGAGCGTTGCAAAAGCGCGTCAATCGCCTCCCGGCATTCGACGTGATCCGAAGGCCGGCAGGAGACGGTGCCGCGATAGTGAACGCGGTCGAGCAGGCGAACGCAGACGAGGCCGGGAACAAAGAGAAGCGTCGGCACCTGGTCGGCTTCGAGTTCGTCGGTAGAACGGCACACGATGATGTGCGACCACTGCCGACGCCACTCGGCAAAGCGCGGCGCGCGGCGAGCGACATCGTCGAAACTGTGCGCAACGACGAAGAGCCTGCGCCGCGACGATGCCCACTTCGAAAGCGACTCGACAAGGCCACGCTCGTTGAGCGGCCAGTCATTGAAATGCGAATCGACGAGGCAGATCTCGCTTGCGCCGCTCTCCGCGGCCAGCGCCAGCGCGCCGCGCACCGCGTCGTGAAAATCTTTCCTCGAAGCGATCTGGGTGATGCTCTCGCCGTTCATGAGTGGCTCCCACGGTACATGCACCAGCCGGCCTCGGCCCAGCGCGCGAGCAGCTCGCGTGCTTCGGCGCCCAGGCGGCGCACATCGGCTGCGACGAGATAGCGCTCGTCGGCGAGCCGATGCATCAGTTTCGCATCCATGCCGCTCGCCCGGTACGACTCGCCGTTGACGAAGACGTGATCTTCGTCGTAGAGCATGCGGGTTCGACGATCGAGAACGACGCCGGCATCGATCGCGGTGGCATCGGCGCGCGCAAACCAGGTGCCGGGCTTGGGCTCGCTCAACACTTCGCCGAGCGCGCGCCGGCGCCCGCGACGATTGCGCAGCACCGCGTCGATCGCCGCATCGCAAAAGCGCTGCAGCGAGACCGGAATCCGGGCCGGACGATCGGTGGGCGGCTGATCGGCATCGGCGTAAAGCTTGCCATGCCGATGGCGAGCCTCCCCTTCTTCCGCGACCGCCTCGGACAGGCGTTGCAGCGCCTCGCCGGCGAGCCCCCTCGCCTCGGGCGCGCGAAAGCCGATCGAGCACGTGATGCACGGCCCCACCGCCGTTCCTTCATGGCCCCAGCCCGGCGGCAGGTAAAGCATGTCGCCCGGCTCGAGCAGCCACTCGTGGCCCGGCACGAACCCGGCGAGCATCTTCAGTGGCACGTCGCTGCGCAGGCGCGGTCGCGCGACGCGGCCGATGCGCCAGCGTCGCCGTCCCTGCGTCTGCAGCAGGAAGACATCGTATGAATCGACGTGCGGCCCGACGCCGCCGCCGTCGCTTGCGAACGAGAGCATCGCATCGTCGAGCCTCGCATCGGGAATGAAGCGAAAGCGCTGGAGAAGTTCGTGCGCCGCATCGTCGTGAAGGTCAACGCCCTGGACGAGCAGCGTCCAGCCGAGCTTGGCGATCGGCGGCAGGGCCCGGCGCGGAATCGGGCCGCGCCGCATCGACCACCGATCGCAGTCTTCGATGACGAGCCGCGATTCGACATCGTCCCGTGTCGCGAGCGCGAAGAGTCGGCGCCGATCGATGTCGGGCAGCGCGTCGGCGATCGCGCCGCGAACCAGGAGGGGCTTTTTCTGCCAATGCACGCGCATGAACTCGGCAGCGGACAGGCCCCCGAGGAGCGGCAAAGCGCGGGCGAGATCCATGGTTCATTGTGCGATGATTGTTTGATGCAGATCGCCGCCCCATGCGTCGTCAGCCTGACCTGGCACCTCGCCGACGCACAGGGCCTGGAGATCGACGAGCTCGCCGACCCGATCGAGTTCTTCTACGGCGGCGACGACCTGCTCGCCAAGGTCGAGGAAGCGCTTGCCGGGCACGAAGCCGGCTATGCGACGACGCTGCATCTCGAGCCCGAGCACGCGTTCGGCGACTACGACCCCGAACTCGTCTTCTTCGAGGAACGCCGTTTCTTTCCCGAATCGATCGAGCCCGGCATGCAGTTCGACGGGCCGCCGCCCGGTGCGAAGACACCCGGCCTCGCCGAGGACGCGATCTACACCGTCACCGAGGTCTATCCGGATCACGTCGTTCTCGACGGCAACCACCCGCTCGCCGGCATCGCGTTGCGCCTGGCGCTCACCGTTCGCAACGTGCGAGAAGCGACCGAGGAAGAAATCGAGGCAGGCAGCGTCGGCAGCACGGCGGTCAGCGTGCTCGGCGCGGCGCCACCGAACACCCGGCTGCACTAGGGGGGTCCGAAACGTCGTTGCCCTCGTCGCTTCGGCCAGCGCCGAAGACACGGCCTCTTTCGCCGTCGCGGGCGCTCAGGCGCGGCCCGTCGAGCCGAAGCCGTCGCCACCGCGGCCGCTCTCGTCGAACGACTCGACGACGTGAAACCGCGCCTGCACGACGGGAACGATGACGAGCTGGGCGATTCGCTCGAAGGGCTGCACCGTGTATGGCGCGACGCCGCGATTCCAGCAACTCACCATGAGCGGCCCCTGGTAGTCGGAATCGATGAGGCCGACGAGGTTGCCTAGGACGATGCCGTGCTTGTGCCCGAGCCCGGAGCGCGGCAGGATCATCGCCGCGAGCGATGCGTCGGCGATGTGGACGGCCAGGCCGGTCGGGATCAGCTGCGCTTCGCCAGGAGCGAGGCTCATGGGCGCATCGAGGCAGGCGCGCAGGTCGAGGCCGGCGCTGCCCGCCGTCGCGTATTTCGGCATCTGCCCGGCGATGCGCGGATCGAGAACGCGGACGTCGATCTCGGCGATCGGATTCACGGGCGACCTGCCGTCGGCTCGCGCTCGAGGCGGGCCGCGATCTCGGCGACGAGACGGCGCGCCAGCGCCAGCTTGCCGGCGCGCGGCCATTCGTGGTCGCCCGCCGCGTCGACAAGCGTGATCGCGTTGTCGTCTTCGCCGAAAGTCGCGCCGCCAATATTGGCGATGATGAGCGGCACGTTCTTCTTCACAAGCTTCTCGCGCGCGTAGGCGAGCAGGTTCTCGCTTTCCGCCGCGAAGCCGACGCAATAGGGCCGCTTCGGCAAGCGCGCGACGGCGGCGAGGATGTCGGGGTTTTCGACCAGCTCCAGCACCGGTACGGAGCGGCCATCGGCCTTCTTGATTTTCGCGCCGGCAACGCTGGCGACGCGCCAGTCGGCAACGGCCGCGGTGGCGACGAAGACATCGCTATCGATGGCCGCGGCGAGCGCCGCAGCGTGCATTTCGGCGGCGGTCGTCACGTCGACGCGCCGCACGTGGCGCGGCGTGGCGAGCGCGACCGGGCCGGCGATCAGGGTCACCTCGGCGCCCGCCTCGGCGGCCGCCCGCGCGATCGCGAAACCCATCTTGCCGCTCGATCGATTGGTGAGGCCGCGCACCGGATCGATCGGCTCGAAGGTCGGCCCCGCCGTCACCAGCACGCGCCTGCCCGCCAGCCCCTTTGGCTGGAAGAAGGCGATCAGCTCGTCGCGCAGTTCGGCCGGCTCGAGCATGCGCCCGTCGCCGATCTCGCCGCAGGCCTGATCGCCGCTGCCGGGGCCGAGCACGGTCGCGCCGTCGGCCTTCAGCTGCGCAACGTTGCGTTGCGTCGCCGGGTGCGCCCACATCTCGCGATTCATCGCCGGGGCGACGAGCAAGGGACAGCGCTCGATCGGCCGGGCGAGGCAGAGCAACGAGAGCAGGTCGTCGGCGCGGCCGTGCAGCAGCTTGGCGATGAAGTCGGCACTCGCCGGAGCGACGAGCACCGCGTCGGCCCCGCGCGTCAGGTTGATGTGCGCCATGTTGTTGGCTTCGCGCGCATCCCACTGGCTCGTGAAAACCGTGCGGTTAGAAAGCGCCTGCAGCGTCACCGCAGTGATGAATTGCTCCGCCGCTTCGGTCATCACGACCTGCACGGTCGCGCCCGCCTTGATGAGCTCGCGCACGAGCTCGGCCGCCTTGTAGCAGGCGATGCCGCCGGACAGGCCGAGCACCATGTGGCGGCCGGCCAGCTCTGCGGGAGAAGACGGGGAAGCGATGGAATTCACGGCGGGCCCGCGATTATCGGCGAGCCGATGCGGCCCTGCGGTGGTCAGGCCTTGCGCGGCGCCGCGAGAAGCGGCTCGATCAATTCGTGCGCCGCGGGGCCCGTCCAGTCGAGGTCGCCCAGCACCGTCGCCGTCGGCTGGCCGTTACGGCCGATCAGCACGGTGCTCGGAAAGATGCGCGGCGTCCAGTCGGCCGCCGCATCGCCGTCGGCATCGAGCAGGATCGTCGCCTGGTACGGCGTGCGTTCGAGAAAGCTGCGAATGACTGGTGCCGTCTCGCGATAGTTGACGGCCAGGATGACGAGCGCGCCCTCGCGCTGCTGCCTGGCCAGGGCGTCGAGCGAAGGCATCTCGATGCGGCAGGGCTCGCACCAGGTCGCCCAGAAATTGAGCAGGACGACCCGGCCGGCGAGCGCCACCAGCGTCCAGCGCTTGCCGTCGAGATCGGCAAGATCAAGCGCGGGCACGGGCTTCGCCGCGGGCCATGAGCGAACAACCGAGGCCGCCGCCGCGGGCTCGGCGAGAAACGGCGCGGCGGCCATCGCCAGGGCGAGGGCGCGACGCCGCGTCAGGGATGGGAAAGCCGAAGGCGTATCGCTCACGTCAAGCATTGTGGGCGATACCGCGCTAAGGTGCGAAACCTGCAACCCAGGCGCCGGTGGCGCTGGACACCGAAGAGCCCAAACGATGCCCGACTCCAGAACGCCGCGCTTCGTGCAGACATGGGTCGCCGATTCCGCCGCCGAGCGTGCCGCCGCCGGCGCGGCGCTGCTCGCCGATCCTGCGAGCATCGCGCCGAAATTCTTCTACGACCGTCTTGGCTCGACGCTGTTCGAGGCCATCACCNNCGAGTACTACCCGACGCGCACCGAGGCCTCGATCTTCGCCAATCACGCCGCCGAGATGGCGGGGGCCATCGGCTCCGGCATGGCCTTGATCGATCTCGGCGCCGGTAATTGCGCCAAGGCGGCAAGCCTCTTTCCCCTGCTCGAGCCGAAGCGCTATATCGCCATCGACATCTCGGTGGAGTTCCTGCGCGAGGCCTTGCGCCACCTGCAGCGCGAGCATCCCCAACTCGACATCGCCGGGCTCGGCCAGGACTTCTCGGCCGCCATCGACGTGCCGGCCGACCTCGTCGACGGCGCGCGACCGGTCTTCTTCTATCCGGGCTCCAGCATCGGCAATTTCGCCGCCGGCGAGGCCCTCGCCTTCCTGCGCCGCGTTCGCCACCGCGCCAAAGGGGGTGGGCTTCTCATCGGCGTCGATCTCGTCAAGCCGAGGAGCGTGCTCGAAGCCGCATACGACGACGCGCTCGGCATCACGGCCGCGTTCAACCTCAATGCGCTGCGCCATCTCAACGCCACGATCGGCGCGGACTTCGAGCCGGGGCAATGGCGCCACGTCGCCTTCTTCGACGAAGCCCGGTCCCGGATCGAAATGCACCTCGAAGCGCGCGAGGCGCTCGCGGTTTCCTGGCCTGGCCAGACACGGCGCTTTGCCGCCGGCGATCGCATCCATACCGAGAACTCGTGCAAATACACCCTCGATGGCTTCGGTGCCCTGCTCGAGAACGCCGGTTTCACGTCGTCGCGCCACTGGACCGATACGAGCGGCTGGTTTGCGGTGTTCTGGGCAGCGGCTGATTGAGCGCAGAGGGCTCAGCCACGGCTTTGCGAACGCCGCTGGTGGACCTCGCCGCCCGACCGCGGCTTTGCTTTCTCGGTCGCTCGCGCAAGGCGGCGGGTGTCAGCGCTCGGCGAGAAACTTCAGCAATCGGGCCCGTGAGGCTCGCCGGGCCGCGGCATTGCCGCCGACGTGAACCCCCTGCCCGGGGTTGACGCCGTTCGGCACGTCCTTGCGCACGCGCAACGGCGCGTCGCCGTCGAAGTCGTGATACGCGCCGGGGAAGACATCGATCTCGGGCTTCGGGTCGGCCGATGCTCGCGCCAGCGCGCGGCAAGGCGCCGCCGGCGTCCAGTCGTCGGCCTGGCCGACAAGCATGAGGAGCTGCGCCACCGGCTCGTAGCCGCGCTTCAGGTCGGCTTCGCAACCGGGGTAGAACGCGATGGCGAAGGCCGGCTTCGCGAGCGCCGCGGCGACGTCGGGATGGCGAAGGTTGGTCGCCGCGAGCACGGTGCTGCCGCCGTTCGACCAGCCGACGATGCCGATCTTCTTCGCATCGACATCGGATCGATCGGCGAGATAGGCCACCGCGCCGAGCGCGTCGAGGCGGCGATTGGCCTGCGTCACGCGCCGCTTGCCGACGCGCTGCGTGCAGAGCTCGGTCTCGTAGCGCGGCGTCAGCGAATCGACGACGAGCACGTGATAGCCGGCGTGATGGAACAACGCCGCGTAGTCGCGCATGCGCTTGCTGAGCTCGCGACCCCGGTCGTAGATGCCGCCGCAGCCGTGGAAGAGCGCGACCGCGGGTGCCGGCGAGCTCGCCGCCGCAAACCAGAACGCGGTGAGGACGATGGGCGCGCTTGCCTCGCCGTCGAGGCTCGGAAACGAGACGTGCTCCTGGGCCTCGGCCGAGACGAGCATCGCCACGGCAGCGATACCGATGGCGACGCGCAACCAGCCTCGCATGTCACGCATCGGCGTTCCCGCGCGGCTCGATCGAGGGCGGGTCGGGATGGATGCGCGCCATCGCGAAAGCGTCGACGTAGCGCCCGTCGCGCATCGCATAGCCGCGAAACCGGCCTTCCGTCTCGAAGCCGAACTTGCGATAGAGCGCGATGGCCGCGACGTTGTCGACGTAGACCGTGAGCTCGATGCGCAGCACGCCCATCCAGCGGTCGGCGTAGTCGCACATCGCCTGCATCAGCGCCGAGCCGACGCCCTGGCGCTGCGCTTCGCGCGCGACCGAAATGCCGATCACCGCGGCGTGGCGGCGGCGCAGCGCCGGGCCGACCGGATGCAGGCCGGCGGTGCCGATGACCTCGCCGCCCCGCTCGGCGACGAGCGGGAGATCGATCTTGCCCGGCGCCGCGCCTTCGACGAGGCGGGCACGCCAGATCTCCTCGTTCGTATGCGGCATCTGCATCAGGCCCGAAAAGATCGCCGGGTCGCCCATGATGCGGGCGTAGGCGGCCGCATCGGCCGGCGTGGCGCGTCGGATCGTGATCGTCATCGATTCCCGCCCTTGCCGATGGCGGCGTAGCGAAGGAACAGCTCGTCGCCCTCTTGCTCGGCGCCAAGAAGGCGCAGGCGACGCAGGTCCGCGAAATCGAAACCGGCGCCATCGGCCAGGCTCGGTGCCCGCCCTCCCGCGACGAGGGGACACAGCGTCACGTGCATCTCGTCGAGCGCGTCGGCGGCCAGAAACTGGAACAGCAGATCGCCGCCGGCCTCGACGAGCAGCCGCTCGACGCCGCGCCGGGCCAACTGCTCGAGCATCCACCCGACCGGCAGGTGCGCGCCCTCGCCGCTCCAGCCTTCGGCCTCGGCGGGAAAGTCCTTGGGCAACGACGCGGCGCGCGTCAGGAAGAGCGGACGGATCGCGGCTTCGCCGAGAAAATCGGGCGTCAGCGGCACGTCGAGGGTGCGCGTGACGACGACGTTCCAGGGCCGGCCGCGCAGAAGCTTGCGATCGACCGCATCGGGAAGCGATGGATGCGGCCAGTTGCGAAAGGTCGCGCCGCCGACCAGCACGGCGTCGGCTTCCGCCCGCAATCGGCTCATGCGCGCATGGTCGCGCGGCGTGCCGAAGAAATGGAACCGGCCTTCGCGCGTATTGATGCGGCCGTCGAGCGAGATCGCGGTGTTGCTGAAGACCTTCATCGGCCCCGCGTGATCTGCACACCAGCCCATTCGAGCCCTTGTACCGGCGGACGCTTCTTCACCGAGATCGTGACGTGATCGACCAGCGGATTCGTCAGCACGACCTCGGCCAGCTCTTCGGCGACACGCTCGATGAGAAGGTACTCGCGGCCCTGGACGGCATCGATCAGCTCCCCCGCCAGGCGATAGTCGACCGTCTTCTCCAGATCGTCGGCGACGCCGGCTTCGCGAAGCCTGGGGCAGAAGAGGCGCACGCCGACGCGTAGCGACTGCGGCGTGGCACGCTCCGGGTCGGTGCAGCCGACCCGGCACGGCACCTCGAGCCCTTCAAGAAAGAGTTCATCCATCAGACGCGCTCCCCGACCCAGCCGTGCACGGAAGCCAGGGCCTCGCCGAGGCGGGAGGGATCGCTGCCGCCCGCCATCGCCATATCGGCCTTGCCGCCGCCCTTGCCGCCCACCTGCCGGGCGACGAAGTTGACGAGCTCGCCGGCCTTGACGCGCGAGGTGCTGTCGGCTGTCACTCCGGCGGCGATCTGCACCCGGCTGCCTTCGACCGCGGCGAGGACGACGACCGCCGTCTTCAGCTTGTCCTTCAGCTTGTCCAGCGTTTCGCGCAGCGTCTTCGCGTCGGCGCCGTCGAGGCGTGCCGCGAGCACCTTGAGACCTTTGACGTCGACCGCCAGGGCGGCGAGATCGCCGCCCTGCGCCGAGGCAAGCCGGCCTTTCAGCGCTACCAGTTCCTTCTCGAGCGAGCGCACGTGCTCGAGCACCTGGCCGAGTCGCGCCGGCACTTCGGCCGGCGCCGCGCGCAAGGCACCGGCCAGGCGCTGCACCGTGCCTTCGAGCGACTGCAGATAGGCCAGCGCGTTGTCGCCGGTGACGGCCTCGATGCGGCGGATGCCGGCGGCGACGCCGCTCTCGGCGACGATCTTGAACAGGCCGATGTCGCCGGTGCGCGCCACGTGCGTGCCACCGCAGAGTTCGCGGCTCGTACCGATGTCGAGCACGCGCACCTCGTCGCCGTATTTCTCGCCGAAAAGCATCACCGCGCCGAGCTTCTGCGCTTCGTCGATCGGCATGACGCGGGCCGTCGTCACGTGGTTGTCGAGGATCTCGGCGTTGACGATCCGCTCGACGCGGCGGATCTGCTCGTCGGTGAGCGGCGCGTTATGCGCGAAGTCGAAGCGCGTGCGCTCGGCGTTGACCAGCGAGCCTTTCTGCTGCACGTGCTCGCCCAGCACCTCGCGCAGCGCCTTGTGCATCAGGTGCGTCGCGCTGTGGTTGCGCATCGTCCTGGCGCGGCGCTCGACGTCGACCCTGGCGTCGACGATGTCGCCGACCCGGATCTCGCCTTCGACGATGCGGCCTTCGTGGCCGAACACCGCCGCCTGGATCTTGACCGTGTCTTCGACCAGCATGCGCGACGTGGCGTTGCGCAGCTCGCCGGTATCGCCGACCTGGCCGCCCGACTCGGCGTAGAACGGCGTCTGGTCGAGGACGATGACGGCGGCGTCGCCGGCGAGCGCCGAGGTGGCGGCGCTGCCGTCGACGTACACCGCGACGACCCTGGCGCTGTCGTGCGCCAAGGCGTCGTAGCCGTGGAAGGTCGTTGCCGCGCCGGCGTACTCGAGCCCTTGCGCAACCTTGAACTTGCCGGCGGCGCGCGCCTGCTCGCGCTGCTTCGCCATGGCAATGTCGAAGCCCGCGGTATCGACGGCGACTTCGCGTTCGCGGCAGACGTCGGCCGTGAGGTCGAGCGGGAAACCGTAGGTGTCGTGCAGCTTGAAAGCGACGTCGCCGCTCAGCACCCGCGTCCCTTGCGCCGGCAGCGCGGCGATCGCCGCTTCGAGGATTTCCATGCCGTTGGCGATGGTCTGAAAGAAGCGCTCCTCTTCCTGCCGCAACACATCGGTCGCGCGCCGGCCGTCGCGGCGAAGCTCGGGATAGGCGTCGCCCATCTCGGAGGCCAGGTCGGCGACGAGCTTGTGGAAAAAGGGCCTGCGCGCGCCGAGCTTGTAGCCATGGCGGATGGCGCGCCGCGTGATCCGGCGCAATACGTAGCCGCGCCCTTCGTTGCCGGGGATGACGCCATCGACGACCGTGAAGGCACAAGCGCGGATGTGGTCGGCGATGACCTTGAGCGAGGGCGAATCCTTGTCGCAATCGCCGGCGCCGGCCGCGTCGACAACGCGCTTGGCTGCGGCGAGCAGCGTCACGAAAAGGTCGATCTCGTAGTTCGAATGGACGTGCTGCAGCACGGCCGTCAGACGTTCGAGCCCCATGCCGGTGTCGACGCTCGGCTTCGGCAGCTCGTGCATCACGCCCGCTTCGTCGCGGTTGAACTGCATGAACACGTTGTTCCAGATCTCGATGTAGCGATCGCCGTCTTCGTCGGGAGAGCCCGGCGGGCCGCCGGCGACCTCGGGGCCGTGGTCGTAGAAGATCTCGCTGCAGGGGCCGCAGGGGCCGGTGTCGCCCATCATCCAGAAGTTGTCGGAGGCGAAGCGCGCGCCCTTGTTGTCGCCGATGCGCACGATGCGCTCGGCCGGCAGGCCGATCTCGTTCTTCCAGATGTCGTAGGCCTCGTCGTCCTCGGCGTAGACGGTGGCCCAGAGCTTGTCCTTCGGCAGCTGGTAGACCTCGGTCAGCAGCTCCCAGGCAAACTTCAGCGCGTCTTTCTTGAAGTAGTCTCCAAAGCTGAAGTTGCCGAGCATCTCGAAGAAGGTGTGGTGCCGCGCCGTNNTGCCGAGCATTTCGAAGAACGTGTGGTGCCGGTGCGACGGCCCCACGTTGTCGAGGTCGTTGTGCTTGCCGCTGACGCGCATGATCTTCTGCGACGTCGCGGCGCGCGTGTACTCGCGCTTCTCTCGGCCGAGGAACGTGTCCTTGAACTGGTTCATCCCGGCGTTGGTGAAGAGCAGCGTCGGGTCGTCGCCCGGCACGACGGGGCTCGAGGCCACGATGGTGTGGCCCTTCGACTCGAAGAACTTCAGGAACGTGGCGCGGATCTCGGAGGCTTTCATCGCAGAGTCATCGGCTTTGGCTGCCGCCTAGGAATGGATCCGGATGCCGACGCGCGAAGCGGCGTGCACGAGCTCGCCGTCGCATGTCGCGAGTTCGGCCCGCTCGCTGAGGCAAAGATCGATGTAGATGGCGTCGTAGGGTGTGAGGTCGTGGGCCAGCGCCAGCTGCAGATAGCGGGAGGCTTCGTGATGCCAGGGCGAAATGATGCGCGCGTCGAGGCCCGCGACGTGCGAAGCCAGGGCATCGGCCTGCGACCGGTCGAAGCGCCGGCGCCGCACGCCATTGCGCACCGCGCTGGCGATCTCGACCGGCCAGATGAACGGCGCGAGCAGGATCTCCTTGAGGACGAGGCCCATGGTGTCGGGGCGCCGCTCGCCAGGCATCATGCAGGCGAGCGCGTACGAGCTGTCGATGACGATGGCGGTCATTTCTTGCGCACCGCCTTCAGGATGCGGCCGGTGCGTTCCTCGCGGCCCTCGCGCACCCATTGCACGATCTCGTCGGTCGTGATCGGCCCGTGCTTCTGCTCGATCTCGCGGCCGAGGGCGCGCAGGGCGGCGACGGCCTTCTTGCGACGTTCGGCGTCGAACGGGGGCGCGACGTGTATGGGCACGATCTTCGCCACCGGCTTGTTGTGCCGGGTGATGATGACCTCGCCGCCCTGCTCGGCGCGAGCGACCAGCTCCGAGAGGTGCGTCTTGGCCTCGAACAGGCCAATCGTCTGGGTTTCCACGGTCGATCCGAAGTTGGTTGATCCAACCAAGTCTATAGCAAACCCCTCCTCAGGCCCGGATTGTCGCCGGCGATTCGGCGGCAAGCGCCTCGCGTTGGGCAGCGTCAGACAGTCGGGCCTCGGCCGCGAAGGCTCGCGCCACGGCATCGAGGACTACGTCGAGATCAAGTACCTCTACCTCGGCGACATCGCGCGCTGAGCGCCGTCTTCAGCTTTCGTCGTTGGCAGCGGCCCGCAGGGCGCCGCTCGGGTCGTGCACGGCTGCCGGTCCGCCGGGTGCCATTGGCGGCGCGACGGCGGCGAGCGCGAGGGCGCGGCGCAAGAGGCGATCGGCCTGGCTGCCATCCTGCGGATAGTGGGCGATGCCGACGGCGACCGCGACCGAGAGCTCGCCGCCACCGATCTTGAAAGGGGCGACGAGCCCGGCCGACAGCTTGTCGCCGACGCGGGCCGCCTCGGCCGGCGAGAGAACGGCACCGAGCAGGACGACGAATGAATCGTCGCCGACCGAAGCGACGATGTCGCTCGCACGCACCGAGGCACGCAGGCGAACGGCGATCTTACGGCGCAACAGCTCCATGTCTTCGGCGGCCTCTGCATCGGCGGGGGTTTCGACGCGCAGGGCGAGCACGGCCATCGGCGCAGGCTCGCGCTCGCGCAGCGCAAGCAGCTGGCTCAGATGCTCGACGAGTTGCTGGCGGTGCGGCAGGCCCGTCGCCGGGTCGGTGGCATAGGCCGGCTGCCTGCCTTCGAGGCGGCGCCGTCGCTCGATCGCGAAGCGCAGGCGCCGCCAGCCGGCAGCGCCGGCGAGCTCTTCGGGCGCGAGCACATCGTCGGCGCCGCGGCGCAGCCAGCCGAGCGCGTGCTCGGCGTCCGGCTCTATGGCGACGGCGACGAGCGCGGCGCGCGCCGCGATCGCCTCGACCTCGGCCGCGGCGACGACGACGCTCTGCGCATCGAGAACGATCACGTCGTAAGGCTGTTCGCTGCCGAGCATGGCCTGGGCATCGGCAAGCGTCATCGCGCGATCGGTCGTCACCGCCGTATCGCCCCCCGGCGCGACGAGCGAAGCGAACTGCGGCGCCGTGCCGATCAGCAAAAGCCGAAGCGAAGAATTCATCTTGGGTCGGCGCACGAGCGCGACCACCGTCGGCTTGTCGCGCACAGCGAGGTTGGCGCCGCTAGCGGCTGCGCGGCGTGTTCGAGCCGGCCGGCGCGGTGCGGCGCGGCGATGGCTTGGTACTCGAGCCGACGCCAGGCGTCGCGGCCGATCCGTCGTACGACGAGGTGCCGGAGGTCCCCGAATCGATGTTGCGAAACAGCGGCGACGAGTCGATCGCCGAGGTCGGACGGGTAAAGCCGAACGAGGCGAAGACCTCGCTCTGGCCGTTGACGAGCAGGTCGGGACAGCCCGTCTCGTCGGGGATCATGGTCAGGTGGCCGCCGGCGAAGCGCCCCCGGAGGCCCTCGGAGATCGGCCGCGACAGATCGACCGGCGAGAGCGTCGACCGATAGATGAGCTGGTTCTGCGACGAGTAGACGAAGTAGCAGTTCGCCGAGGCGAAAGCGGGCATGGCGGCGAGGCACAGCGAGCCGGCAATCGAGGTCAGGGCTTTCATCGAATGCACTCCTTGGGGCGAATAGCGTGACTTTACGGCGACTTGCGCCCATCGACCCGCGTCGGCCTGGGCAGGCGGGTCTTGCCGAGGACGCGCGGTGGCGGCCCATCGGCTTCGGAGCGAGACATCGGAACCCTCTGGCCGTTCTCCCGGATCATGAGCCGGCCGCCGCTCGCCCCGAGTCCGTCGCATGGCGACTGCTGGTATACGTGAACACCGTTCACCGGACACGTGAAGATCTGCGCCCACGACGACGATGCAGCGAATAGGGCGGCGAAGCCGCAACCCCTTTCCACAAGCGAACGCCGACGCATGTGCTTTCTTCCTGCGAACGAGCAAGCACTCTAGGCGCGACACGCAATCGAGAGGCGCCCGGCTTCGTGAAGATCGACACGCTAGCTGCGTGATCGTGTCCAATCGTGACGGACGGCGCCTCGCGGCACGCGTGGGCGACAGGCAGAAGAACGCCCGGCGCCGCCGACCGGCCGCCCGATCGAATCACGCGGTGCGGGTCTGGGTGATATTCAGTTCGGCAATCATCTGGTCGCGCATGACAAATTTCTGAACCTTGCCGGTGATCGTCATCGGCATTTCGGCGACGAATCGGATGTAGCGGGGAACCTTGTAGTGGGCGATCTGGTCTTGGCAAAATTCGCGAATCTCGGCCTCCGTCGCGGTCTGCCCGGGCTTGAGCACAACCCAGGCGCAGATCTCCTCCCCGTACTTGGGATCGGGTACGCCGAACACCTGCACGGACTGCACCTTCGGGTGGCGAAACAGGAACTCCTCCACCTCTCGCGGATAGACGTTCTCGCCGCCACGAATGACCATGTCCTTGACCCGACCGACGATGTTGCAGTAGCCCTCGGTGTCGAGCACTGCGAGGTCGCCGGTGTGCATCCAGCCGTCCCGTACCGTCTCGCGCGTGCGCGCCTCGTCGCCCCAGTAGCCACGCATCACCGAGTAACCGCGCGTGCACAGCTCGCCTTTCTCGCCGACCGGAACCACGCTTCCGACGGCGTCGACCAGCTTGACCTCGAGGTGCGGCTGGATGCGCCCGACCGTCGTCACGCGTCGTTCGAGCGGGTCGGTCGTGGCGCTCTGGAACGAGACCGGGCTCGTTTCGGTCATGCCGTAGGCGATCGTCACCTCGTGCATGTGCATCTGCGCAACCACTCGCTTCATCGTCTCGATCGGACAAGGCGAGCCGGCCATGATGCCTGTGCGCAGCGACGACAGGTCGAACTCGGCGAAACGCGGGTGCTCGAGTTCGGCAATGAACATCGTCGGCACGCCATGCAGCGCGGTGCAGCGTTCCTCGGCAACGGCGGCGAGTGTCGCCTCGGCGTCGAAGGATTCGCTCGGAAATATCATCGTCGCGCCACTGGACACGCAAGCCAGCACCGACAGCACCATGCCGAAGCAGTGGTACAGCGGCACAGGGATGCACAGCGCGTCGCGCTCGCTGAAGCGCATCGCCGCGGCGATGAAACGCGCGTTGTTGACGACGTTGTGATGCGTCAGCGTCGCACCCTTCGGGTGGCCGGTCGTGCCGCTGGTGAACTGGATGTTGATCGGGTCGTGGCAGTCGAGCGTGATGGGGTCGATCGGCAGCTTTCGGCCCCTCGCGACGACCTCGCCGTAGTTCAGCATTGCGGGTGTGCGCCCCTCACCCATGCGGATGATGAACTCGAGCGCCGGCAATTCCGGCCGAACCTTTTGCAGCATCTCGAGATAGGCCGATGTCTTGAGCCGCTCCGCCGAGACGATTGCGCGGCACCCCGAGATCTGCAGCGCGTAGGCTAGTTCGCTGAGCCGATAGGCGGGGTTGATGTTGACGAGGATGACGCCGGTTCGGGCCGTCGCGAACTGGGTGACGATCCACTCAACCCGGTTCGGAGACCAGATGCCGAGACGGTCGCCGCGGCGCAGCCCAAGCGCTGCGAGTCCGGCCGCCAGCGCGCAGATCTCGGCCTCGAACTCGCGCCAGGTCCAGCGCACGCCTTGTTCGCGAAACACGACCGCCAGTCGCTCCGGAAATCGCGCCGCCGTATCCGCGAGCAGACCAAAGATCGTGGCCTTAGACAGGGGCAACTCGGTGGAGCCCTTGACGCGCGACAGTCCGTCGCGCGGTTCGACGCCGATTTCGTCAGCAGGTGCTGGGCGCATAGGTGGTGTTTGCCTCCTCTGAAAGTCGTCGTGGCCCGAAGTCCCCAGTGTCAAAGAAATGAATGAGCGTTGGCCGGCAAGGTCATCTAAAGCCACCCGGGGCGCGCGGCTTCGTCAAGCAGGTGCGGGAGACGGCTGCGGACGCTGGTTTCCGGGTTCGACGATCGGGTGCCGGGCCGACTTCCTCGGCAGACCATGCATCCAGGCCGCGAGCGTCATGACCTGTTCGGCGGCAAAGGGCGTGTCGCACGGCTAGTCGGGCGGGCTCGCGGGGAGCCTGTTCTCGATAACGTTAATCGCCAGCGGAAAGGTGCTGAGAAGACCAAGGAGAACGAGCGTCCAGCCGATCGTGCGGCGCGCGGGGCCGGGAACATGATCCGCCAGCAGAAAGCCCACACCAAGCCCGGCAGCGGCGCGGGTGCCGGCAACAAGCGCGAGTTCTGGAAAGGTCAGTACCGTCTGTCTCATGGTTCGTCTCCTTGAATCGAGAGGCAGACGCAACTACGCTGCGGCCGATGACGCCGCGACGGAAGGACTGGTGCGCGACATCGAGGCTGCCTCTTTCGCTTGATCATCACCGCGAGTCGAGCTGCATCGCGTCGGACCATGCCTCCGGCCCATGTGGGCAAAGGCCGCGGCGCTTCGGGCGTCGTGGGTGCGACCCGCCTTGAGAGCGCGAGAACGCGCCAACGCCGATGACGGCAGCGAATTGCCGGGACAGCAGGCGATCAGGCGGCTCGCGAGACCCTCCGTGAACGGGTCCATCCCGGCGAGCCGAATTTCACTCAGTGAAAATCTCGCATTCACCGCTTCGAACCTGGATTCATTGACAGTCATCATTGCTTCCGTTCGTCGGCCACACGGAAGAGCCGAACGGACGAATTGGAGGAGGGGTGACCAACGCAGCCCCATCTTCCGACGCCATGGAAACCAACGATGAATCTCAATGCGAAGGGCGCCGACGTGAACGGGCGCTGCCGGGGGCCTCGGTGCAGAGGCGGCCCCGCACGCTGGCCCGGAGGTCGCCGAGATGGCCGAACTGGTCTGCTGGCTCGTCAGCGACGGCGCCAGCTTCGTGACCGGCGACTGCCATGCTGCCGACGGCGGCTGCCTGACGCGTTGAGCGCACACTAGACTTCGCTCAGCCCGAGGCGACCCCATCGCACATCGGGCATTTTTTCAAACCTTCGACAACAACCTGGAGACAAGGACATGGACAAACAACAAGCGCTCACCGCAGGCGACGACAGCCCCGCGCTTTCCCGTCGGGAGCTGCTCGGAAGTACCGGCGCTGTCGGCCTGCTGCTGATGAATCCCGGGTCAGTCTTCGCGCAGGGCGCCGCCGGCGCCAGCACGATTCGTGTCGGCTTCATCAGCCCGCGTACCGGCCCGCTCGCGAGCTTCGGCGAGACTGACGCGTTCATCGTCGGACTCGCCCGCAAGTCGCTCGCTGCCGGCTTGACGGTCGGCGGCAAGAAGTACGCGGTCGAGATCCTGGAGCGCGACACGCAGTCCGACCCGGGACGCGCCAGCCAGCTGGCCAAGGCGCTGATCAATTCGGACAAGATCGACCTGATGCTCGCCATCTCGACTCCGGAGGTGATCAACCCCGTGGCAGACGCCTGCGAAGGAGCCGGCATTCCGTGCCTGTCGACGGTGGCGCCATGGGAGGCCTTCTACTTCGGCCGTGGCGCCAAGCCCGGCGCGCCATCGCCGTTCAAGTGGACCTATCACTTCTCGTTCGGCGTCGCCGACTTCGCGAAGTGCTATGCCTCGCAGTGGAGCCAGCTTTCGACCAACAAGAAGGTCGCGGTGCTGTATCCGAATGATGCCGACGGCAATGCCATCCGTGCCAACCTCGCACCCGCTCTGCAAAAGGCCGGCTTCACCATCGTCGATGCCGGCCCGTACGAGGATGGCACCACCGACTACTCGGCCCAGATCGCGAAGTTCAAGGCCGAGAAGTGCGAGATTTTCAACACCTTCCCGATTCCGCCGGACTTCGCCGCCTTCTGGCGCCAGGCGGCACAGCAGGGCTACACGAAGATGGTGAAGATCGCGCAGGTCGCCAAGACCGGCCTGTTCCCGTCGACGGTCGAGGCGCTGGGCCCGCTGGGGTTCAATCTGGCGAGCGGCTGCTACTGGCACAAGACCTTTCCGTACAAGTCGCCGCTGACCGGGGTGACGGGTGTTCAATTGGCCGACGCCTACGAGAAGGCGGCAGGCAAGCAATGGACCCAACAGCTGGGCGCGTCGATGTCACTGCTCGACGCTGGCTTCGAGGCGCTGAAAGCCAGTTCGGATCCGAAGAACAAGGCCAGCGTCGCGAAGGCGCTCAGCACGCTTCAGACGACGACGATGGTCGGCAAGATCGACTTCACCAAAGGGCCGGTGCCGAACGTCTCGACAACCCCGATCATCGGCACGCAGTGGGTCAAGGCGGCGGCTGGATCCAAGCACAAGTACGACTACGTCATCACCGAGAACGCGGACGACCCGAATGTGCCGGTGGCCGCGAAGCTGCGGCCTTTTGCCTGAAGACTCGCCCGGTGCCCCAGGCATGGAGCCACAGGACGAGCTTCTCTCGGCCCACGCCGTGCAGAAGCAGTTCGGTGCGCTCGTCGTGCTCGACCGGGTTGATTTTTGCGTCCGGTCCGGCGATGCGATCGGCATCGTCGGACCCAACGGGGCCGGCAAGACCACCCTGCTGAGTGTCCTTGCCGGCTCGCACGCCGCGTCGGCGGGCACGATCGCATTCCGCGGTAACGACGTGACGCGCCTCGATGCGGCGCGGCGCTGCCGCCTCGGCATCGCCCGCACCCACCAGATTCCGCGGCCCTTCAGCGGCATGACGGTATTCGAGAACGTCCTGACCGCCGCCACGCATGGTGGCGGGTTCGGGCGTGACGATGCTTACGACCGCAGCATCGACGCAATCAACCTGTGCGGCATGCTGAAACTCGCGAACCGCCGCGCCGAGACGCTCGGCCTGCTCGATCGCAAGCGTCTCGAG
>PLZH01000263.1:0-12488 GCA_003152055.1 Burkholderiales bacterium
CGTAGAGGAAAGGAAAAGTGATACCGCCAACTCCCCTCTGAGACTTGCTCGGCGAGTTTCACCTTTGCCCGCACAAAAAGCGAAGCAAATCTGATACTTCGCAGCGGCGCGAAGCAAATGCGTTACTTCGCAACTTCGGCATCGCCCGGACTGCGCAAGTTGTTGCACGACAAAGGAATTTTGTACGGAGCTTCGCCACAACGGCAACCGGTGTGCGCCCGGTGAATCCCGTATGCGCCTACATCGTCAAGATGGCGCCGGTCCGCAACGCCATCAGTTAGCAGCCGTTGGCTGCGTAAGCAAGGCGACAACGACCTTGATGCGCGCCGAAAGAACCCTCGCGCGGCCCCGCCTCAAGGGCGCGTGGGCAGTATCACATTTGCTTCGCTCGTTGCGCTGCGGGCGTCCAGTCGCACTCTTGCTTCGCAAATCGCCGAAATCGATGCCGCATGCGGGTTTGCAGCCGCTCGCTCTCGCCAACGAACGCAGAGTCTCACTTTTGCCTACACGTTTGGAACGCTATTGCTTTCCTCTACGGGCCGCAAGCTCGAGAAGGTCGGCAAGAGCAAGGCCGAGCCCGAGCGCGTGCAACGCGCCAAGCTGCTCGAGACCAAAGCCATCGAGGCCTACCGCCACCTATGCACCGCGCTCGGCAACGCCGATGATGTCGAGGACCGGCGGCTGGCGATCAACGTGCTGAATCGGCTGGCCGAGGATCGAGGTGTTGCGCCGCCGCAGAGGGTTGCGCGCCACGCGGATCGCGATCGCGAGGGGCCGCAACGATAGGGGACCAGTGGAAATGACCTTCAAGTAGAAGGCCGCACTCGGCGGAGATCCGCAGATCCAGTCGTCAGCGAGTGATCACCGCTCTGGTAGCCCAGGTGGTGGCCAAGCTCGGCACTACGGCACCTTGCTCGTCGACGCGCTCGCGCTCGACCGCGTGCCGCCTGCGCTCGACCTCGCGCTGGCGCGCGTGCGCGGTTGAGAGCGCCGCCGGAGCAGTGCCTGCTCTGGCTCGAAAGCGGTACCTGCGCGCTCTCCCGAGCGCCGCCTCAGTGCGCCGCTTCGGCTTGCGTTCTCTTCTCCGGCGCAGCAGGTCCGGCAAACGCCGTGAACAAGGTCGCCGGGAGTGGCGGCATCAGTCAGATCATGTCCATGAGATTGCGCCCAAGCTTCGTGTTCTCGGCATCGATGCGCTTCAGCTCGCCCGGATAGTCGGCCTTGCGCTGGTCGACCAGATCGGCATAGATGGACATGCGGCTGCCCAGCTCGCTGAAGCGCCCGGCCAGGTGGTCGAAATCGAACCAGGCCGTCTCGCCGGGCGCGAAATAGATGAAGGGACTGTCCATGATCTGGTCGGCCACCTCTTTCAGGCTGGCCGCAATCCGGCCGAGCAAGGCGGCACGTTCGCGCAGCCCCGCAGCCAGGCGGGGCACTTCTGCCTCGTATTTCTTGTTCAGGTCGTCGAGCTTGTTGCTCGAGCTCACGAGGTTGAATCCATATTCGTCTCGCGCGACGTAGTACGCCTTGACGTAGGTGCTCAAGTCAGGCATTGCGGCCAGCATCTGATCTGCCGCCTGCAAGCGCCTCTGTATTTCCTTGTCGGGGGTGTGCTCGTTCACCCCTAGCAGCACGAAGGTCTGAAGCAGTACTTTGCGCGCCTTCGGCACGCGCAATTGCGCCGTTGCCTTGTTGTAGCGCCGCTCGTACTCGATCAGCGTGGTGCCGTTCGTGAGCGGCGCCTGGTTCAGATCGGAAATACTCGGAAAGCGAGCCTGGAACTCGGCGCTCGATTTCTCCAGCCCGGCGCTGAAGTGATTGAAGGGCATGTCGATCAGCGCTTGCTTGCTCTTCTGGGCGACAAAGCCTTTCGGATCGTCCATGAAGCTCTTGACGTCCATGACCGTGTTGGTCTTGTCGATGGCATCGGCCAGCTCCCTGGCGTCTGGATTGGTCTTGGCAAGCTCGTTGATCTTGGCCTGCGCAGCGCTCATCAGCCCGTTGAGCTTGCGGTGGGCGGCGTTGAAGGCCGCCTGCGGGATCTTCGATGCCGGGCCGTCCGCGCCCGGCGTTCCCTTGCTCGTACCGCCGTCGCGCTTCGCGCCGGTGCCCTTGCCGTCTTGCTTTCCGCCGTTGCCTGCCTTGCCATGGGTGGCACCGCCGTCGCCCTTGCCGCCGCCGTGCTCGTCGACCGCGCCTACTTTGCGTTTGGTTGCGTCGCCCCCGCCCTTGCCGCCGCCATGCTCGTCGCCGGTGCCTCCTTTGCCTTTGGTTGCACNNGCCGCCATGGTCGTCGCCCGTGCCTGCCTTGCCGTGGGTTGCATCGGCATCAGCCTTGCCGCCGCCGTGTTTGCTGCCGGTGCCTCCGCCGTCGTGGTTGCCTGTGCCTTCGCCGCCCTCGGTTTCGCCCCCACCGTGGCCACTGCCGTCGTCGCCGCCGTGGCCATCGCCGCCACCACCGCCCTTCTTCTTGCCTCTCGATTCCCTTTGCCGCCCCGGCCCCTTGCTGCGCCGGCCTTCTTCCTCTCGCCATTGCTTCACGGCGGCCCTTACCTGCTCGGGCGTGTCGAGGTGGTCGTGACTGTCGGGCAGCTTCTCCTTCGAGTTCGGATCCTTCTCCTTACCGGTCTCGCCAGCCTTGTTGTTTTTCTCTTTCCACTCGCCGAAATCCTTGATCTCCTGCTTGGACAAGCCCTCATTGCGCAATAGGCCCTCCAGCCGCTTCTTGGCGGCGGTACTGATGTCTTCGTCGGTGCCACGGGCATCGTCGGGATCGCCACGATCGCGCGAACCGCCGCCGGTGCCTCGGTTCTGCGAGACGGCGCGGCTCTTTACCTCGACCTTCTCGCCCTTTTCCACCCGCTGGCGGATTTGCTCGACCTCCTCGCGGGCCGCGCGCTGCGCGACCTTGTCCTTCTTGTTGCCGAGCTGTTCGCGCAAGCCCTTGGTGTCGCCCGAGATCTTGCCCTGCTTCGTCCACTCCTTGATCTTCTCGATGGCCTTCTCGTCGGTGAGCTTGCCGCCACCGCCGCCTTTGTCGCCACCGCCGCCNNCACCGCCGCCAGCATTGCCGGAACCGCTGCCGTCGCCGCCACCCTCCCCACCGGGTCCGGCGGCAGAGGCCGAGAGGTTCGGTGGTGCGCCGCGTACGCCGGTCGCCTGCGCGCCGGCCGGCGCGTTCAGCAAGCCCTCAGCGCGGACCGCGAGCGCCAGCGCGTCGCTATCGAGCTTTTTCATGCGCCGCGCGCCGTCGATGGGCGCGAGCTCGTCGACCTCGGTGCGGGCGGCGGAGAAGGCAGCGATCTCTGCCGCGAGCTTTGCCTTCACTGCGGGCATCGGCTGGGCGTCGATCGCCGCGCGGACGCGCGCGATCTTCTCGTCGTAGCCCTTGGCGAGAATGGCCGTGAGGCGCTTGGCGTTGGCGCGGGTTCGCTCGTCGTCGGCCAGCGGAGGTCGCGACGCGACGGTCGCGTCGGGCGACGTGGCGACCGTCGTTGCGGAAGGCTGCGCAGCCTTCTCTACGGGGAGTGGCTTGAGCTTGAGCAGCTCGAGTAGTCCGGTTGCCATTGCGCCTCCTTGCGGCCTACGAATGATGCGCGCGGCTTGCACCTGTCTGGTAGAGCGGAATCCGCGGAAGAAAACCGCCGACCAGGCGCAGATTTCCTTGCGGGTCCAGCGACCCAAGACTGATTTCTAGTATCCATTGAGGATCAGTGCTGCAGGACAGGCACCTGATCTCGGTCTCGGAGCGAGACCCTTGTCGGCGACCGCCAACGTCAGGAAGAGTGATCGAGGTCCTCCGCCTTTTTGCACGCGCTGTCGCGTAGTGCATGGATACTTCCCGCATGCTTGGGCCTCGCGAATTGTTATTGGGCTGGACGGCGGCAGGTCCTCCTTGCGCCGCGTCATAAATCACGCAAAGAGCGATCGGCTCCGACCTTCAAAGAGCTACGGCCAGAAAGAACCCGTGCAGGTCGGGAGTCTCTCCAAATACCACTCCGAGTAGACGAGAGGGTTGCCCCTCTCGTCTACTCGGAGACTAGCTGGCACTGGCACTGCCGACACTTGATGAAAGCCGCCGATGTGACAGCTCTACAGCTCTGATGGCGCCTCGTGGGCGCGCAACGCGGCGAAGACAAGCAAGTCACGACCGGCGTTCAGTTTCTGACAATTGTTCCCTTCATCACGCCAGGTCTCCGAGGGAGCCGGCGTCCGGCAGTCACAATCTTTGGACAAGTTTCCTGCCTACAGAGTGTTCCCTACCTGACGCCTTTTGAATTATTGTTCCCGGCCTGAGACAGCGCCAAGCTCAAGCTTGATGTGCGCGACTACGGGAGGTTCATCTGCACGCTCGCCGGCGCGGGTGCATCCTCAGTCAGCGGCTGCGGGGCGGTCGGGAACATTCGTTAGAAAAAACTAGGGACAATCTTTAGAAAATGAACGCATTCCAAAGTTTCTCAGAGCACGCAAAGAGCCCAATAGTTTACGTAATCTTTATTGGCACTCATTCATATTCGCACCAGAGGGGTGCATTCAGCGGCCGGCCAAGTTCGGTTCGAGCTGTCTGGGGTTGCCTCAGAATTCGGAAGAAATCGGACGCTAAGCCGATGACATGACCTGCTTGCTCGCAAACGACCGTTTCCGAGAGCCCTCCGTGAGAACGCTTAGCCGCGCTAGTGCTGGCCTAGCGGTTGCCGTTCTCAAAAACGGTTCTCGTATTGGGCCGCCTGAGTTTCGAGAAGCGGCCAAACACCGCCTCGAGCGATAGCTACACCACGCAAAGCCGCGCCGTTGCCGGATGTCGCATTCCTTAGCGTACTTTAAATTCCGAATACTGAGGCGACCCCAACCGGGCTTTTTATGCTCGCGTGTTCGGGGTCCGGATCGCCATCGCCTCAAAGAACGCCCAACTAGCCACACGATCCGTTGGTGCAGGTCGGACCACCGCCGCCCTTGCGCCCGTTCGGCGACACCGTGAACGTCAGGGGTTGGGTGCTGATGCCCATGGCCGTGGCGATGATTTGCGTAGTTCCAGTCGAGACGCCGGTGACGACGCCGCTTGTGCTCACCGTGGCGACTGACGGGTTCGTGCTCGACCAGGACGGCGTGAGGTTTGGTATCACGTTGCCTTGCAGGCTGGTGCCGATGACCTGCAAAATGACCTGCCCGCTGACGACGGTGGCTGTCGTCGACCCTGCGAGAAATCTTAGGCTCCAGAGAACAAGGCCAAGCGAGGCGTCGATCTGGAGGCGTGGAGTCTGAACGTTGTTCGCCAAATCGTGGAGCGCGACCCCAGTAGCTACGAGCCTATGCAGGGTGTCGACGATCGCGTCATTGGGAAAGGCATCGGACCCCTTCAACATGGCAATAGCGCCCGCGACGTGCGGGGCTGCGAACGATGTGCCCGATGAGGGACCAAGCCGGCCAGCTTGCAGTGGTACGCTGATGTTGACCCCGGGGGCGAGGAGGGTTAGGCCCGAGTCGCTGTTCGACTCGCAGGACACTTTGTCGACGACGATGCTAGCGTCCCTGCAACTGCTGAACGCTGGCGACGGCTGCACGTTGGCCGTGTCGTAGACCTCTCCGACGGAGATGACGCCGGGCAGGCACCCTGGCAAGGGAAGGCCGGTCTTTTTCCCTTCGTTTCCGGCACCGACGACGACGGACACGCCGTTATTGATGAGGCTGGCTATAGGCGCCGCAATGGGCCCAACACCGGCACACGGGCCGGAATAGTAAATTCCCGGGTAGTCGATACTCATGTTGACCGCGACTATTTTCGGGTTAGAGGTTTTGGCATTGCTATTGACCCATTCCAAGGCGGCGACGATGGAGGAATCAGCGGCGTTGCCATTGATGTCAAACACCTGTAGAGCGGCTACCTTTGTCTGCGGCGCCATCGTGAGCACGATCGCGGCGACCAACTCGCCGTGTGGCCAGAAGTCGCACGTCCCATAGCAAAAGGGGCTGGGCGGGGAATCGGCGAAGTTGATAGCCTGGGTCAGCCGGCATCGAGATGACGGGGCGAGATAGCCCTGCGTCGGATGGGCGTTGTCGAAAATGATCTGGCAAGCCCCTGAGTTGTTGTCGGTGGCGAACACGCTGTCGGCGATGTAAAAGCCGGTGTCGATGACCGCCACGGTCGTATTGGCGCCTCCATGCCCTGCGAGGACCGCTGCCGGCTGGCCGATCAGGTTGAAGTTGTTGGTTCCCGACAGATGTGCATACTGACCGCGTGAGACCTGGATCACTCGCGGGTCGCTCAGGATCGCCATGAGTGATTCGAAATCGGGAACGTCGACCCACAGGAGGGCGGAATGCGCCGGGCCGCTAAAGACCTTGGCGCGAACAAGAAAGCCGTTCGGAAAGACGGCCTGCTTAAGTGTGTCGGTCTTTTGGCGAGCCTCTTCTTGTGCAGCGAGCAGCTTCGCCCGATCGTTCTCGTCGTTTGGATCGTTCGGGTTGCTGTGGATCGTGGTCTGCTGAATTTTTTGCTTGAGCACTTCGCCAATGTCGGAGTCGTCCAGCGTGACCGCTAGTCGCTGCATCTGATTCGCCTGAGCGGCAGCGACGATTTCTTCGCTCGTCTTTGAGAGAGGCCCGGAGGCTGCTGCCGGCACGGGCGGCCTCGTCACCATCGTCTCGTTCACCCGCGGCTCGTCTTGCCCGGAGGCCGGAAGCCAGACCATTGTTGCCGCAAGAAGGCAGAAGACTCTCGATATGAGTTTCATTGCGACTCCAGTTCCTGTTAGGTTGTGCGCGGTCAAAGTCCGGTTGCTCATCGCTTCCTACGTTCAATGTGGCCGCGCAGAACCGAGGGTCAGCGCGACAACCCCGGTCGGTGACAGGTTAATAGGAAGCGGTGTGTTCGAGTGTGCGTCATTGCGATCCCGAAGGTCTGGTTTTTGAAGTCATCAGCTATTGATAACATATTTTATCAATAGTAGGATGACGAACAATGCCCGGCATCTTCATCACCAAAGGCATGCGGGTGGAGATTCCGCCAGGAGGGCTGGTCATCTCATTGTCCGGGCCGCCTCCGCCGCTCCGGCTCCATGTCCACTTCGATGTCTGTCCCTCATGGTGTCAACTGGCGCTGAGGCACCTGAGCAATGCCAAGGCGTGCGCTTCCGAACGTGACATCGCTTGGGCAGGCACCGATGAGTCGGCCAAGGCTTTGGCGCTGGAGCGAGAGTTCGAAGCGTCGATGCAAGCGATCGTCGCGGCCGCCATCGCGTTGGACGCCTTCTACGCTGTCGTTCAGACCAAGGTTGCCCTCCCCCCGTCCCTCGTCGAAAAGTGGCGCACGGGACGCACTGCGCGCCATTCGCAAATCGCCCAAGTTCTGCAGCGGGGCTTTCGGATCTCACCGCAAGGCATGAAGAACCTCAAGGTACACCTCAAGGAGGTCTTCCGATTCCGCGATCTCGCGATCCATCCGCCCGGCAAGATCGAAGCGCCGTTGTTGCACCCCGAGCTCGATGTCGGGGTCGAGTGGAGGTTTGCGTATTTTCGAGCAGTGAACGCCGAGGCCGTCGTCAACTCTGCGACGGCTGTCATATGGCAGCTCAGTCGCAGCACCAAGATCGTCGACGAAGGGATCCGTCAGTATGTCGCTGGTCTCGCCACTCGGATGACGGAGTTGTTCCCTGAGGGGCATCCGGCTTTCGCCCAGGCTACCGGGGCTGCGGCAACGTCAGAAGACGTGGCATGAGCAATCAGCTCGTCCCCTCTTCGGCTGATCGCCGTCTCACCGCCGAGCACTTTCAGGGCCTCGCCGACGTTCCGCCTGAGGCGGAGTGGTTCGCCAACATCGACAACAGAAGCACGCGCCGCGCGTATGAGAACGCGCTGCGGGACTTCATGCGTTTCACCGGGATCAGGCAGCCGGGGGAGTTTCGGATCGTCACCCGCTCACATGTCATCGCTTGGCGCGACGACCTGGTCGTCCGAGGCTTGAGCGGGATGACGGTGCGTCACCGCCTGGCTGCCCTCTCCTCCCTCTTCGAACACCTGTGCGAAAGCAACGCCGTGACCCACAACCCGGTCAAGGGCGTGAAGCGTCCGCCGGTCGAGAGCTACGAAGGCAAGACGCCGGCGCTGGGCGACCACCAGGCGCGGGCGCTGCTCGAGGCGCCGGACGGGATCTCACTTAAGGGAAAACGCGATCGGGCGATCCTGGCCACCCTGCTTTATCACGCGCTACGGCGCGAGGAGCTCTGCAAGCTGACCATCAAGGACTTCAAACACGAGCGTCGCGGCGTGGCTCATCTGAAGGTGTTCGGAAAGGGCAGCAAGACGCGGTATGTGCCGCTGCATCCAGCGGCGGGCGGATTGATCGTCGACTACCTCGAAGCGGATGGACGCGGGCTAGAGACATCAGGCGCCCTCTTCCGGGCCGTCGGCAACCGAGCTGGTGGACTGACCAAGGCAATCACTCCGGATGCGATCTACAAGATCGTGCGGGGGTACTCAGCGGTGTTGGGGTTTGAGATTGGCGCTCACGCGCTGCGGGCGACGGCGGCGACGAATGCGCTCGACCACCATGCCGACATCGCCAAGGTGCAGGAGTGGCTGGGACACGCAAACATCGCGACGACGCGGATCTACGATCACCGAAAGACCAGGGCGGAGGACAGCCCGACGTTCAAAGTGGCGTATTGACCGGCGTCACTCGATTTTCAGCTCAGGCGTGCCGCTAAAGTACACGCGCAGCGTCTACGCAACCGTCCGGTGATGGAGAGGTCAGGCGTCACCGTTTCCGCGCGAGGTAGGCATCCGCCGGCAAGCGGCTTGCCTCCCGGCCGCCGCTCCAGGCTCTGCAACATAACGTCCTTTATCAGTCGTGAATGAGGCAGCGGTTGCGGATCTGCGGATCTCGCAAACGACTACCTCGAACCCCGATTGAAAAAGCCCAACAGGGGCTCGAGCTTGACCCGTAGCTGCTCGGGCACGGATTCGGCCGTGATCAGCCCTAGGGCAAGCCCCGCGGGCCACGATCTCGGGCTCCTTCAACGACTGATACATCGACCACAGCGAGCGGGCGTCTTGCTGATGAAACTCGTGGATCGCGGCAATCAGCTCGGAGCCGAGCATTTCTCCACTCCGCCAACGCTCGAACTGCGCATCCAACTCGTCCAGCGCCAGGCGAGCTTCGGCTTCATAGACGACACCGGCGAGCTCGCGAAGGGATTTCTTTTCCGACTTCGAGAACTCGGCCATGGCTTCACGCGCTCAACGAGATACAAGGGGTTAGAGGCCTCACAGCGACACATTGGGAAATAGTGCCTGGGGAAATGCCGCATCCCAAAACGTTGGATCGTTGCCTATGCGGTCGAAGAAGGCTGACGCTCCCGACCGAGTCAGAAAGTGGAGATGAGTGATCTCGTATGCAAATCGGTTGGGGCCGTCGTACCGTCGGCTTATAGAGAAAGTCACGTGATCTTCTTGTCTCGGTGCTCCAACGAGCTCTCCGGCGCTCGCATAGTCAGCCACCCAAAGCGTGCCATCCGAGACGACAAGGACCGGCAAAACGAAAGTTGCAAATTCTTTGCCAGCACTTCGTTCTGCCGCCATGCATGCCTGTTGCACAAGGTCCGACGCCGAGGACAGTGCTTGGCTCCACTTCTCAAAGGACTCCGCGTCAGAAGCTGAGAGGTCGCCGTCGCGGTTTCGACCTACTTGCGTGAGAGACCTTCCGACAAGCGATTCAAACGGGTACAGCCCTCTATCAGAAGCCACGCGCATGGTCGCGGCGGGTACCCAGTCGATTCCGATTCCGGGCCGAAGCTGCTCTGAGAAGCGCGACACGACAATTTCATGCGCAGCTTCAGCAGAGGTTCTGGGAACACGTGACACCAGAAGTGGGAAGGAAGGGCGCAACGCCTTGCATTCGACGGCGAGTTGCACGGCTCTATCGCCTCGCCTGCAACCAGCACGGATATCGTACTGACGATACCGTTGGGTGACGCGGTCCTGATACGTTCCGCCGTGAGACGCGTCGAACCCCGCGCGCATCAACCGCGAATAGACGAAGAGTTCGAGCGCGAAATCGTCTTGCGACGCCAAGTACTCGGCGAGATCCGAGGCTTCGATGGTGGGGCTAGCGCGCTTGGTCATTTGATGGGGTTTAGACGAGCTGCGGCAGGTCGCGACACGTGACCACATAACCGCTCTCCTCCGCCGGCTTGAGGCCCACTGCGTATTGATCGTTCCATGTCGTGACTCCTCAAAGGTCCAAGACCAGAGCGTGGGCTTGGCCACTTCGTTACATCACCCATGCCCCAGGAGGCCGGAAAGTTCGTCCATGGCGCGGCCTACCGTACCTTGTCTACGAAAGTGTCATTTCGAGCTGCACATCTCGGTATGGCACTTCAGACCGCAGCTTGCCGCGCTCGCCCTTGTGAAGGCGTACGAGACCATAGCGCTCCATCGTCTTGAGGGTTCGTGAGAGGTTGCCGGGCGTGCGCCCGGTGGTGGTCGCCAGCTCGTGCAGCGACGAAGGGTGCGTTTCAACGATCTGGGCCAGCAAAGCGCGGTTGTGGTTCGACAGCAGCTTGGCGAAGCTCCCGGGCGAAGTAAACCAGACCTTGGGATCGCCAGGCTTGGGGCGCAGTTCACCCCGCGCAATCGCCAGCGTGCGCGCTTTCATGTCCTCGTACGAGGCGATGCCAACCTTGAGCGTTTTCATGTCCAGACTCCTCTTTCCCGCATGAGCGATTCAACTTCGCTCCAGAACGCCGCCAGCAGAGTGCCAGCATCCGTGTATTCGTAGGATTTGACCGCGCGCAGCCGGTGCCTGTGGTCCTTGGCGGTACTCCTGCCCTGCCCTGTCACCTGATGGGCGTTGTCGAATCCAACCAGCCGCTCGCCGTCCGGGCCATGCATGACGAGAACGCGGCAGATCGTCGTTTACGGCGCAAACGACGATCTCGGAAGGGGGAAGGAGCGTATTGAACGGCGTAGAGCGATAGGCCAAGTTAGGCTACTGCGTCGAGCCCACGCTTTTGCACCAGGTGCAGCAGCTTAAGCGCGGTGCCGGTCGGCCGTTTCTGCCCAATCTCCCACTTCTGGACGGTGGACAGGCTCGTATTCAGCAGAGCAGCGAAAACAGCCTGGCTGACACGCGTGCTTTCGCGAATGTGCTTGATCTCCGTCGGCTGCAGCGGCTCGACCGGTGGCAAGCACAGCCGGTCGAATTCGCGCATCGTCACCTGGTCTATCACGCCGGCGTCGCTCAACCCTCTGGCCGTCTCGTGGACGGCTTCAAGAATCGCGGATTTCGTCTTTCTCATCGCAGTTCACCTCGATCAGTTCTCCGGCTTTCACGGCCGTCTTCATTGCGGCTGGCGCCAGGCCGAGCAACTGCTCGGCCAATTTCTTCAGGGCTTCTCGCTCGTCCTTGTCGATATTGCTGTGCTCGTTCTTCGGAAAGCCGAACACGAACACCCAACGATCGCCGCGGGTGGTGGCCACCAAAGTACGAAAGCCGCCGCTCTTGCCCTGCCCTGCCCTGGCGATCCGCTTCTTCAGCAAGCCGCCGCCAAGATCCGCTTCGAAGAGGCCGGTGGCCATCTCGCTGACAGCCGCACACAGTACCGCTGCGCTCAACCCTTCTTTTTTGGCCCAGCGGCTGAACAACCGGGTCTTGTAGATCGCCATTCGCAGTTCCTGGTTCATTATAGCACTTAGTGCTATACATGACATTCGAAGCGAACAAGGCCGTGCGCATCGAACGGATCATGCACGGCGCCCGCGATGTTGGCGACGATGACTTTGAAGCTGCCGATCCCGACACCGGGCAGTGACCGCAGGCAGACGGTCCCGTACAGCTCTCGCGAACTCAACTTGGCTCTCCAGTGCCGCACTCTTCACCAATCTCGCCCGCGGCACGTAGTTCTGTGGAGGACGAGGCGAATCGATCGACGAATCCGTTCTTGGGCCGTCCTGTCGTTAGGCACCGCCTCGGGCTTCAAGGATGCGCCGCTGCTGCTCGAGCACCCGCGCAAGGCTTCTCGCCCGTGCTTCATCGTTCGTCATCGTGCCGGCGATCGTCGCGTCGCAATCGGCAAGGAACTCAGGCGTCGGGACGTGCCCTTCGATGCGCGTGCTGGCCAGGGCCTGGGCAGTGGCGTAGCGCCGTTCGGCCTCCGTGCTCATGATGTGTTTCCTCGTCGTTGGATGAGCGACATTTTAGCACGTGCAAGCCGTGTAGATACACGTAGACACGCACGGTCACAACGAGCTAAGATTGGCCATGGAGGATCCTCATGCGTGCTTCCAGCGCCAGCCCGATCGCCACGGGCAAGCAGACCGTCCAGAAATGGGGAAACAGCCTCGCTGTGCGCATCACCGGCGAGGTTGCGGACGTCGCTGGATTCGTGCAGGGACTGCCGCTGACGACCGAGGCGGTTGACGGTGGCGTCATGTTGCGGCCGGCGGGCACCATGCGTATGAGCCTGGCACAGATGCTCAAGGCGTTCGACGCG
>PLZH01000263.1:12507-17975 GCA_003152055.1 Burkholderiales bacterium
CCGTTCGCGGTGCCGATCGGCAGCCGGCGGTTGGGGCTTGGCTATGTGATGTGCCATCTTCCTCAGTCCACGGATTGGAGAGCGGATGACGTCATCGGCCATCCTTGGAAGCGATTGAGCCCGCAGGCCTTCCAGACGGCCATGTTCAAGTTGAACGAAGTGCTCTCGGGAGATTGAAAGGATCTGAAGATGAAACAACGCTTCTATGCCCATTCGGCAGCTCTGGGTGCGCAGGCTTGCATCGAGCCCGCGGTCCATCGCAATCGACGCGTGCTCGACTCGGTAGCAGACGGGCTTCTGTTTCCGTTTCGATTGCTCGGCGCTGCCTGGCGGATCGGCGTGCAAACGACGTTCGGTCTCGTCCACGCCTTGTTCATCGGCTTTTGCGGTCTTTTCGGCCTGGGCCTCATCGCGATGATCGCTTTCGCGCTGTATCGCGTGGTGCTTTATCCGGTGTTTCATCCAGAGGTCCTCTCCGCTTCACGTGCGGTCGTCGCCGACGTTCGTCGACCAGCGCCGGTAGGTTTGCAGAACCACCGGATCCACCTGGCTCAAGGGCACGGCGCGTGATGACGAGCCGCATGCAATCATGTACGGCGTGACGCCCCTGCACGACGCCTGTTTGCCATCTACGCCTTGTCGCGGCTGCGCGGGCATGGGGTCGGCAGCAATCCGCCCGTCGCCGGGTTCCGGAGCGAGCATTTCCAATGCTGACGCGCTCGAAAGACGCGTCAAGCGCGCGGTATTGGGTGTCTGAGCCCGCCCATCGATCAAGCCGATTCCGGATCACAGCCAGTTCTCCGGCAAGAGCTTGCCGAGAACGTGCGCCTTGAACTCGGTCCAGCGATCAGCCTCTGGCTCTTTATCGTATACCTGCTGATTTTCTTCCGAACCTGAGACCCACTCGACGCGTTCGCCATCGCTCGTGAGCCTCAGGCGGTATGAACTGTTCCCGAAGTCGAGCATGTCGAGCAGCTCCGCGGCCATCTCGGGGCTGTCGATCAGCAGTCCGATCTCTGTGTTGTAGCGCTCCGAACGCCCGTCGATGTTGAGCGAGCCGACGAAGACCCGGGCGCGGTCGACGATGAGGATCTTGGCGTGCAACATTCCCTGGGAATTGCCGAAGCGGCCGAGTCGGCTTTGCCGAACAAGATTCGGGCTCAACTCGTAAAGCTCCAAGCCCAGACGCATCATGGGAATCACGTAGCGCAGGTAGCCGCCATAGACGACCGGCTCGTCGGTTGCCGCCAGGGAATTCGTCAGCACGCGCATGCGCACGCCCCGCCGGCTCAGCATCTCGATCGTCTCCATGCCGAGCTCTCCAGGAACAAAGTAGGGCGACACCGCGACCACCTCGCTCTGGGCGGCGCGCGTGAACTCGCCGACGAAAGCGCGGACCGTTCCGTGTCGATCGTTCAGCCGCGTGCCCGAGGCCTTGTCGACCGGATCGACGCGAAGCTCGGCGTGTGCCGCGACCATTCGGAGCCTTCCTTCTTCGAGATCCGTGGGCACCTGTGAATAGCGTGCGAAGCGCGGTGGTACCGTGCGATCGACAGGGGGTGGGCCGGTCGCTGCGACTGTTGCCGTCAGTGCCTCGCACCGCTGCTCGGGCGAACCCGCCGCGGGCTGCACTACGGCATCGATTGAATAGACGAAGTTGCTGTTCCAGTAGACGTCGAACGACGCCGAGAGTTCTTGCACGATCGGGCCGGCGGCGAGCATGTCGAGGTCGACGAAATTGCGCTCGGCTGAGCGCATGAAGTATTCGTCGGCGATGTTGCGTCCGCCGAACACTGCGAGCGCGTTGTCGGCAACGAACATCTTGTTGTGCATTCGGTGGTTGACGCGGTCGAGGTCGTCGAGCGAAGACGCGAGCTTGAAGGCGAGCGAGTCGCGAAAGCGAACGAAGGGATTGAACAGCCGTACCTGGACGTTGCCGCACGCGGCTAGGCCGCTAAGCAGTTTGTCGGCGCCGTCGTCGTGCAAGTCGTCAACGAGAACGCGCACGCGCACGCCCCGCTCGGCCGCGAGCCGAAGGGCGCGGATCAGGTAGCGGCCGGTCGCGTCTTCCGCCCACTCGAAGTACTGCAGATCGAGGCTTTTTTCGGCGCGGGCCACGAGCGCCAAGCGGGCCTCGAGCGAGGCCGTTGCCACGGGTAGCAACTGGAAGCCGGACTCAGCGAAGCCCTGCGTCGAAGTGATCGCGACTCGCTGCAGCGGCGTTTCGCTGCCAGCCGCAATGGCGAAGGAACGTGGCTCAGCATGGTGAGGCAGCGCCGCGCAGGAGACCAGGAGCGGCAGCGCGAGCAGCGCACGCAGAAGTGCCGGACGACGCGTTAACCCGCGCGCCAAACCGGTTGCGCGCAACATCCGATCGGCCCAAGCCCTTAGGGACATGCCGCTCGACTTGTTGATTCCGTGTTGCATGGCACCGCTTTCAGATGCTTGGCCGATGACGCGTGTATTCGGACACTTACCGCAGGGCGTGCTGCAGGCCATCGAGCGCGAACACGTCGAGCGCGTGGTACAGGTGCCGACGTTGGTGCAGGTGTTGGAGGACGACCCGGAAGCGGCCGGCGTCGACCGGTGCGGCTGGCCAAAGTCGGTCCACGATGTCCACCCGCTGTACCGGTCCGGCGTCGAGACGTGCGACCTCGTCTCGGACGCGGCCCGTTCGGTCAACGGACAATTTCCCAAAATATCCCGGCGATTGAGATGTACCCGAGGGTGAACACGATGGTCCGTACGTAGGGAACTCCGAACCAGTAGACAACCGCGTGCACGGCCCGTGCCCAGAAGAAGATGGCCGCCCACATGACCGTCATACCGTTCGCCTTGCCCGCAAGATGGGCGACGATGACCAGGGCAGCAAAGCCGCCCAAGACCTCTACGCCATTCATGAGTGCCCGGTCCGCCCGCTTGCCCCACAAAGGCAATGGGCGAGGTTCGGGATCCACGTAGTTCGAGGGTGCGAGGAAGCCGTTCGTCAGGACCTGACAGACGACGTAGGGAATCCACAAGCTTGCGGTGAGTATTGCCGTGAAGGCGAGATAGCGAAGGTCAGCTGTCATGGTTTGAATCTCGAGTTCGAATGAGTGGTTCCGGCGGCTTCGACCGGTCGGATCAATTGGCCTTCTCGATGTACCGTCCCTGGGCTATCGGGCTTTTTGCCAGCGCCAACGAAAGGCGGCCGCAGTCACATGTCCATCGCCTGAGCAATTTCGATCGTGCCGCCGGCCTTCAAGAGCGGGCAGCCCGCCGCCTTCTTGTGTGCATCTGCGAGGGTCGGAGCTTCGACCAGGCTGTAGCCGGACGCCGGATTGGCGCCACCACCGTCGACCAGCGAGCCGTCTGATTTCACCGTGCTCGATGGGCCGACAGGGTTGCCACCGTCGATCACTGCCGCGCCCATCGAGCCGAACCAGGCTCCCCAAGCGTCCATCACCGCTTTGGCGTCAGCTGGATTGGAAGGCGGCTTGCCGCCGTGGTAAACGAACAGATACTTGGCCATACCGAGTTCTCCTTGGACATGCGATCCGGTGTCGATCGACACCTGTCATGGAGAGTACTCACATCAACTTCCGATCACAACGGCAATTATCGTGATAATTCAGTCACCAGACTGTAGGGAGTTCACAGCGACATGGACGTTGCAGGTGTAGACCTTGGACTCGTGCAGTCCCTGGAGGCATTGTCGAAGTTCGGCCTGCGGGCGCCCGCCACCGCGCCGCTGAACGAGCAAGTTCCGGAGTGGGCACGACTTGCGAGTGAGGCCGTTGTCGCCGCGATCCCGGCATTCAGCGTTGCTGCCAGCCCGGAACTGCTTGCCGATCTCGAACGTCATGCGGGCGCGCACATCGCAGAGCTGTGTCGCCTGCTTGACGGCGGAGCAGTGCGCGACTTCGAATTCGTCCGCGTGTACGCCCGCCACCGTGCCGGGCAACGATTCCCGATCGAAGCGACCCTGCAGGCCTATCGCTGGATGCTTCCCATGTTTTCCCGCTGGCTCCGCGGCGGGGTCGCGACACCCAGGTCTCGAGACCGCGAACCGGCTCTCGCGGCGCTGGCTGAGGTACTGACGCAATACACCGGCGCCATCAGCATCGTATTTGCGGTAGCGTATGTTGCGCATGCCAGCGTCTTCGCCGAAGCCGAGGGTGACCGTCGCGCCGAACTGCTGGGCATTCTCGTCGGCGGCTTTGACGAGTCGGATACCCGCATTGTTCGCCTGCTCAAGCGCGCGGGCTACCTTGAGCAAAGACTGCGCTTCTGCGTCGCGTTGGCGCAAGCCACCGACCCACTCGAGATGGAAAACACGGCACGCGCACAACGCATTGCCGACGCGATGGTGGAGTGCATGGCTTCGCTCTCGGTGCGGGTGCTTGTCGGCGTGCGCAGCAACCTGGTCACGGCCGTGTTCTCTGACATCCGACGCGTATCGGGTTGGACCGCACCGCAAGCGAACCTCGCCGATCGGGTCAAGGAACGGCTGCTGGGTCTTGGCCCTGCCGTCTTGGTGGGCCTGTCTGGCGATCAGGCTTCGCCGTCTCTGATTCCGCGCGGCCTGCATGAGGCCACTGTGGCCCTCGACTTCGCCAGTGTCAGCGAGCGTGTCGTTCCGTTCTACTCGCTGTCGATCCGACGATTGCTGATTCATCGCGGCGTCGAGTACGTGCAGTCTGCGCTTCCGGCGTGGTTTGCCTGCCTTCGCGACGCCGACGCCAAGTCTCAGGGCGAGCTGGTGAAAACATTGCGCGCTTTTGCCGATGCCCACATGAACGTACAAGGTGCCGCGCGTGGCCTGCACGTGCATGCCAACACGATCTACTCGCGGCTCCAACGCATCGAAGGCCTCACCGGGCTGAATGCCCAGCGCTATCACGATCTGACGCACCTGCTGCTGGCAGCGGACTGCGGACGCCTGTGAAGCACGGCGCGCAAAGCGCGTCGACGCTAATCCAACGGATCGCCTCCGGCTTCACCGATGCAACTTCACCAATAGCTGCTCGAAGACGATTCAGCTCGGCATTTCTATGACCGGAGTGGGTCGAGGCCGTGTGGAAACACGCTGAGTCGGGCGCAAGGCGTAGAACGAAGCAAATGTGTCCCGCTTGCAGACTGACGTCTACGCGGCGCCCTCTGATCGATTGGGGAGTGTTCAAAAGTTGGGGGTATTCAGGCAGCCACGCGCTGGAGCTCCTCGAGAAATCGAGCTACGTTTTCTGGGATTGGCTCTTCTGATTGCGCTTTGCACTCGCGAAGCTTCGCCGTGAGATCGACTGCTGAAGGCTATGAAGCAGCCGCTTACCGTCTTCAAGCGTGAGACCTACCGCCTCGGGCTCAAGTGTTTGACTCGGACGATCGATTCGACCGAGCTCCACACTATGCTCCTTCACCCCAGTCGGGGATCAGCTCGACGCGAACGACGATCTTCATGGTGACCTCGGCACGGTCACCTTCCGCAGCCC
>PLZH01000158.1 GCA_003152055.1 Burkholderiales bacterium
AGCGCTCTATCTCTCCGGATACGGCTGTAGCGCGTGGATCGAGCGCGGCCTGTAGCCCTCCGCAATCGCGCTCGGCTTGTGCCCCCATCACCTGAGCGATTGCCCCCGCTGGTGCGCCCGCAGTCTCACCGAGAAGCGAGAACATGGCCCCAGGCCACGCCAGGCCGGCGCGAACCAATGACCACACGCGGCGTTTGCGGCGACGGACGTACATATCCGGTTGTCGTCGCCGAGCACGAGCACAGCCACGAGCATGGACATGGCGGCGCGAATCGGGACAACAACATGTGTCAAAGTACGAACAGTCTGACAACTCGCACTAATGAACTGGCAATGAGGGCGGCCACGTAGCCGAGCGACGCGGTAACTTGCCAACAGTCCAGCGCTGGATCTATTGATGGCGCAGGCGTCAGAAATCGGCGCCTTCGATCGGGGATGATTCGTGCGATGAGACGCCTCCTTCTGGTCTTGCTATCGATTCTGGTCGGCATCACCGGCTGCGCGTCGCTGCCCTCGCGCGTGCCCGCTCCGCCCGTCCGGGCGCTGACCAATGTTGCCGACACGGCGCTCGGCCGCGTGGCCACGGCCTCGCTGGCGCCCCGAGAGCCATCGCTGTCCGGCTTCAGGCTGCTCCCCGAAGGCGAGACTTCCTTCGATGCGCGCATCGCCCTGGCGCGTCGGGCGCAGAAGTCGCTCGATGTGCAGTACTACCTTATCCAGGACGACGATCTCGGGCGCCAGTTCCTGCGCGAGCTCCGCGACGCAGCGCGCCGCGGCGTGCGCGTGCGCTTGCTGGTCGACGACCTGTACACCGCGGGCGAAGACCCGCTCTTCGCCGGCCTGGCCGCCTACCCGGGGGTCGAAGTCCGCCTGTTCAATCCACTGCCGTCGCGGGCGGGTTCGTTCGGGCGGCGCATCCTGTTCTCGCTGCACGAGTTCGGCCGCATCAACCACCGGATGCACAACAAGCTGTTCATCGCCGACAACAGCTTTGCCGTCTCCGGAGGGCGCAATATCGCCGAGGAGTACTTCATGCGAAGCCCGGAGGCGAACTTCATCGATCTCGACGTTCTTTCCTCGGGCCGTGTCGTACGCGAGCTGTCGTCCGTGTTCGACGCTTACTGGAACAGCGAGCAGGCGTATCCCATCGGCAGCGTCGCCGAGACCGTGCCGCTGCCCGAGGCGCGGCAGCGCTTCGACGCCATCGTCGCTGCGGGCCGGCCGCGCGTGGAAGAGCGCCCGAATGACGTGCTCGGCCAGACGCCGGTGGCGGAGCAGCTCGATGCGGGCCGCGTCGTCCTCGAGCTCGCGCCAGCGCGCGTCTTCGCCGACACGCCCGACAAGGCCGCCGGCGGCGAGCGTCCCGAGACGGGGCCCACGGTCACCGACCAGACGCTCGCCCTGTTCGCCGCCGCGACGCGAGAGGTCGACATCGCCTCGCCGTACTTCATTCCCGGTGAGCGCGGCATGGCCATGATCCGGGCGGTCGGCGCCACGGAGGAGAACAGGCGCATCACCCTCGTCACCAACTCGCTGGGCTCGACCGACGAGCCGCTGGTCTACGCCGGCTACGCGCGCTACCGTCTCGACATGCTCAAGGCGGGCGTCCGCATCTACGAGATTGGCCCGTCGCTCAGCCGGAACACGCAGCGTCTGGGCAACTTCGGGCGCTCGATCAGTCGCCTGCATGCCAAGGCCGCGGCCATCGACCACCGGCTCGTGTTCATCGGCTCGATGAACCTCGACGGCCGCTCCGAGCATTCGAACACGGAGGTCGGGCTCGTGATCGACAGCCCCGCAGTCGCCGAGACCGTGATCCGCCTGTTCCGCGAAAGCCTCGCCAGCGGCGCCTACAAGCTGCGCCTGTCGGCCGACGGCGAGCACATCGAGTGGGTAGAAACCGATGCCGAGGGCCGGCAGAGCGTTCACACCCAAGAGCCCAGCGACGACTGGCTGCCGCGCCTGAAGATGCGGCTGCTGGCGCCGTTCGTCGCGGAGGATCTGCTCTGATCCGCGGCACCGCGCCCGTAGGCGAATCTCGGCCATGACACGTTCGCACAGAGTGCAGTATGGACGCTCAACCCATTCAGGCCATCAGAACTCTGGGCTACGTTGCGCACCCTGGTTTTCGACGCTCGTCGTGGTTGTCGGCTTGGCGGGATGTGCGACCAGCTCGGAGTCGCCGCAGTGGCAATCACTCGGCCCGTCGGTGCCGGCGACTTGGGAAGTAGATCGCCACAGCCTTTCCCGGCAAGGGAACGCCGCGAGCATTGTGCTTCGCCAGGAGGCCCTTGCTATGGAGGGCTGAACGTCCCGGGGCGGCGTCCAGGTATTTCTGCCCTCAGAGCGTCAACGCGGCCAGCGCAGCCACGGCAAGATTGGCTCGGAGGTGTCCATAGTGCTTTTCAATCATGTCGACGCTCGTCCCGCTGACTTGCGCCACCATCAAGAGATCGAGCCCCCCCGTCACCAAATCCGTGATCGTGCTGTGCCTCATGGCATATGCGGTGATGTTGTCGGAGAGTCCTGCTGCACGGGCCGCTGCCTTTACGGGCTTTTTCCAGGAATCCTTGTCCCAAGGCTTTCCGTCGGCCCGAGCCAGAAGCGGGGCCGAAGGAAGTTTGCCTCTTGCCTGCGCGCCAAAGAATGTGCTCGTCTGCTTAGGCAGTTTGATCCGTCTGTCGCCGCCAGACTTGTCTTTGCCGATCGTCAGCACGCTCAGCCTTTTCTCGAAGCTCGCCGCCTTCAACGCAGCCAGCGCTCCAGGCCGAAGTGGAATCACTGACAGACCCTGAAGAAACAGTGCAAGGTCGGGGGGAGCGTTTGCGATCAGGGACCCGCGCTGGGCTCGATCCAGGTAGGCGTCTCGACTCCTGTCTGCGTTCTCGATTCGCCTCAACGCTACCCGCCAGGCCATGTCACTGGTGACGGCGCCGTTGTCGTGCGCCAGATTCAGCGCCGCGCGAAGCGCTGCCATGTCTCGATTGATGGATGACGATGCCCGCACTCGCGTTCTCGGCTTCTTGGCGTGCGGATTGATGACCACGGGCGTCGTCGTCAAATTCAAACGCCACGTCTCGACATGCCTGCGCGTGAGCTTCGGCAAGTCGATGCCGGCGATCTTCTCGGAGTAGATGCGCCGTTTGAACCGGGCCGCGATGTCCGCCGCCGTGGACTCTCTACCGTTCATGCGCACCGAGGCGACGTACTCCTCACACGCCTCTCGAACGGTAAGGGTGTCGACGCTTCCGCCTCTGCCCAGGTGCTCGAACCACGCCTCGGCCGCCTTTTTCGCTGCGTTGAATCGCAGATGGGAGGGGCTGCTTCCAAAGGACCCGAGGCTGCGTCGAGTCTGCTTCTGGGTCGCGGCATCGTATGCCTGAGCGAGCCACGTCCCGTCGCTACCCGAATCAAGCTTTCTGAAGCCGACATGGCAGCCGGTCGATACCCTTTGCCAGTACGGTGAACGGCGAGCCTTGAGCCTTCCGCGGCCCTCGACCGTGTCGAGACGATGTGCCATGGCACCCTCTGTTCAAGGTGTCCTAAAAATATCCTAAAAGTATCCTAAACCACCTTGCATTTCTTAGGATGCCTTCAGACAGTTTACCTCGTAAAACGGGGTTCAGCGCCGTCCAAGAACGTCCCCCGGACTGATCTCTCTGAAGGCAGGGGTTGCAGGTTCGATACCTGCCGGGCGCGTCAGAATCATTGTCGCGTCTCGCGCGAACCGGCGGCAAAATCTCCGAAGCGCATCTTCGCTGCGAGAAGTCATGCCTCTGCCGACCGAACCCATCGGTAGCATCCCCCGGGCCATTGCGCCTGCTCGACACGCTGGCGACGATCGACGGCGACGACCCGCGTCTCGATCCGCTCCACGAGGCCGCCGTCCGCGACACGATCGAGCGCTTCGGGGCCACCGGTTCCCCCGTCATCAGCGACGGCGAGCAGCGCGAGTACCACAACTTCTGGACTTACTGCGTGCACGGCATGCCCAACTTGGATGCCGAAGGCTTCAAGATCCCGATCGCCGCCGGCCATACGCGCCGTATGCCGCGGCTGACTCGCGGGTCGTTTCGCTACGGCCGCTTCGCCGACCGCTATCTCGAGATCGCCCAGCGCTATGCCCACGCGCCGGTCAAGCAGGCGGGGATCTTGCCATCGGCGCTGAGCCGGCTTTATCCCGAGACCGAGCTGCGCGGCTACCCGCGCGAGCGCTTCATCGAAGACCTGCTTCGCGAGCACGAGACCGAGGTGCGCAACTGCCTCGTCGAGGGCGCACACAAGGTGCAGATCGATTTCACCGAAGGCCGCCTCGCCGTCAAGCTCGATCCCTCGGGCGGCCTGCTGCAGAGCTTCATCGATCTGAACAACCTGGCGCTGTCGCGCTTCTCGGTCGTGCGCCGCAGCGCGGTGGCCGGACGCCGGCCATTGCCCTCACCGCCTTCGCGCGCTCCGAGGACCGCACCCGGGCCATGCGGGTGGGATACCAGGTGCACCTGTCGAAGCCGGTCGAGCCACACGAGCTGCTCGCCACCGTCGGCAGCCTGGCCGGCCGCACGGTCGGCTGGTAGGCGCGTCGCGGCTATCCGGCGGCACCGTCTCTGCATCGGCGTGCGGCCGAACCACGGCAATGTCTGCTATGCGCCGGCTTCGCTGGCGATCGTCAGCGGCACGTCGATCGGCATGTCGAGCAGCAGCTGCGCCATGCCCTTGCCGAGCGGATCGAGGCGGTGCGAGGCCGGGCCGCCGCCGTCGAGCGCTTCGTAGAGCATGAAGTTGATCGCTGCGATGCCGGGCAGGTAATAACGCTCGACGCCGCCTGCGACAAGATGCGCGAGATGAGCCTTGACGCGCTCGGGCGTGAGCCGGTCCCAGAGCAGCGGCAGCCACTCGGGGCGGCGCGCGACGACGCCGACGTTGGAGACGTTGCCCTTGTCGCCGCTTCTGGCCCAGGCGAGGCGAATGAGCGGAAGCGTCTGCGTCGCCTCTTGCGTATTGGCGACGAAGGCCGGCACGGCGGCCTCGGCCGGACGTGGCACAACGCCCCCGTACAGCGGCATGGCGACCGGGTGACGATGGTCAGCGAGCGTGAACGCCGTATCGACGGCGTGCTTGTTGATCATGAAGGCGAGCGGCCGCACGAGCGGTGAAACGCCGGGCCGGCCGCCACCGGCCCCGGTCGTGCCCGGCGACCACGAGGTCCCGGCCGGCGCGATCTCGCGCGCGAAGAGCTCGAGCGCACGCCGGTCGGCGTGATCGGCGACGACACGCATCATTACCTCGCGCGCGCCGCGTGCCCGCGAGTGCGGGCCGTACGAGGCTTCGGCGCCGAGCACTTCGACGTGAGTCGCGCTGAAGTCGGCGAAGCCGCCTTCGGCGAGCAGCGTCCGTGTCCGCTCGAGGATCGCGGCTGCCGTGCGCTCGGCTTTCTGCACCGCGTCGATGCCGACGATGACAAGCGTTCCCGCGGCGCGAAATCCTTGCATCGTCGTCGCCGAAACCTTGTACGCGTCGGTCGGCGGCAGGCCGCGCGCGCCGCTCACGCGAACCCGGTGCTCGCCCGCCTGCTCGATCTCGACATGGCGAAAGTCGCAGATGACGTCGGGCAGCACATAGGCGCCCGGATCGCCGATCTCGTAGAGCAGTTGCTCGGCGACGGCGGCACGCGTGACGAGCCCGCCCGTGCCTTCGGGCTTGGTCAGCGTGAAGCTGCCGTCGGCGCGGCACAGGGCGATCGGATAGCCGATCGTCGCCCAGTCGGGCACGCTCTGCCAGTCGGTGAAGAGGCCGCCCGTCGCCTGGCAGCCGCATTCGATGATGTGGCCGGCCAAGCTGCCGGCGGCGAGCCGATCGAAATCGTCGCTGGCCCAGCCGAACTCGTGCATCAGCGACCCGAGCGTCACGGCGCTGTCGACGCAACGGCCGGTGATGACGATGTCGGCGCCGGCGTCGAGGGCGCGCGCGATCGGCAGCGCGCCGAGATAGGCGTTGGCACTCAGCACGCGCTCGGGCAAGGGCTCGGCGGTGAACATGTCGCGCTGGCCGGCGGCACAGAGGTCGCGCAGCTGCGCGCTCACGTCGTCGCCTTCAACGACGGCTATCCGCAGCGGCAGGCCGGCTGCGGCGACGAGCTTGGCGAGCGCCTGGGCACAGCCATGCGGGTTGATGCCGCCGGCGTTGCTCACGACCTTGATGCCGGCTGCGGCAATCTCGGGCAGCACCGAGCGCATGGCGATGTCGACGAAATCGGTCGCGTAGCCGAGCTCGGGCCTTTTCGCGCGTGCCGCCGCGAGGATCGCCATGGTCGTCTCGGCGAGGTAGTCGAAGACGAGGTAGTCGATCTGGCCGGAGCGGACGAGCTGCGGCGAGGCGACCATGCTGTCGCCCCAGAAACCGGAGGCGCCGCCGATGCGGACGATCTTTTCGGCAGGAGGCGGTGTCATCGGCCGATTCTCGGCCACCCGCTCGCTGCTGCGCAACCGATCCACTAGACTCGTCCGGCGCGCTTTGTGGCGCTGCGCCGACTGCCACTAGATGATCCCGTTCCACACCGAAAGTCCGACTCTGCCCATGCGCTTCGCGTCGGTCGACGAGCTCGAGGCCTTTCTCGCCGCGCCGGGCCCGGCCCTCGTCGCCGACATGGCGAAGGTCCAAGGCGATCTCATGATCCTCGGCGTCGCCGGCAAGATGGGACCGACGCTGGCGCGTCTGGCGAAAAACGCGACGCCCGGGCGCCGCGTCGTCGGCGTCGCCCGCTTCAGCGACGCCGCGGTGCGCGATCGGCTCGAGCGCTGGGGCATCGAGACGATCGCCTGCGACCTCCTCGACCGCGTCGCGATCGAGGCCTTGCCCGATGCCCCGAACGTCGTCTTCGCGGCCGGCCACAAGTTCGGCGCCAGCGGCAACACGCCGCTCACCTGGGCGATGAACACTTGGGTGCCGACGCTCGTCGCCGAGCGTTTCAGGGCCGCTCGCATCGTCGCTTTCTCGTCGGGCAACGTCTATCCGCTGACGCACATCGGCGAAGCGGCGCCAGGCGAGGCGAGCCGCGTCGGCCCGATCGGCGAGTACGCGCAGTCTTGCCTCGGCCGCGAGCGCATGTTCGAGTACTTCTCGGCGCGTCACGGCACGCCGGGCCGCATCGTGCGGCTCAACTACGCGATCGACATGCGCTACGGTGTGCTTTTCGACATCGCAGCGAAGGTCCATCGCGGCGAACCGGTCGACGTGACGATGGGCTACGTCAACGTCATCTGGCAGGGCGATGCCAACGCCCAGGTGCTGCGCTGCCTCGCGCACTGCACGGCGCCTTCGAGCGTCATCAATTGCACCGGGCTCGAAGCGCTTTCGGTGCGAACGCTCGCCGCACAACTCGGCGAGCGCTTCGGCGTCGCCGCGAACATCGCCGGACGCGAAGCCGAGACGGCGCTGCTTTCTGACGCCAGCGAAGCGGCGCGTCTTTTCGGGCCGCCGACGGTGCCGCTCGAGACGATGCTCGACTGGGTCGCCGACTGGATCGCGAACGACGGGCCGAGCCTCGGCAAGCCGACGAAGTTCGAGGTTCGCGATGGTACTTTCTGAGGTGCAGGAAGCACGCACGTTGACCGGGCTTCGAGAGGTGCCGCGCATCGAGGCGCTGACGCTGGGCGACGTCGAAGGCGGCCTCGCGCTTTCCGACGCGGCCGGCTGGAACCAGACCGCCGACGACTGGGCCCTCTTCATCCAACACGGCCGGGCGCTCGGCTGCCGCGACGCCGCGGGTGGCCTCGTCGCGACGGCGGCGGCGCTGCCCTATGGCGCGGAGGCAGGTTGGATCTCGATGGTGCTGGTCGCCGAAGGCTGGCGCCATCGCGGCCTGGCGAGCGCCCTGATGCGCGAATGCCTCGCGCACCTGCAAGCAGCGGGCGCGCTGCCGCTTCTCGACGCCACTCCGGCTGGCGCGGCGGTGTATCGAAGCCTCGGTTTCGCCTCCGGATTCGGGTTCGAGCGCTGGCAGTCGAGCGGACAAGGCGATGTCGCGATCGCTGCCGAGCCACCTCGCCTCGCCGATGCGTCGGACATCGATCGCATCGCGTCGCTCGATCGTTCGGCGACCGGCCTCGACCGCCGCTTCCTGCTCGAGAGCTTCTTGTTCCGCGCCGGGACGCGGGCGTGGCTCTCGGCCGACACGCGCGGTTTCGTCATCGCCCGCGAAGGTCGTCGCGCGACGCAGATCGGGCCGCTCGTCGCATCGGGCGCCGGGCAGGCGATCGTCTTGCTCGGCGCCGCGCTGGCGGCCTCGAAGCAGCCGGTGTTTCTCGACGTGCCTACGAGCCGGCGCGAGATCGCCGCCTGGCTCGAGCGGCAGGGCTTTCACCGTCAGCGGCCTTTTTTTCGCATGTCGCTCGGCGCCGCGCACCCGCCCGTCGTCGGCGAACGCAGCTTCGCCCTCGCCGGCCCCGAGTTCGGTTGATGGACGCGCAGGCAGTGATCTCGCTCGATACCTGGCGCGATGCCGATGCGCTGCGCCGTCGGCTGCGCGAAGGCCTGGTCATCCCGGCGCATCCGCTCGCCCTCGATGCCGGGCGCCGCTTCGACGCCAGGCGCCAGCGCGCCCTGACGCGCTATTACCTCGATGCCGGCTCCGGCGGCCTCGCTGTCGGCGTGCACACGACGCAGTTCGCGATCCGCGAAGCCGGGCTCTATGAAACCGTGCTCGGCCAGGCGATCGAAACGGCGCGTGCCTGGCCGCGCCAGGCGCCGCCGCCGGTGATGGTCGCGGGCGTCTGCGGTCGCACGGCGCAAGCCGTCACCGAAGCGCGGCTCGCGGTCGGGCTCGGCTACCACGCCGGCCTCCTCAGCCTGGCGGCGCTGAAGGGCGAGGACGACGACGCCTTGATCGCGCACTGCGAAGCGGTGGCCCGCGAGATCGCGCTGGTCGGTTTCTATCTGCAGCCGGCGGTCGGCGGCCTCGAGCTCGGCGCGGCGTTCTGGGCGCGCTTCGCGGCGATCGGCAACGTCGTCGCGATCAAGGTCGCGCCTTTCGACCGCTATCGCACGCTCGACGTCGTGCGTGGTGTCGTCGCGGCGCGCGCCGAGGAGCGGGTCGTCCTCTATACCGGCAACGACGATCACATCGTGCTCGACCTCGTCACGCCATTTGCGGCCATGCGCGACGGCAGGCCGGTCACGGTGCGCTTTCGCGGCGGCCTGCTCGGCCACTGGTCGGTGTGGACGAAGCGCGCTCTCGAATTGCTCGAGCGCTGCAACGCGGCAGTGGCGAGCGGGGCGGCGATCGACGGCGAGCTGCTCGCGCTCGACAGCCGCGTCACCGATTGCAACAGCGCTTTCTTCGACGTCGCCCACCACTTCCATGGCTGCATCGCCGGTTGCCACGAAGTGTTGCGCCGCCAGGGCCTCCTCGAAGGAACGTGGTGCCTCGATCCGAACGAAGGCCTGAGCCCTGGCCAGGCCGAAGAGATCGACCGCGTGCTCGAGGTGCACGCCGACCTTGGCGACGACGCTTTCGTCGCTGCAAACCTCGAGCGCTGGCTCCGCTGATCACGGCCAAAGCGCCAGCCACACATCCCGAATCGTTTCGGCTGGCGCCTGGGCCCAGAATCGGCGCCATGGCGATCGCGATTCCCGCGCCTCGGGTCAAGGTTCTCGGTGTCGAGGCGTTCGAGCAGCCCTTTCGCCTGCGCATGCCGTTTCGCTTCGGCGTCATCACGCTCACCGAAGGCTTGCAGGCCATCGTTCGCGTCCGGGTCCGCCTCGACGACGGGCGCGAAGGCTTCGGCTACGCCGCCGAGATGCTCGCCGCGAAGTGGTTCGACAAGAACCCGGCGCTCAGCGACGCCCAGAACCAGCACCAGCTGCGCAAGTCGATCGAGATCGCCGCCGAGGCGTACCAGGCGGCGCCGTCGTGCACGGCCTTCGACCTGTTCGCCGACAACTATCGGCACCAGATGCGCGCTGCCCGCGAGCTCGACCTGCCGGCGCTCGTCGCGAGCTATGGCGCTGCGCTGCTCGACCGCGCCGTCATGGATGTGATCTGCCGCCTCGTCGGCGCGAGTTTCTGGACGGCGATGCGCAGCAACCTGGCCGGCATGGCGCCGCATCCGATCATCGCCGACCTGGGCCAGTTCGATTTCACGACCTTTCTCGCCGGCCTCGAGCCGGTTCGCAGCATCGAGGCGAGGCACACGGTCGGCCTTGTCGATCCGATCGTCGCCGACGATCAGGCCGCCGGCACGCGGGTCGACGACGGCTTGCCCGAGACCCTCGACGAAGTCGTCGCCGCTTACGGTCAGCGCTGCTTCAAGCTCAAGGTGAGCGGCGACCGGCAAGCCGATGTCGAGCGGCTCGTGAAGATCGCCAGCGTGCTCGACACCATCGCCGGCCCCTTGCACGTGACGCTCGACGGCAACGAGCAGTATGAAGACGTCGAGGCGGTGGTGGATCTCTGGAGCGCCATGGAGGCCGAGCCGGCCTTGCAAAAGCTCTGCGCGGCGACGCTCTTCATCGAGCAGCCGATCAAGCGACAGGTCGCGCTGGCGCGCAGCATCGCGCCGCTGGCGCGGTACCGGCCGGTCATCATCGACGAGTCCGACGGCGAGCTCGACGCGTTCGTGCGCGCCCGCTCGCTCGGCTACGCCGGCGTCTCGTCGAAAGCCTGCAAGGGCTTCTACCGATCGCTCGTCAACCTGGCACGCTGCCGCCTCTGGAACGCGGAAGGAGACGGCTCGTATTTTCTTTCCGGCGAAGACCTGACGACGCAGGCCGGACTCGCCGTGCAACAGGATCTGGCCCTCGTCGCTCTGCTCGGCCTGGCCGACGTCGAGCGAAACGGCCATCATTTCATCGACGGCTTCGCCGGCCGGCCCGACGCCGAGGCGCAGGCGTTCCTGCGGGCGCATCCCGATCTCTATGAAGAGCACAACGGCCGGGTGCGGCTGTCGATCCACGCTGGCCGGCTCGCGCTCGATTCGCTCGACTGCAAGGGTTTTGGCAGTGCCGTGGTGCCCGATCTCGCGTCGACCTCCGCCATGCCGCCGGCCGAGTGGCCGCCAGCGGCCGGAGGCCGGCGGTCGGATCAGTCCGACGCCCGGAGGTGATGGCCAGGACCCGGCCTGCTGCCCGGCGACCTACCGCGCGCGCGGCGGATTGTGCCGAAAATCGAGGCAAATGCTCGAGCCCGCCAAGAGTCGTAGCCGATTGCGAACCTACGTTGTCGAAGACAGTTCAGTCATCCGCGACAACCTCACAGAAGCACTGCACGAGAACGCGCCGATCGACGTCGTCGGTTGCGCCGAAGACGAGCGCGCGGCGGTCGCCTGGCTGCTCGATCCGCAGCATGCCTGCGATCTCGTCATCGTCGACATTTTCCTGAAGTCGGGTTCCGGGCTCGGCGTGCTGAAGCAGATCGCGAAGCTCGATCCGTCGGTACGCCGCGTCGTGCTCAGCAATCACGCGACACCGGAGATCCGCGCCAAGTGCGTCGAGCTCGGCGCCGACCGGGTGTTCGACAAGTCGAACGAGATCGACGAGATGCTCGGCTACTTCAATCGGCTCGTGCACTAGAGGCTGCTACTGCTACTCCATACCGAGCAGCTTGTAGATGCGTCGCGTGTAGGCGCCAAAGGCTTCGTGTGTCTTCATGTCGAGGGTGCGCGGGCGCGGCAGGTCGATCTCGAAGTTGTCTGCCATTCGCGCCGGTCCGGCAGTGAAGACGACGACGCGCGTACCGAGAAACACGGCCTCGGAGATGCCGTGCGTGACAAAGAGGATGGTTTTGCCCGACTGCCTCCAGATGCGCAGCAGCTCGAGGTTCATCTTCTCGCGCGTCAGCGCATCGAGCGCG